>NZ_CP059297.1:2320912-2679550 GCF_017795885.1 Brevundimonas sp. AJA228-03 | reverse complement strand
CGGGCTGATCAGCACGGCCCCCGACGTGCTGCTGGCGTTCTGGCCCGGGAGCCCCGGCCTCATTTTCAGAACGGTATCGATCAAGGACACGACGATCCTGCTTCAGTCGCCCAGCGGCGACTGGTACTGTAATGACGACAGTGGCGGCAGCCAGAATGCCGAGCTGTACTTCCCCACACCTGAGGCCGGGACCTACTCCGTCTGGGTCGGAGCCTATGGTGAGGCGGACAAGGGCGCGGCCCTGCTGGAGATAAGCGAACACGCGGATTACTGAGCCCACATCTGTATCGCCTGACGACGCGGACGCTTCACCCCTCGTTAACCACGATCCCGCATCCCTCTTTGGATGCACAACCTGGTTGCCGCCGTCGAAGCCGTCGATCCCCTGGTCGTCACCGGCAAGGTGGCGGGCGTGTCCGGCCTGCTGATCGAGGCGAAGGGCGGGCTGTCGCGGCTGGCCGTCGGGGCGCGGGCCGAGATCGGGCGACGGGGGACCACGCCCCTGCCGGCGGAGGTGGTCGGGTTTCGCGACTCTAAGGCCCTGCTGATGCCGTTCGGCCCGGTCGAGGGCGTGGCGCCGGGGGCCGACATCCACATCATCGGCCAGGCGGCGGCGGTCCAGCCGACCACGGCCTGGCTGGGCCGGATCATCGATGCCTTCGGCCAGCCGATCGACGGCAAGGGGCCGCTGCCGCAGGGGCCCGCACCCTATCCGCTGCGCGCCGCGCCGCCCGCCGCCCATGCGCGAGGCCGGGTGGGGGAGCGGCTGGACCTGGGCGTGCGGTCGATGGACGTCTTCACCACGACCTGCCGGGGCCAGCGTCTGGGCATCTTCGCGGGCTCGGGCGTGGGCAAGTCGGTGCTGTTGTCCATGCTGGCGCGTCAGGCGACCTGCGACGCCGTCGTCGTCGGCCTGATCGGCGAACGGGGCCGGGAAGTGCGCGAATTCATCGAGGAGACCCTGGGCGAAGAGGGTCTGCGTCGCGCCATCGTCGTGGTGGCGACGTCGGACGAGCCGGCGCTGAAGCGGCGTCAGGCGGCCTATATGACCATGGCGATCGCCGAATACCTTCGGGACCAGGATCTGGAAGTGCTGTGCCTGATGGACTCGGTCACCCGCTTCGCCATGGCCCAGCGCGAGATCGGACTGGCGGCGGGCGAACCGCCGACGACCAAGGGCTATACCCCCACCGTCTTCTCCGAACTGCCCAAGCTGCTGGAACGCGCCGGACCGGGGCCGATCCGGCCGGACGGGACGACGGCGGCACCGATCACGGCCATGTTCACCGTGCTGGTGGACGGCGGCGATCACGACGAGCCGATCGCCGACGCGGTGCGCGGGATCCTGGACGGGCATATCGTGATGGATCGCAAGATCGCCGAGCGCGGGCGGTTTCCGGCCATCGATGTGCTGAAGTCCGTCAGCCGGACCCTGCCGGGGTGCCAGACCCCGCCGGAGCGCGAGCTGAACAAGCGGGCGCGCCAGTGTCTGTCGGCCTATGCGTCGATGGAGGAGCTGATCAAGATCGGGGCCTATCGCGCGGGGGCCGACCCGGTCACCGACCGTGCCATCGCCCTGAACCCGGCGCTGGAGGCGTTCCTGGGTCAGGACAAGGAGGACGTCACGCGGATGGCCGATTCCTTCAACCGGTTGGAAAGCATTCTGAACCAAGGTCTGGTTCAAAGTGGCGAGTGACGAGTGAAGCGAAGACCGGGCGCGCATCGCGGACGATGGCTGACGATCAGTCCATCGACGAGGTCGCCGGCTCTCTCGCCACCCGCCACTCGCCTCTCGCCACTGACTTGATCTGGATAAAGGTACTGTAACCGTATGACCGCCTGGGCCCATTCCCTGATCCGCATTTCCAACTATGAGGTGGAGACGCTGCAGAAGCGCCTCGCCGAGATCACGTCGAAGAAGGCATCGGCCGAGATGCGCCTGGCCGTTCTGGATGCCGAGGCCGAGATCGAGCGCGAGCGCGCCCGGATCGACGCGGAGGCCGCAATGATGCTGCAGGGCTATCTGACGGGCTGGAAGGCCCGAAAGGGTGCCGCCGAGGGCGACCTGGTCACCCTGGACGCCGAGGAAGAAGGGGCCCGTGACGCCCTGACCGGGGCCTATTCCGAGCTGAAGAAGTTCGAACACGTCGCCGAGATGACCCGTCTGAACGCCATCGTCGCCGCCGGCAAGCGTGAGACGGCGGCGTTCGACGAGATGGGGTTGAGGAAGCGTGCGGGCTAACGCACACCCATCTCCCTCCCCCTGCGGGGGAGGGCAGATCGCGAAGCGATCGGGTGGGGGCGGCAAGACGAGGCCGCCCAGACCGGAGTCCAGATTGCCTTGCCCTCCCCACCCGGTCTTCGCTTCGCTTCGACCACCCTCCCCCGAGGGGGAGGGAGAACGATGATCGACCGCCGCTCTGTTCTGCTGTCATCCCTCGCTCTGGCCGCCTGCGGGAACACCGAGGCCGCGCCGGCGGTCGATGCCACACCTTTGAAATCCATCGCGCCCTTCCCGATCGGCGTGGCCGCCATGAGCGGGCATTTCGACGAACCGGCCTGGGTGAACCTGGCCCTGACTCACGTCTCCCAGCTGACGCCGGAGTGGGAGATGAAGATGGAGTACATCCTGTCGGAGACCGGCGACTATCGCTGGGACGCCCCCGACCGGATCGCCGACTTCTGCACGGCGCATGAGCTCAGGCTCTATTGCACCACCCTGATCTGGTATTCCCAGGACAGCGCCTTCTTCCGGTCGCTGGACCCGGCGCGGTTCCGGCGGGAGTACGACCGCTACATCGCCGAGGTCGTCGGGCGATACCGCGGCCGCGCCACCGGCTGGGACGTCGTCAATGAGGCGGTGGCCGAGGACGGGAACGGACTGCGGTCCTGCCTGTGGTCGGACGTCCTGGGGCAGGAAGGCTATATCGCCCGCGCCTTCGAACAGGCGAAGATGGCCGATCCGGATGCGGTGCTGTTCCTGAACGACTACAATCTGGAGAACAATCCGGTGAAGGGCGCGACCTTTCTGCGGCTGGTCGAGCGGCTGCTGAAGGCGGGGGTCCCCGTCGGCGGTATCGGCACCCAGTCGCACCTGGATATCGAGATCCCCGTCGGCCAAACCCGCGCCTTTTTCAAGGAAGCCGCCCGGTTCGGCCTGCCGATCCATGTGTCGGAGCTGGATGCCAGTCTGCGATCCGAGGGCCGCATCGACATCCGCTCGCCGCGCCAGAAGATCGACCAGCAGACCGCGCGCGTCGCCGAACTGACCGAGGCCTTCGTTGCGCTTCCGTCGGCCCAGAGGTTCGCCTTCACCGTCTGGGGCCTGCGCGACACCGACAGCTGGCTGAGGGGCGGAGCTCGTGACGACGGCAAGGACAGCCCCCTGCTGTTCGACACGGCCGGGCGGCCCAACCCGATGTATCGCGCCGTGATGGCGGGTCTTCAGGGCGATTAGCCGACCCCGGACGATACGGCTCCGTACACGCACAATAGGCTGTCGAACCGTCGCCTTGATCAAATAACTGCGTCGCAATCCCGGCCTATGGCACCGCAGCGCTGCCCGCATGGGGCACGGCGGCGCGGGGATCCATCATCATGCTGAAGACGACCTTGCTCGGGACGGCCGCAACCGTCTGTTTCGTGACACTCGGCGCGAGCGCAGCGTTCGCCCAGACCTCTGCCGCGCCGGTCCAGACGGCCGAGGACACCGTCGACGAAATCATCGTCACCGGCTACGCCCGCAGTCTGCAGCGCGCGTCGACCCTGAAGCGCGAGGCCGACTACAGCCTGGACGCCGTGACCGCCGAGGACATCGGCAAGTTTCCCAGCCTGAACGCCGCCGAGGCGCTGCAGACGGTTCCGGGCGTGACGCTGGACCGCCAGCGCGGGCAGGGCCTGTTCATCAGCGTGCGTGGCCTTGGGCCCCAGTTCCAGAACGTCGAACTGAACGGCCGTTCGGTCGCCATCAACGAGCTGATCGAGAACGGCGGGGCGCAGGGTCGCAACTTCCGCTTCGAGGTCCTGCCGTCCGAACTGGTGTCGTCGATCGAGGTGGTGAAGGCCCCGACCGCGGACATGAACGACGGGGCCCTGGGCGGCAATATCGACGTCCACACCTTCCGTCCCCTGGATCTGGGATCCCGCGCGGCCCTGTCACTGCGGGCGTCCTACAATGATCTGGCCGAAAAGACCGATCCCTCGGTCTCGGGCCTCTACAGCTGGAACAACCAGGATGGCACCCTGGGCGTGCTGGTCTCCGGTTTGTATGACGAGCGGACCGTCCGCAACGACCGCTTCTTCAACTTCGGCTGGGTGCTGGACCGGTTTACCCCGGCGGTGGCCGGTGGCCTGCCCGCAGGTCTCTATGCTCCGACGAGAACCCGCCCGACCATCGAGCTTGAAGATCGCGAACGCGTCTCGGGCTCGCTGGCCCTGCAATGGCGTCCCAATGACGACTTCCAGACCGATTTCGACTTCCTGATCACCCGTCTGGACGTCGACTACGACGAGTACGGCCTCGACATCTATCCGGACGATCGCACCTTCCGCCAACCGGTGTTCCGGGCGGGCACCCAGCGCGTGGTCGGCGACACCATCGTGTCGGGCACCATCGACAACGTCCGCTGGATGGCCTCGCGCGAGACCAGCCTGAACCGCCACGACCTGCAGGTCTGGGGCCTGAAACAGACCTGGACGCCGGGCGAATGGACCGTCACGGGCGACCTGACCTACTCCTATGCCCGCAGCTATCATCCCGCAGGTCTGGCCACGACGCGCAACCGGATTTCCTATTTCGCGCCGCTGACGTTCGACTTTTCGCGCGGGTACAAGGAGGTCGCCCTCCTGTCCGGGCCGGTCGACTATAACAATCCGGCCAACTATTCGGGCGACGCCTTCGACTATACCCGCAAGGATTCGCGCGACACCGACCAGGCCGCGAAGCTGGACGCCCATCGCGAATTCGACGGCTTCCTGACCCGCATCGCCTTCGGGGCCCAGTATCGCGAGCGTGAGCGCAACTACATCCGCCGCGACATCGTGCTGAACACCCTGCTCGGCGTGCCGGTCTCGACCCTGGGGTCCAACTTCGTCACGACGCTGCCGATCACGAACTTCCTGTCGGATTTCGGCGGCAATACCCCGCGCGTCTGGGTGGCACCGTCGCGCACGGCCTTCTTCAACCTTCTCTATACCGATGCGGTGCGCAACCAGGCCCCATCCACGGCCGACCTGCGCAGTTCGTTCGTGGTGAGCGAGACCGTCAGCGCCGCCTACGTGCGGGGCGACTTCGCGTTCGATGTCGGGTCGATCCCGGTGACCGGCAATGTCGGCGTCCGCTACAGCCAGACCGAACAGACGGCCAGCGGCACGCTGGTCAACGGCACGACACCCACACCGGTCAGCTATCCCAAGACCTATGACGACTGGCTCCCCAGCCTGAACCTGCGTGCAGAGCTCACCGATACCCTGATCGCCCGTGCCTCCGCCTCGCGGGTCCTGACCCGGCCCAACCTGGTCGACATCGCGCCACGCATCACCGTCTCGCGCGACAGCCCGACGGCGTCCGGCGGCAACCCGGCGCTGGAGCCTTTCCTGGCGACCCAGGCCGACGTGTCGCTGGAATGGTATTTCGCCCCGACCGGCTCGCTGACCGGCGCGGTCTTCTACAAGAAGCTGGACGACTACATCACCGCCGCCAACACCACGATCCAGGTGCCGGGACGCGGCGACATCCTGCTGTCCAGCCTGGCCAACGGTGGCGAGGCCAAGCTGACCGGTTTCGAGGCCGCCTATAATCAGGTGTTCGACTTCCTGCCTGCGCCTTTCGACGGTCTGGGCTTGCAAGCGTCCTTCACGCTGGTGGACGTGAAATCCGAGTTCACCTCGGGCGCGCGCATCATCACCGACGAACTGGTGGGTCTGTCCAAGACCAGCTACAATCTGGTGGCCTTCTACGAGCGTGACCGGTTGCAGGCCCGGATCGGCTATTTCTGGCGCGCGAAGTTCCTGTCCGGCACCGGCAGCACGACCCAGGCCCAGACCTTCGTCGACGATTTCGGCTCGCTGGACGGTTCGATCTCGTTCGACGTGACCGACACCTATGCGGTGACGCTGGAGGCGACCAATCTGACCAACGCCTACAAATACACCTATGCCGGCTCGACCAACCGCCCTGCCGAAATCAATGACTACGGCCGAACGGTCACCTTGAGCCTGCGCGCCCGTTTCTGATCCAACTCCAGGTCCGGGGGCCCGCCGCGATGATCGATGTCCGCAAACCGTTCATGGCGGCGTTCGCCCTGCTGACGCTGGCCCAGCCCGCGTCGGCGCAGGATCTGAAGATCAACCAGATCCAGATCCTGGGCAGCCACAACTCCTATCGACCCTATCCGGATGCCCCGGTGATCGAGGCCATCCGCGCGGCGGCACCGACCCTGCTTCCGGGCCTTGAGTACGGCCACCCGCCGGTAGAGGACCAGCTGGCCCTGGGGATTCGCCAGTTCGAATTCGATCCGGTCTCGGACCGCCACGGCGGACTGTTCGCCGGTCCCTATGCCGGCGACCCGCGGGCCCTGGCCATCATGTCCGCACCGGGGGCCAAGGTGCTGCACATCCCGCCGTTCGACGATCAGACCCACTGCCTGACGCTGGAGCTGTGCCTGGCAATCGTCGCCGACTGGTCCGCGGCCCATCCGGACCACGAGCTGATCGTCATCCTGGTCAACAATCGCGACGCACCCGAACCCTATGACGTCGCAGGTCTGGACGCGATCGATGCTACCATTCGCACCGTCTTCGGCGACCGGGTCATCACGCCCGACAGCGTGCGGGGCGATCACGCCACCCTGCGCGAGGCGGCGCTGGCCCGGCATTGGCCGACGGTCGAGGCCTCGCGCGGCAAGGTGCTGCTGGTCCACGACACCAGCCCGCGCCTGAACGCCCTGTATGCCGAGGGCCATCCGGCCCTGCGCGGACGGATGATGTTCGGCTTCTATCCCGAGGATGCGGCCGAGGCGGCGGTGTTCAACATTCAGGACCCGGTGGTCGAGGGCGAAACCATCCGGCGTCTGGTCGGCCAGGGGTTTCTGGTCCGCAGCCGGGCCGACGCCAACACCGCCGAGGCGCGCATCGGCGACCTCGGCCGACTGGACGCGGCCGTCCAGGCCGGGGCCCAGATCATCAGCACCGACTACTATCCGGGCGCGCCCGATCCGCTGGGCCTGAACTTCGTGGTCCGGCTGGCCGACGGCTTCTCCCAGCCGAACCCGCGTGCGTCGGAGGCCGGGGCGATCCGTCTACCGCGCTAGATCAATGCCCTTCGGGCATCACCGATGAATGGAGATGGTCGATCTTCCACTCGCCGTCCTCGAACCGGTAGATGAAGGAATAGCGGGCGTGCACGTCGCGGCTGGCACCCGTGGCGGGATCGGTCAGGGTCACTGTCCAGGTGCCGACGCGTGATGCGGTCTGGCAGTCGATCTCAACCGTGCTGGTGTCGATCCGGCCGACCGGGCGGTTCCGCAGGAAGCCGACGAAATAGTCGCGGACAGCCGCCGGCGTCGTGCGCGGCGTGTTCGAAAGCGTCGGCAGCAACACCGGCTCTGCGGTGAACAGGGCGGTCACCGTATCCGGGTCTTGCGTGGCCCAGGCGGCGTTGAACCGCTGGAACTGGGCCTCGACACCGGCGGTCGTGACGGCGGGACAGGCCGCCTGGACGGGCGCGGCCAGCAGCAGGGTCGCGAGGGCAAACAGCGTCATCGTTGGTCTCCGTTGTTGAAGAAGGTGCCCACTCACGACCACAGCCAATGGGCTGCAGCGGCGTAGAGGGCGATGCCGAAGGTCAGGTTGAAGGGGAAGGTGATGGCCAGGTCTGACCGCACGAAAGCCGCCGCCGCGCCGGGGAAGAAGAACAGGATCGCCGGAGAGGTCAGTCGTTCAAGGCTGGCAGCGAGGTCGGGCATGGATCAATCCGCGTTTGAGCGGGGCCCCTGTAACGCCGGGATCAAGGCCGTTCCAGTTTATTGGTGTGATACAAC
Source organism: Brevundimonas sp. AJA228-03 (assembly GCF_017795885.1). Taxonomy (NCBI): domain Bacteria; kingdom Pseudomonadati; phylum Pseudomonadota; class Alphaproteobacteria; order Caulobacterales; family Caulobacteraceae; genus Brevundimonas; species Brevundimonas sp. AJA228-03. Next base: position 2,671,511 of record NZ_CP059297.1, on the reverse strand, counting down.
GCATAACAAATACTTATGTATGGCTGATCGCATCTTCGATCGGGACATCGACGTTTTGCACGCCTTCGTGAGGGTGGCGGAGACGCGCAGCTTGACCCGCCGCACCAGCCCGGCTCGACCAAGCGCTGTCAGCCGACATGTTTATGCCCGACCATTCGGTCCTCCTCCGAGGTCCGGTCTGAAGGCTTCAACTCCAGTTCCCTCGGCCCGGACCGGATGGACACCCTGTTGAGGTCGCACAATCAGAGCCTCATCGGTTGAGGTGGCATTGCTTCGCGATTCCGCCGAAGCCGTGAATGAGGCTCCAGGACTGAGCGAGAGCGCGATGCACGATTTCGGCGGACCCACGTTGTGGGCCCCCCTCTGCCGATCAGGCCCTAGAACCTGAAGGTGGTGCCCGCCCAGACCTGGCGCCCGTAGAAGGACACGTCCCGATAGATGTCGTTTCCGGTGTAGTTGATCTTCTCCTCGTTGGTCGCGTTGCGGACCTCACCGATCAGTTCGAAGCGATCGTTGATGGCATAACGCGCCTGAAGATCGAACGTCCCCAGCGCCGCATCATAACGATCCGTCACACCGGTCAGATCGGTCGCGCTGACACTGGTGAAGGCTTCGCCGACATAGGCATAGGCGGCGCGGGCGCGGAACCGACCCTGCTCGTAGAAGACGGCGACGTTGCCGAGGGTGTCGGCCTGACCTTGCAGCACATCGACCGTGCCGCGCAGACCGCCTGTATCGAAACTGCCGTCGATGAAGGAGGCGTTGGCGGACACGCCGAAGTTCGACAGCCACCCCGGCAGGGGCAGGTTGTTGATGACGGCGTTGAGCTCAAGGCCCTGGACTTCTGCCCGGGTGGCATTGACCGGCTGGGTCACGTCTTCGCCATTGGGGCCGCCGGCGACGGTCAGCCGGGTGACGATCTCGTTCTTGATCTCCTTGCGGAAGACGCCGATCGAGACCACGCCGGTATTGCCGGGCAAGTAGTATTCCAGCGAGGCTTCATAGCTGTCGCCTTCGCGGGCGAGCAGATCCGGGTTGCCGCGATTGATGGCCCCGGTGGTCTGGTTGACGGTTTCACCCGAGGCGAGCTGGCTGGGGTTGGGGCGTCCCACCGCTCTGGACGCGCCCGCGCGAAGCCGCAGCGAGTCGGTGACGTCATACAGGAAGGTGACCGACGGCAGGAAGTGGTCGTACTGGCCCTCGCGGGTCACCCGCGACTGGACTGCGCCCTGAGTGCGGTTGCGCTCGACCGAGGTTGCCGTGTCCTCGTAGCGACCGCCGAGGATCAGGGTGTGACGCGAACCCGCGTGGCGCACGAGGCCATAGAGGGCGGTGACATCCTCGTCAAAGACCCAGTCTGCCTGACGGTTCTCGTTTCGACCGCCGGTGAAGCTCGCGGCATTGGCTTTGAAGAAGGCGTTGAAGGCGTCGAAGTCGATGAAGATCTGGTTGAGGTTGCCGTACGGGGGGCGATAGCTGGTCGGGATCGCAAACTGGCTGAGCGACAGGGGCGCGCCCGTGAGGACCCAGTTCCAGGTGGTCGAGTCATTGTCGCGCTTGATCTCGCGCACCTTGGCGCCGAGGCCGAACCCCAGGCCCTGGTCGCCGCGTTCGGTATTGCGGCCATAGTCGAAGGCGACTTCGCGGACATATTCGTCGCTGTCGTCCTCATAGGGCGTGAAGCTGTTGTTGAGCAGGGTGTAGCTGGCCGGGTTCGACAGCCGGGGATCCAGGTTGGTCGCCACCGGCACACGGCCCTGAAGAGCCACATCGAACGTCGCCGCCGGACCCGTCAGATTGAACTGCAGCTGGTTGGACGGTTCCAGAAACTGCGCCTCGGAGTAGGAGGCCCGGAATGCCAGGGTCTGGGTCTCGTCTAGGGCCCAGTCGACGAAGAACTGCGCCACAGTGGTGGGCTTTTCGAGCGGAAAATCGTTGAACCGGATGAAGCTGGCGTTGCCGCCGGTCCCGTTGCGCAGGCGCTGCGAATGGCGCAGCTCGTTGTCATTCTGGACATAGTGGACGAAGGACACGCCCGTCCGCAGGCCGGTCATCGGCTCCCATTCCAGCTTCAGGATGCCGCCGAGCCGTTCGATCGTGTTCGGATAGGTCGACCACAGCAGATCCGTCTGGGACCCGGCCGCCGCCGGGGCCCCCACGGGCGTCGGGGTCGCGGAAATGGAGGGCTGGACCTGCTGCGGCAGGAGCCTCTCCTGGTCGCGGTTGCGCTGGAGGTAGTTGACGCCGAACAGGACGCCGAATTCACCGCTGCTGCCGAAGCGTTGCGACATGGTCGCGTCGAAGCGCCAGTTCGGCGCATCGTCATAGGAGCGGCCAAATCCCTTGCCCGGGACGACGGTGTCGGAGGAGGTGCCGACCTCGGCCGTGCCGGCGAAATAGAAGCCGGACGAATCGAACGGCGAGCGCGTGATCAGGTTCAGCGTACCGCCGATCGCATTGCCGTCGACGTCGGGCGTCCGCGACTTGGTGACGACGACCTGGCGGATCGCGCCGGAGGGGATCGCCTCCATATTGAGCTGGCGGTTGGACCGCTCGGAGGTCGCGAGCGTCGCCCCGTCGAACGCCCCCAGGGTGTAGCTGGGGTTCAGGCCGCGGATCGAGATGAACTTGCCCTCGTCCTCATCGAACACGGTCTGAATGCCCGGCAGGCGCCGGATCGCGTCAGAGATGTTGTAGTCGGGCTGGCTGCCAATGTCGTCGGCCGCGAGATAGTCCGCGATACGCTCATCTGCGCGACGCGCCTGGATGGCCTGTTCGTTTTGCGCGCGATAGCCGAGAACGACGATCTCCTCGACCTGTGTGGCGTCCTGATCGGCCGGACCCGACTGGGCGAAGGCCTGTCCGGCAAGAGACGACAGGGCGATCGAGCTGCTCATCATCATGAGCAGGGTGCGCAGCGAAAACGTCATGGCAAATATTCCCCTTGCAGGCTCGCCTTGCTCAGCGAAAACACCCGCGTCCAAGACGAGACGTCGCAGCGACCGACAACGGCAACGCATCCGTTTCGAGAATTTTTGATCGGGAGTCGGCGAATTTTTTGCGACTGAGCACAGTCGTTGCGCGACTGAGCAGAGCGGGGCAGTGTGGCATACAACCTGTGGCGCATTCCGTATCCGACGATGCCGCCGATCTGTGAATTTTCGTCTGAATACTGAGGTTATCATGAGCTGGACAACCGGCATTCTTGCGAGAACATGCCTCGCGGCGGCAGCCTTCACAGTCGCGGCCTGCAGCACTGTCCCGACGTCCGGTCCGGTTCCGGCCCCTTGGGTCCCCCTGTTTGACGGCGTGTCGCATCAGACCCTGCCCGCGTCGGGGCCGGTTCCGATGTCGATCCAGGTGCTGCGGATCGACCTGACGGTCCCGGGGGTGTCGCTGGGGGTCACGCCGGGAGATGCAAGCGAAGGCCACGAATACCGGGCCCTGAAAACGTCCGAGGCGCTCCAGGCCCAGGACTGGCAGGCGGCGGTCAACGGAGGCTATTTCCTGCCATTCGCAGGCGGTTCGCCCGGGGGCGATGACTATATCCCCCAACCCGGTCAGGGGACGGATGTCTCAGGGGCCGCGATCCACGACGGGCGGGTGGTCTCCCCGGTCGAAACCGACCTCGACCGGCGGGTCAACGCCATCCTCTGCATCTGGCGGGAGGCCCGGGTGGTCATCAACGACGGTCAGGACTGCGGCCCGGGCGTGCGTGAGGCCATGGCGGCCGGTCCGCGCCTGCTCAAGGATGGCCAGCGTCTGTCATATGCAGCCTTCGACGCCGCCTATGGCACAGCCCGCCACCCGCGCACCGCCGTCGGTCTCGATGCCCGCCGTCGACTGGCCTGGCTCGTGACCGTCGATGGACGCCAGCCGGGTTTCAGCGAGGGTGCCAGTCTCGACGAATTGACCGACATTCTCGTCGCGCTGGGGGCCAGCGACGCCATCAATCTCGACGGCGGCGGATCCACGACCATGGTGGTGGAGTCGGCGAACGGACCTGTGGTGTTGAACCGTCCGATCCATACCGCCGTGCCCGGCCGTGAACGCCCCTCGGCCAATCATCTTGGCGTCCGCGCCCGTCCGCGCCCCGATGCGGTCCGGCCCTGAACCGGCCCCCCCGATCGGGTCGAGCGCGGGCTGGACGGGTCTGAACCCGCCCCCTCGGCCGGACGCCCACAAATTGTTCGCAGGGCCGTCTCACAAATGCATTGAGTCTGCCGGGGCAGCGTCACGGCAGGGGCCTAGGCGAGGAGGCGGATTGGAGACGCCGATGCTCAGACCCATCCTCGCCGCCACGGCCCTGGCCGTCCTCGCCCTGGGCTGCGCCGCCGCCGCGCGCGGCCAGGACCGCCCGGCGGTCGCCCGGCCGGCCGAGCCACGGCCGGTCCCGCCCCTGGCCAGCTATCCGCGCCAGCAGGAGCGGCCCCTGTCCCAGCCGCCCTATCCGCCGACCTTCGCCTCGGTCGAACTGCGGCGCTATCCGGACATCCGCGAGGCCGGCCAGGGCGCGGCGGCGGCGGGCGACGACTTCTACGCCGTGGTCAACACCCGGCTGGGCCGTTACGCCAAGGCGGATGGCACCAAACTGGCGGAATGGGCGGGCGACCCGACCCTGTTCGTCCATCTGAACGCCTGTCTGGTGCACGAGGCGCGGCTGATGTGCGCCCATTCCAACTTTCCGCATGTGCCGATGGTGTCCTCGGTCGAGGTGTTCGATCCCCTGACACTGGCCCATGTCGACAGCATCAGTCTGGGCGAGCAGATCGGGTCGCTGACCTGGATCGACTGGAAGGACGGGGCCTGGTGGGCCCTGTTCGCCAACTATGACGAGCGGGGCGGCCAGCCCGGACGCGATCACACCTACACCACCCTCGTCCGGTTCGACGACCAGTGGCGGCGGACGGAAAGCTGGGTCTTTCCGCCCTCGGTGCTGGAGCGGTTCGCCCCGACCTCCAGCTCGGGCGGCGGCTGGGGTGACGACGGCCTGCTGTATGTCTCGGGCCATGATGCGAAGGAGCTGTATGTCCTGGCCCTGCCCGAGGCCGGGTCGGTCCTGCGCCATGTCGCCACCGTCAATGTCGAGTTCGAAGGCCAGGGCTGGGCCTGGGACCGGACGGCCGACCGGGAGATCTGGGGCATTTCGCGCGAGGGACGGTCCGTGGTCCAGATCCACATCCCGCCGCTGCCGCTGCCGCTGAATCGCTAGAGCGACCACGCCCGCCGGTTCGCCGGCGTCGTCCTTGTTGCAACCACACGACGGTGGCCTGTTCGACGGTCCAGCTCTCGATGCCGGCCGCCTGCAGGTTCGACCCGCTACCCGGGCTCTGGCAGGGTCGGGGGGCGCGCTGATCGGAAGGATCGCCAGCGCGCCGCCCGGAAAACCTGGACCTGTCGCGCCCGTTGACGGTGTCATCAGCGAGAACGGCTGCCCCCGTTCGGGCCTGACAGTCCGGCCCCGATGAACGGGCGCCCCCATTTTCGGCACCAACGCCGTTGTGACACCGGTGGTCTGCGATATCACAAGTTTAAGGATTTATTCACTATTCCGCCGGGGGCGGACCATGACCAACGTTATCAGCTACTCCGCGTACAAGACGGCCAAGGGTGCGATCGACCCGCTGGTCGCCGACATCATCGATGCGCTCAGGGCCAACAGCGGCTCCGCGCACCGACAGGATATCGCGAACTGGATTGTCGGGCGCAGAACCGGCAAGCCGCTGAAGGCGACCCCCGACGAGCGGGAAGCGGTCTATGCCGCCTTTGAGGCCTATCTGGACGTCGCCGGGCGACGCCGCCCCCCGCCGCTTCTCTGCAAGCCGCTCGGCCCGGACAGCTACCGATGGGCCCTGACCAGCGCGGCGCTCGACCTGTTCGACAAAAGATGGTCCGGTCCCGCCATCAAGCGCGCCCGCTGAATGGCCTGGCGAACCTATACCCGGACGGAGCCCGAAGATCATCCGCTGAGCCCGCAGTCGCGGGCGCGGGCCTCCCGGGGAATCGTCTCCGAGGTCGTCCTGCCGGATGGACGTCGGCGATCCACCGCCCGCCCGTTGTTTCGCGCCTTCATGGACTGGTTCCAGAAGACCCGATTCCGTCTTTGACGGCGCGCATGATTGAGAGCCGGACATGATTGGATATGGAATGGACTTTGCCCACAGGCACAGGCGCGCGCTGGCGGCCTGGGCGATGACGGCCCTGGCCGGTGCCCTGACCGCTGGACTGATCGGACAATTGTAGGTTGGCAAGGACATCGTGGACGCGTTGCGGCGAACCGGAATCCGCACATCACCCTGAACATGGTGCGCTTATCGGCGTGCCGCATGCACAGAATTCTGCCGGTCGTATCTGATGAAGACGCACACGCCGGCCGCCGAGGTGTCCTGGCTCAATCTCAGAATGAGCCTCGCCTTCGTGAAGGCGAGCCGGGGGTGGCTGTCTGACGACATCATCGCCAGCCTGATCGTGGCGGGCGTCTTCACCGGCAACATCGAACACATAGACCGGCGACCCGAAGGCACCCGGATGTATCTTCTGCCGGGAAGCGTGCCGGACGAGATGCGCCAGCCCGCCAATGTCACGAGCGTCGCCATCTCGGTGGGCGTGCCGCGCGAAACGGCGCGAACAAAGATCCGGATGCTTGCGGGCAGGGGGTTTCTGTCCGAGCAGGAGGACGGCTTTGTCCTGGCCCGGGACAGCATCGTCATGGGCCCCCTGTCATCGATCTTTCCGGCCTATCTGGCGTCACTCGATGACTTCGTGAAGGGTCTCGGCGTGGTCAACGCCTATGATCTGGGACCGGACAGGACGCTGGTCCAGCCCCTCTGGTCCATCGGCGGTGCCCTGCTGCGTCTGGGATCATCGCACGTTCTGCGGACGATAAACGCCGTACAGGCCATCGCGCCCGACCTTCCGTTCATGACCAAATATGTGCTCGCGGCGACGTGCCATCTGGTCGGCGCGGACCTGCGTCTGTTGCCGGAGAGCATCCGTGCGTCCAGTCCGCTGTCTGTCCTCCGTCCCGGCGCATCGCCCGTGAGCGGTGGCGCGGTCGCGCGCTTTACAGACCTGCCGGCGGAAACCGTCAGACGGCACATTCGAAAGCTCGTGGATCAGGGCTACCTCGTCCGGATCGGGGATGGCTATGACTTCAATCCCGACAACCCGATCTTCGTCGCCCGGTGGTCGGCCTTTCAGGCCCGGTCCTATGCGAGTACGCGGCAGTTCATATGGAAGCTCGCATCGTCCGGGATCATCGTCGGGCCCTGAGGCAATTCGCGCCCTGCACCCCGGGTGACTGTTTGCGCGTTGTTCCCGATAGTGGCGTCATCCGGGATGGCCGAGAAAAGGACGATCATGAGGAAGACCCTGATGGCGATCGGCGCAGCCCTGGTGACCACCGCCTGTTCCACGGTCGGGGTTCGCTCCGGCACCGAGGAGCCTGCCTATCAGACCCTGGCGCCGGCAGGGGATCTGGAGATCCGCCTTTATGGCGAGCGGATCGCCGCGCAGACCGTCGTGACGGGCACCAGCGACGCAGCCCGCAACCAGGGCTTTCGACGCCTGGCGGGCTATATCTTCGGCGGCAACGCCCGGCGCGCCTCCATCGCGATGACGGCCCCGGTCGCGCAGTCCGGCGGGCGATCCGCGGGGTCGCAGACGATCGCCATGACCGCGCCGGTGGCCCAGACCCCGTCAGGCCCGGACCGCTGGACGGTCCAGTTCTTCATGCCGGCCGCCTATACGATGGACCAGCTGCCCGTGCCGGACGATCCGACGGTCGAACTGGTCGTCGTTCCGGCCGAAACCTATGCGGTGGTGCGGTTCAGCGGCGTCGGCTCGGTACGGGCCGTGGAGACGCACAAGGCCGGGCTGATGGCCGGGCTGAGCGGCAGCGGCTGGGTCGCGCGCGACGAGCCGGTGGTCTGGTTCTACGACCCACCCTGGACCCTGCCGCCGATGCGCCGCAACGAGGTCGCGGTAAGGGTCGAGCGGGAGTAGGGGGATCAATCCGATCCCCTGCATCAGCAGAGTCAAAAGGAACATCTGGATCAGGAACCGCTTCAGCCCCGACAGCCGGCTCCAAAGATCGCCCAGCCGCACCCGTTCCGAAGCCGTCTTCTTCTCGAAATGAGGCGCAGGCGTCAGTTCCAGCGCGACGCCGGTGAAGTGGCGCGACACCTCCCCCAGCGTCAGCTTGCGCTCGCCCCGCGCCGGATCGGCGATCCAGGCGAGGCCGCATTCGGACTGGAGGATTAGTCTGCTGTGCATCCTTGCCTTCTAGTACATGCTGCAGCTTGACACACAAATTTACCCACGTCAGCATTGTATCAATTAGGTAATGTGTTTTCGGAAATGCCTTTCGGAGACAGGTTGATGCGACAAACATTATTTTTTATTTTCGCTTGCTTGGCGATTATTTATACGCCGGCCTGCGTTCAACAGCCAGATCAAGTTAAAACAATAACGGGCGAACTTGACTCGACTTTTGTGGACGCAATTAGACGAAATGCCAACGCTGGTAATGATATTGTGATTTCTTCTTACGGAGGTGACCCTGCTATAGGCCAAGAAGCTGCATTATTAGTTGGTAGTTATCCTGCAAAAGTCTCTATTGGGGAACTTTGTCTGTCGTCATGTGCAGAGTTTATTTTGCCCACGAAGGCTCAATTGAATTTCGTCGGTAGACCACTCATTGGATTTCATGGCAACGACCAGATCGCCGTTTGGCTTGCTGAATACTACCAATGGCACACCCCCGTCTGTGGAAGCGAACGCGCCCAGTCTCAGAGAACACGTTTCGAGGAGTTAGGATGGAATGTGGATTTCTGGAAAGACGTTGCAAGACGTCTTCTTATAATTTCAGCCCGAGACAGTGGTGAGTATAACTGTACGTCCGTCGTTGTATCCTATGACATAGCCATGTGGTTTCCGACCTCAGATCAACTTCAACTGTATCTGAATTTTTCTCCAAGGGCATCAATTTGTGCAGATGACGAGAACTGCTGGCGCTCCCGAATGAGTTCCGTAATTTCGCCAGGGAGTGGATTTATGGTCGGCGATGATATCTTTCTTATGTCTGTAGACAACAAAATTGTTCCTCTTGCACGCGCACAGTTTCAAAGAAACTACATATCTCCATGATCTAGAAGAACTTTTCTCTACTCTGTTGTTGCGACTGAACAGGCGCTCTCCTGCCGCCAGACCCCGAACCTTGCGTCGTCTTGTCTTGTTGGCCACCCGTTTGAGAGCCTTGCTGATCAGCGTCACCAGGTTGAATCGAATACATAGGATCCCCAATCGCCCCACCGGCGACCATACCACAGTCTTCAAAGGTCAGGCTTCGCATTTACGCCTCCATGGGTTGTGGTTGACCTTTATGATGGTTAACAGAAACCAGGTTTGGCAGCCACCTAAACTTGTATAGAGGGACACGAAAAACTTGTGGCAACGGTCGCCCGGGCCGTCGGTCGCCCTTTCTGGTGCCAGCGCTCAAGGGTGCGGTCCTGGTGCTGTCCGAGGGGTCAATCAGTGCGCCGATTGCTCTTGCAGTCCTGCCGTCCTTCATCACGCGAGCAAGGCAGGTCACAATGGGGGGACTTCCGGCACGCGGCGTCCAGCGCCCCGGCACCGAAACTGGCCCAGTCCACCCTGACGCCGGCGCATCCCGCCAGGGTCGCCGTGAGTCCGAGACCGATCGCCAGCCTGGCAGCGCGTCGCATTGGTTCCGCCGGGCTCATGGCTCAAGTCCCTCTATGTCGCTCAGGATTTGGGAATCGCCGGCCAGGTCATGACCGATCCCTTCATAGGACTGGCCCTCCACGTCGGATCCAAGGCTTCTCGCATAGGCGACGAAATTGGCCGAACCCTCGACCGGCACGATTTCGTCCGCCATTCCGTGCAGGACGATGAATCGGGGTGCCACCCCGGCGGGAGCCTGGGTTCCGCCCAGCCATTCGGGAAAGCCGCCCTGAACGGATCCGTACTCGTCGAGGGCGAAACTGCCCTCGATCGCCGCTTCGGACAGGGACAGGTCCAGCAGGCCAGAGATCAGAACGACCCGATCGAACAGGTCCGGCCGTGCGAACGCCGCTCTCGCCGATGTGAAAGCACCGGCGCTGATTCCCACCAGGTCGAGGCGGAGAATGCCGGGATGGCGCCGCAGAACATCCTCGGACACCGCGATCAGATCCTCGGTCACGCGGCGCTTGTGGTTCCCGCGCCCGGCCTCCACCCACTCCCGGGTGCCTGCGTCGCCCCGAAGTCTGGGAACGATCAGCGTGTTGCCTTGCGCCACCCACTGTCGTTCAAGCGGTCGCGCGATGAACCGTTGAGGTTCCAATCCAAAGGCACCGTAAGGCCGGATCAGAATGCGCCCGACCTGGCCAGCACGGGCGATCACGTCGTAGGTCAGCACGACTCCGTCGGACGCGACCGTGGAATGGCCAAGCCGCACGACGTCCGAAAGCGGCTGAGCAGGCGCGGGAAGATCGAGATCGGCGGACAGCACGCGTGTCTGGCCGCATAGACCGATCGCGCGCGCCGGACCCGGCGACGACGCGATCGTCAAAGCCTTGATCGACAGATTACCGGCCACGTCGGACCGCGCGACCAACAGCGTGCCCGCCGCCGGCGCCCCGCCGTGGATCGTCAGGCTGGCCGCCTCCGCGCTCCAGTCGATGAACTGGGTCAGGGGTTCGGCGCGCGGCGCCGCGTCCGGCGAAGGGCGGCATATCTCCGACAGGGCGAAAACCCCGTCCGTTCGCGTGACGGCGATCATGGCTCCGTTCGGCAGGAAGGCGGCACCCTTCTCCGGCGATACCAGCCGACCAGGATCGGTGGGAACGGTCACCGTGGGCGAGGTCAAGCCGTCACCGTGATACAGGAGCCGATCAGGCGTCCATTCGGCCCCGGCGCGGGGTGTTTCGGTGAAGCCCTGCCAGCTCTCCCGGCCGTCCGGAGAGGCAGCGGCAATGTACAGGGTGCTTTCGAAACTGGCGATCAGCACCCCGGGAGACGGTCGAACCGGAGATTGCCTGTCGCCGTCGATCACCGTCCAGTGCGCTGGAACACCGCCCGTCATCAAAAGGATCGGCCGAACCGACGTTTGCGTGGGAAGATAGCGGGCATCGGCCACGCTGTTCGCGGGCTCGGCGCGCCAAAGCTCGCGCGCGCTGCCCGGATCGCTCAGGGACTGGACGACCAGTCCGGTCACGGTCGCCTCGGAGACCGACGAACGCAGCACACTCGAAGAGCGGGCATCGTAGTCCAGCACGGTGCCGTCACCAAGCTCGCGCCAATCCGGGCCGGACTGACCCGACGACAGGTCAAGCGTCGTCCACTGTTCCACAACGCCCCGGCGCCGCCGGATGATGCAGGCGTTCGTCACCTGGGTGTCGCACAGCACCTGACGGATCCGCCAACCCTCCTGGCGAACTTCGGAACCGAGCGTGTATCGCGTTTCCCATTCCAGACTGACGGACGGGGTCGAGTCCGTTCCGGGAACGCCAACCGAGACCGTGTCGCCGTTGGTCAGCCGGACCACGGCGGGTCCGCTGACAGAGTATTCGACCGACCGGATCGGCTCGTCCGGGCTCTCCAGAGGCAGGGCGGCGCTCCAGGCTGAACTGGCCTGAAACGCCGCCGCCACCCAGATCACGCCGGGTCCAGGCCAGGTCTTGAGACGCATTCGAAAACTCGTCGCGATCATTGATTTCAGAAGCGCCGGGTAATGCGAATCCCGCCGCCGTTGCCGTCCTCGGTCACGCCGACACCGACGGACCCGTTACCCGTATCGACGATCACCCCAGTCCCTGTGATCGGAGGGTAGTCGTCCGGGCCGCCTTCGTTTCCGCCAGGACCTGACTCAAAGGGCCCAGCCGGACGGCTGATCGGGATGTCACCCCATCTCACCTCCGGAGCGCGAGCTGTCTCACTGGGTGATCGCCCGCCGTTATTCCCCACACCTTGCGTCGTCTTGTCTTGTTGGCCACCCGTTTGAGAGCCTTGCTGATCAGAGTCACCAAGGTAAATCGAATACATAGGATCCCCAATCGCCCCACCGGTGACGATGCCACATTCGTCAAGGGTCAGGCTTCGCATTTAAGCCTCCATGGGTTGTGGTTGCAACCATGAGGCGCTGCCATGACCAGGATTGATCGCAACCACAGGTGATCTGCGGGGTGGGGGGTATTCTAAAGACGCCTTAAGAAGCCGTCGGTCACCCCTCGAGGCGGCGACGCGGACCGGGGCCGTGCTGGTGCTTGCCGACAGGTGGCGCAGGCCGCAGGCGCGGCCCCGGGGCGGTTTCGACGTAAGGACAGCAGAACGCCCGCCGGATCGCTCCGGCGGGCGTCTGAAGGTCTAGTCGTCCGCGGCCTTTCAGGCGGCGGCGCTGACCGGGGTCGGGGCGGAGCCTTCCGCCGGGTCGCGCAGGACGTAGCCGCGGCCCCAGACGGTCTCGATATAGTGTTTGCCGCCGGCGGCCGTGGCCAGCTTCTTGCGCAGCTTGCAGATGAAGACGTCGATGATCTTCAGCTCGGGCTCGTCCATGCCGCCGTACAGGTGGTTCAGGAACATTTCCTTGGTCAGGGTGGTGCCCTTGCGGAGCGAGAGCAGCTCCAGCATCTGGTATTCCTTGCCCGTCAGGTGGACGCGGTGGCCGTGCACCTCGACCGTCTTGCCGTCCAGGTTCACGGCGATCTCGCCGGTGTGGATGATGGCCTGGGCGTGACCCTTGGAGCGGCGGACCACGGCATGGGTGCGCGCGATCAGCTCGTCCTTGTGGAAGGGCTTGGTCATGTAGTCGTCGGCGCCGCCGCCGAAGGTCTTGACCTTGGTCTCGATCTCGGTCGAGCCCGACAGGATCATGACCGGAGTATTGATCTTGCCGACGCGCAGCTGGCGCAGGACTTCCAGACCGCTCATGTCGGGCAGATTCAGGTCCAGCATGATCATGTCGTAGTCATAGATCTTGCCCAGATCGATGCCTTCTTCACCCAGATCCGTCGTGTAGACATTGAAACCTTCCGACTTCAACATCAGTTCGATGCTCTGCGCGGTCGCGTGATCATCTTCGATAAGCAGAACGCGCATTCGAGCCCCTCCAGGCAAATCTTGACAAATAAGCCCGGTCTATCAGTTCCGGGTAACCTTGTTCGCGAGTTAACCCGTTAAAACCTTAAGAACGGTTAACAGCACCCCATGAACGCGAATCTAGGCTGATTTGCGAATCGGCGTCGAGAGTCCGCGAGTCCCGGATTCAATTTATTTTCAATACCTCGACGCCGTCGGCCTCCTGCGACCGTTTCTGACGCATGACAGGATTATATTCCTAACTATGCACTTTACATACCCGGCTGATTTCAGCATAAGAGGTGCATGACCGCCGCAACGCTCTCTGACCCGATCTTCCACGACGCCGACAAGGCCCGCGCACACTTTGAAAAGCTGCGCTGGCCGAACGGTCGGACGTGCCCGCATTGCGGTGTGATCGGTGACGATCAATCGACGCTCCTCAAGGGCAAGAGCACTCGCCCAGGCCTCTACAAGTGCAAGGCCTGTTCAGAGCCGTTCACGGCCACCATCGGCACGGTCTATGAGGACTCCAAGGTTCCTCTGAACAAGTGGCTTCTGGCGACGCACCTTATGTGCGCCAACAAGAAGGGGATCAGCGCCCTCCAGCTTCAACGCGAACTCGCCCTCGGTTCCTACCGCACGGCGTGGTTCATGGCGCACCGCATCCGTGAAGCGATGATCGACACCGACGACACCCTGCTAGGTGGCGAAGGCAAGGTCGTGGAAGCCGACGAAACCTATTACGGCAAGCCCGCCGTCTCCCCGACAAAGCGCACCCGTGGGGGCGACTTCAAGTATCCGAAGAAGCGCAACAGCCGCCCCGTGGTCGCTCTGGTCGAGCGCGGCGGGAAGGCCAAAGTCTTTCACGTTGCCGTTGCCGACAAGGCCACGGTGTCCGCTATCGTCATGGCCAACGTTGATCCGGCGACCCGTCTGCATACCGACGAAAGCAGCCTCTACAAGGGCGCTGCTGACGTGTTCGCCTCGCATGAAACGGTGAAGCACTCGGCTGGCGAATACGCCCGTGGTGACGTGAATACGAACTCGGCAGAAGGCTTCTTCGGCGTCTTCAAGAAGGGCATGAAAGGCGTCTATCAGCACTGCTCCGAGAAGCACCTGAACCGCTACGTCACCGAGTTCGGCTTTCGCCATAACACCCGCGCCCTGCTGGGCTTTAACGACGCCATGCGCACCGACGAAGCCCTTAAGGGCACGGTTGGCAAGCGCCTGACCTATCGGCGGACTGACGAAGCCTACGTTTAAGTTTCAGGCCGCGAGGCTGGCGAGGCTCCGCAGGAAGGGGCTGCTCGCCACACCTGTTGATGCCGATGCTAGCGTGCGTTGAGCGGATGACGAATCACGCCAGAAAGGTAGAGCCCGGCCGTGCGCCAACACGGACCGGGCTTTTTCTCAACCGCTGTAGGGCAGCGACTGAAATGACCTTGAGATCTCCGATTAAGTGGAGCCGCCAGAGTCGGTCAATGCCTTACTGCCATTTCCCATAAGGAAATCGTTATATGGCAAAACCTCCCCCAAACCATAACAAGCAGTGGACCGCTGCCGAAGTGAAGCAGCTTCAGAAGCTGGCCAACGGCAACACACCTACCCGCATTATCGCTCTAAAAATGGACCGGACGCCAGCGGCGATTCAGTCGAAGGCCTCAGCTGAGGACATCTCGCTGAAGCCGGCCAACCAGAGTCCATACGGGACTCAGAAGTAGCGACCTCATAAAGCTGGCGCTCCCGATCCGTCCATGAGTGGTCGTGGTTGGCGAGCGCCAACCCCAACGCGTCTAAGGCCTCAATAGCAGGGGTCATTCCTTCACCTTCGGCGCGAGCTTCGGCTCGCGCCCCTCTTTCTTCGGCTTTCGCGGTGCGGGCGGTGTCGCCAGCATCCGCTTCACAACTTCATCGCGGCGCTCAGCCGTGGGATCAGATTTCTCAGGCATGACCGACAATCCTTTTCCGGAGATGGACGCCTACCTGACCCATCTCGGCTTGTTCATCCACGAGTTCGCCCGCTGCGAAAGGGCTTTGCATCAGCTTTTGATCTTTCACGCTGGCGTGACAGACGAGGTTGCAGGCGCGATCTTTACCGGCGCGCGCGTCGATACGGCGAAAGACTTCATCAATCGTATCCTCGACGGAACCGGAAACAAGGAAACGAAAGCGCGTCTCTCAGATCCGTTTGCGCAACTAACTCTTATTGCCGGTGTCCGGAATCACCTTGTGCATTGGGGAACCAGCCACACTCAAGGCGTTCCGGACTTCTTGATTTCAAACGCGCACCTCAAGCCCGGCCCAGGCCGAGAGAAGGAATATCGAGCGTCCGTTGATGACCTAAAAAACATGACCATGGACCTGTTCCGGATCACGGTCATGTTCACGATTGAGTCGCAAACCTCTCCGCACGTCCCGCACTCAACTCTTCTCGAACTCGTCCTTCCGACGCTTGGCGACGCATGGCTGCATAAACCAATGCAACAAGCTCCTCTTCCGACGCCGCACCGCGCCCATGAAAAAGGGCAGCCGCGCCCGCCGCGATCATCGCCTCCGTAATCTCAATCTCAGTCAGCACCGGCCTGTCATCGTAGGTCATATGGGAAATTCTTCCGGTATGCAAAGTGCATAGTTAGGATTATATTCCTGTGTCTGGTCGGGGCGGGTCGCAGCCCCGGGACGTCAGGGAGGTCGGCACGATGAGGAGTCCATACCGCGTCGCGGTGTCGGAGGAGGACCGCAAGAAGGCGGATCTGGTGATCCAGATCGTGGCCCTGCGGTTCGGGGTGTCCGTCGCCGCGATCAATCGGGACTGCCGGCTGTCGGCCGATGCGCTGCGGGCCCGCCGGGTGGCCATGTATCTGGCCTATGTCTCGTTCGACTGGCCGCAGGAACGCGTCGGCCACGCCTTCGGCGTCAACCGCCAGACCACCTCGACGGCCTGTCGCAAGATCGAGGACGCGCGCGAGAACCGCGAGCTGAACGACCTGTTGGAGGAGTTGGAGGGGGCCATCCATGCGATCGTCGGCGCACCGGTGGACGCGACGCCGGACGTGCCGGAGGCGGCATGAGCGCGGGCAGGGTGGAGACGACCGCGGCTGATCCGCCCCTGGCGGGGCGCGCCCGGCGCATGCTGGGACGGTCCGGTGCCTGGATCTGCGAGCAGCCCTGCGGCGGTTATGGCCTGCGTCTGACCGCCGACCGCAGGACCCGGCCGCATATGGTCCTGGACGAGGCCGTCTTCCGGGCCCTGGTCGCGGCACCGGGTCTGAAGGCGCGGCCGAGCGGCGGCTGGGTCGCGCGCGTGCCGGACCCGCCGCACCGCGTCTCGCCCGCGGGCGCGCCCGGCCGGATCGAGGGCGAACGATGCGTGATGGCGGGCGACGGCCGCCTGATCCGCCGCACGGCCAATCTGGGCGAAAGCCCGATCGCCTGGCTGGCCCGTCGCAGGGACGCGGACGGCCGTCCCTGGCTGGGCCCGGCGGAGGTGGCGGCGGCGATGCGGCTGAGGCGGGATGCGGAGCTGGCCCTGTCGGGGCCATCGCTGACCCTGCGGTGGGACGCCCTGCCCAGGTCGGGTGGCGGCTCGGCCGCGCGGATGGAGCCGGGCGACCGGTCCCTGGCAGCCGGCCGGCGCGTGGCGCGGGCGCTGGAGGCCTGTGGCCCCCGCTGCCGCGGCTTCGTCGAACAGGCCTGCATCCACGACACGGCGATCCAGGCCGCCGAGCGGGCCCTGGGCCTGCCACGACGGGCGGGGAAGCGGTTGCTGAAGGCGGGGCTGGAGGCGCTGGCGCGGCATTACGGGATCGGATGACGACGCGGTTCGACGCTCTTGCGACCCGGGGGCGGGGGGTTCGCTATGGAGGCTAGCCTGACGCCGTCGACCGCGCTCGACGACGCCAGGCTCAAGATCCGATTGCGCCTTTCTGCGACAGGGCTTCAGCGCTGTGCCGAACTGGCCTCAGCCAGAGCCTCAAACCGGGCGAGTGTGGGTGCATAGGCAGCTCCACCGGTCTGCAGGTGGTTGAAACCGGGAAACTCCTGGATCGATACATTCCCGCCGCGCGCCCTGGCCCGCTCATAGAGAATGCGCGTTGCCGCGGGGTCGACGTGGTCGTCGGCCGTCCCGAGGATGATGTGAAACGGTGCCCGTGGGGTCCATTCATAGGTTTCGTTCTCGCGAACCATCCGGTTGAACCAGAAATCCCTGTCCGTCCGAATCGAGGCCAGGAACTCGGGGCGCAGGATCTCTGTGATGCTGCCCGGGGCCTGCCCCAGGAGCTCCTGCATCGACATGGAGCCGCCGAACCAGCGCGGCGCCTGCGCCACATAGGCCGGTGCAAAGACCTCTTCCAGCGGGCGGCCTTCACGCCAGGCGAAGGTGTACGCGGCCCAGGCGACATAGCCCATGGCTATGGGGTTGCTCGCCAGCGGCTCTTCGATCCGTGCCGCGAAAGACCCAACCAGTTCGTGCGGGCCAGCGACCGCCACCGTCTCGCGCAGGTCGTATCCGCGCAGCGGCCTCGCGTCGAGGTCGCGATGGAGCGCTGCGCTGAGCTGGCCGCCCTGGGAGAAGCCCGTGACGAACAGGGGGGTGTGCCTGCCCAGCGCCAGCGCCGATTGCGCGGCCGTCAGGGCGGCGCGGAAATCGGCGACATTCTCATCGGTCAGCAGAAACGCTTGCGGAGAGGGTGAGGCCCCAAAGCCGATATAGTCCGGTACGATGGTCACGAAGCCATTGCCGCCAAAGACAGCCGCCTCACTGGTCCAGATCGCATTGGGTGTGGTCGGCGCGGCGCTCCGAGGGATGTCGGAGCCGCGCAGATAAAGGACCGCGCCACGCGGCGGGCCTTGCGTGTCAGGAACGGCCACCAGCGCCGAGGCGTCGATGGCCTGCCCGCGGACGGATGAGCGATAGATCAAGCGATAGAGCCGCACGCCGTTGTTGACCGCGATCGCGCCCGGGAGTCCGGACGCCGTCTGTTGCAGGGACGCCCGTTCCAGATGATCGATCGGCTCGAAGCGGACCAGCTGGCCGGACTGGCTTGCAGGCGCGGTGATCCGGGTTTCGGGTGCCGAAGTCGGCGCGGACGATACGCAGGCGGTCATCAGACCGGCAGCGACGACGGCGATGGAAAGAACTTGAAAACGCATGGTGGCCTCCTGTTGTGGATAGCCGGATGGATGCGTCGGGACGGAGGTCACCGTCTCCTCAGAGGCAAAAACTCCCTCTCACTTCATGAATTGGGCAGGGATATCGGGTTCTGAGCAGACTCGCGCAGACGCTTTTCGCGGTAGCCGGTCGGCGTGTCGCCCTCGACCTCCTTGAAGACCCGGTTGAAGGTCTGGAGTGCGGCAAAGCCGGATTCATAGGCGATGGCCAGGACCGTCTCGCGCCCGCGCTTCGGGTCTGCGAGTGCGGCTTTGGCGTGAGCCAGGCGGTAGCCGTTCAGAAAGGCCGCAAAGTTGCGGTGTCCCAGGCCCTGGTTGATGACAGCCCGCAAGCGGTGCGTTGGTGTCCTGAGCACCTTCGCGACGCGCTCCAGCGTCAATCCCGGCTCTCGATAGAGGCCTGCATCCATCGCGCTGACCAAGCCGGCCAGCAGCGCCTGATCGCGTGGATCGACGCCGGATGGGGTCGCGGGGTGATCCGCTGCGGTCGCCGGATCGAAGCGCAGCCGTCCCGGTTCGATGGCCGTCAACCAGACGCTGACGACGGCCAGGCCCGGCAGGCTGGACAGGGCCAGCCGTACCAAGGCCGCAGCATCGGGATCGGCAAGGCTTTCAGACGCCACTGAAGCCAGGGCGGCGGCCGACAGAATGACCACCACCCAGATGCGCGCCGACTGGCGCCCTTGCACGAGGTCGCCCCCTCGTTCGGACGCGGCCACCCACATGACATGGGCGATCGCGAGGAAGGGAGCGACGCTGATCAGGGTCTCCAGGATGTCAGCACCCCCCGCTCGGTCCCAGTCGAAGGTCCTGGCCAGGGGGCCAATGCTGAAGAGAACGAAACCGACCTGCTCGAGGCGGCGAATCCTGAAGCCGTCGCGCAGAACCGCCAGAAAGAACAGCCACAGCAGCGCGACATTGAAGCCGCCAGTCAGGCGCAACGGCGTCCAGAGCCAGGACGGCAAGGCATCGCCCACAGGGCCTGTTGTCAGCTCCAGGGCAGCCAGCGAAAGACAGAGCCCCGCCATCAGGCGTCCGGCCAGATCCTTGCGCACATCGCGCCAGGCCAGCAGGCCAAGCAGCGTCGCAAGCGCGATGAACCCGCCGGAAAGCCCTGCGGTCAGGGTCGATGTCATGCCTGCGCCTTTCTGTGCGTCGGGTACGGGGGGACATTGGCCTTGCCGGTCGCGGCGGGCCATGAGCAAGCGACGAAAGCTGGCTCGCCCCGGCCCGGCCCCCGGTGAATCAGACGGCGATGCCAGCTAAATCCGCCTGCCTCGCGAAGTCCATCGGCTGCCGTCGGGTAAAACGCCAGGAGATCGGACGGCTACACATTGGATCGCGACGGGTCGTTTCACGAAATGCCGCCCGGGTACAAGGCGGGCAGGGCGGGAATGTCCCCTCCCCACCCACAACCGCCGTCCGGAAGGTCCGCGTTCCGGCGGTGCCGGGCCCGGGCGGCGGGATGGGTGATGCGGATCAGGCCGCGGCCGAGACCCGTCGCATGCGCCAGAACCGCAGGGTCCGGCCGGCGGCTTCCTTCGTCAGTTCGGCATAGAGTTTGGCGTAGCCCTGGGCCTTGCCCATGGCGCTTTCCTCCGTGCCCAGGATGACCACAGCGAAGGTCAGGAACAGGGCGCGGTCAAGGTCGGCGGCCTTGCAGATGACCGACAGGGCGTCCAGCTCGCGGCGGTCCACGATCTGGCGGGCGGTATGGAAATCCACGTCGGCCAGCTGGGCCAGGGCGATCAGGAACGAGGTCCTGGATCCCGAGCGGAGGAAGCGCGCCAGCACCGTCGGCGTCAGCTGGTTGGCGGCCTTCAGCGCCTCGACCTGGGACAGACAGTCCGCATAGTCGGCGGGCAGGGCCCCGTCGTCCGAGGCCACGCGGGCGCGGCCGGCGGCGAGAGCGCTTTCCAGCAGGATCGGATCCATCGCTGCGTTCTGTTCGAGAATCCGCTGGCGCAGACGCGCCTCGACCACGAAATACATCTCGTTCAGCAGGTCGGGAGGCAGGGCCTGACGCTCGACCGTGGCGGCATGAAGGGCCGGGTTCGCCTTGGCCCGTTCAACCGCCGTCTCGGATGCGGCACGCGACAGGATGGCCCCGTCGTTCCGCAACAGGGTGCCCAGGGTCTCGTCGTCGCCGCGTTCGACGATGACGTCGGATACGGCTTCGGGCACGCTGGCGCGTTCGGACACGGCGCGGAGATGCCCCTGGCCTTTGGAGCGGACGACGCCCAGCAGATCCTCGTCCGTCAGGACGGTGGAGACGCGCAGGACCGCCTCGGCCACCTCGACTTCGTCATTGGCCAGGCGCCGGATCAGGCCGCGCGGCGCATCGGGGGCCAGGGCGAACCGGGCCGACAGCTCGGCGCGGACGGCGGTCTCCATCTCGGCCGTCAGGTCGGTCAGGACGGAGTCGTAGAGGGAGTCCTCGGTCGCCGTGCGCGGGGCCCCGCCGAAGAAGTGGCCGGTCAGCTCGCGCAGCAGGGTGCGGCGCTTCTCGCTGGACGGCTCCTGCGCCAGGGCGATCAGGTCGGGCAGACGCGAGCCGATGTCGGCCGGGGCCGAGGACTCAGGGGCGCTGGAGGTCAGGGTCTCGCTCATGGGCGTTCTGGATCGTCGCTGCGGGAGGGGGCGAGAAGGCGGCCCTGGGCGTCGCGCCGGGGCACCTGGGTTTCGGGCGGCTGGGCCAGGTCCAGTGCCACGCTGTCATAGAAGACGGCCTCGGGCAGGGCGGTCCGGTCCGGCGTGTGACCTGCTTCGCGGTGGACGGAGTAATAGCGGCTGCCCTGCTGCCCGGGCTGGGCGGCCACGGGGGGCGTCGCCTCGGCATAGACCCGGGGCGCGGGCTGGTCGGCCCCGGCGCCCTGTTGCTGCGGAGCGGCTTGCGGGCGCAGGCGGAAGATCGGCGCATCGGCGCGCGGAGCCATGGGGTCGGCGGCGGCACCCGGGGTGGGCAGAGGCCCCTCGGCCACGGTCGTGGTCGGCGCGCCCTGGTCTGGCAGGAAGTCGGGCCCGGGCTGGCGCGGCGCGGGTTGCACGGTCGGCCGGGTCGCCATGACCGGAGCCGGTGCGGGGACGGGGGCGGCCATCTCGCGGGTATAGGCCAGCGGATCGGGCGAGCCGGGCGCGAAGGACGAAACCGGCTGCGGACCCAGCCAGGCGCTGGCGGGGGTCAGGCTGTTGGAGACCGGACGGGGCACCGGGGCCGGCTGCATCATCGGACGCGAGACGGTCTGGCCGGGGGCCATCCGGCGCGGGATCATGCCGCTGTGGGCCGGGGCCGCAGAGACACTGGCGGGCGTGGTGTTGGCCGGGCGACCGGCCCAGGACACGTAACGGGGGCCGGGGGCCGCCTGGGCCTGGGCCATGCCTGAGATCCCGCAGACCAGGGCGGCGGTCGCCAGCAGGATCGCGGGTCTGAGGGCGCGGGTCGACAATGCGTGGCTCCGGTGGATCATTGCCGCCAAGCCTAGCGGAAAGCGGCTTAACTCCGCGCTAACGGGGCGCAACGATCAGGACAGGACCTTCAGCACCCGCCGCTGGATCGCGGTGGTGACGGCGTTCAGCGCCAGGCCCATGGCGGCCAGGCACAACAGGGCGGCCAGCAGGTCGGGGGTGCGCAACCGGTTGCCGGCCTCCAGCAGGCGCCAGGCGAGCCCTTGCGTCGCGCCCGATCCGGACACGAACTCGGCCACCACGGCCCCGACGATCGACAGGCCCGCCGCGACGCGGATGCCTTCCAGCACGAAGGGCAGGGCCGAGGGCAGGCGCAGTCGCCACAACCGCTGCAGCGCCGAGGCTCCATGCAGATCGAACAGGCGCTCAAGGTCCGGATCGGCGGATTTCAGGCCTGTCAGTACCCCGGAGAAGACCGGGAAGAAGGCGACGGCGGCGGCGAGCGCGGTCACAGCCCGGTCGGCGTGGTCGAGACCGGCCCAGATCAGGACCAGGGGGGCGATGGCGACCACGGGGGTGACCTGAAGCGTGACGGCCAGGGGGGCCACCGCGCGTTCGGCGGTGGCGCTCAAGGACACGAGGATGGCCAGGCCACCGCCGAGGGCCACGGCGACGACCAGGGCCTTGAACGCCATCCAGAAGGTCTGGGCCGCCGATCCGGCGAGGATCGGGGCGTTGTGCATCAGGGCAAGGGCGACCGCGCCGGGCGGCGGCAGGAAATAGACGGGCACATCCAGCAGGCGGCAGGCGGCCTCCCAGCCGGCCAGAAGCAGGGCGGTCAGGAGCAGGGCGGGCAGGGCCTCGGTCAGGCGCTTCATGCCGCGACCCGCATGGAGGCGGCCAGGGCGTCGGCGACGATCTCGACCGCCGCGCGATACGCGGGATCGGCGCGCCAGCCCTCGGGGCGGGGCAGGGGGCCGGGCATTCCGACATCCCTCATGGCGCGGCCGTCGGTCGCGGACAGGACGACGACGCGGCGGGCCAGATAGGCGGCCTCCTCCACGTCATGGGTGACGAAGACCATGGCGATCGGGCGTGTGGCGGCGATGCGGTGCAGATCCTCGATCAGGCCCCGGCGGGTGATGGAATCCAGCGCCGCGAAGGGCTCGTCCAGCAGCAGCAGGTCGGGCTCGACGACCAGGGCGCGGGCCAGGGAGACGCGCATGGCCATGCCGCCGGACAGCTGGCGCGGGCGGGCGGTGGTGCGGTCGCCCAGACCGACGGCGACGAGGGCGACGTCGGCGCGACGGCGGGCTTCCCTGGCCGGGACGCCGGACAGTTCCAGCGGCAGGGCGACATTGGTGCGGGCATCGGCCCAGGGCATCAGGGTCGGGCTCTGGAAGACGAAGGCGGTGCGGGTGTCGGCAGGCTTCTCGACATGGCCGGAAGCGGGACGTTCCAGTCCGGCCAGAAGGCGGAGCGCCGTTGACTTGCCCGCGCCGGAAGCTCCGACCAGGGCCAGGATCTCGCCCGACGCGACGGTCAGGTCGATGGGGCCGAGAGCGGGGCGGCCGGAATACTGGACGACAGCCTGACTCAGTCGCGCGATCACGCTCGGTTCGGGGGCGTCCATCCGGGCGCGCCTCCGGCCGCTACGCGGCCCCTCTCCGCCCGGGGGGCGGAGAGCTAGCCACGGCCGGGCAGGAAGTTGTCGGTGAAGGCGTTGCGCCAGTTCAGGTTCGGGGGATAGACGCCCGCCTGGCTGGTGACGTCGAAGAAGGCCTTCCAGCGCGCTTCGGTCATGGCCCCGAGGCCATACAGGGCGGCGTCGCCCGCATCGACAATACCGTATTCGCTGAGCTTGGCGCGGGCCTGGTCCAGGATGTCCTGGGTCATGTCGGGGTTGGCCTTGCGGATCAGGGTGTCGGCCGGTTTGGGATCGCCCCGCATATAGTCGCGCCAGCCCTCGGCCGAGGCGGCGATGAAGCTGCGCAGCGCCTCCGCATTGTCGCGGGCGAACCCGTCCGGCGACAGGACCATGGTGGCGTAGGAAGGGTAGCCCTCGTCGGCCAGCAGGAAGACGCGGGGCTCGAACCCGGCCTGTTTCTCGATCGTATAGGGTTCGGAGGTCAGATAGCCCTGCTGGACCGCCCGGTCGTCGGCGATGAAGGGGGCAGGGTTGAAGTTGTATTTGCGGACCTGATCGTCGGTGAAGCCGTATTTCGCCTTCAGCCAGACCCAGAAGGCGGTGATCGAGGCGTCGGCCAGCAGGAACGGCCGGCCGGTCAGGTCGGCGATGCCCGTCAGGTCCGGGTCGGGGTGGGCGATCAGGACCTGGGGGTCCTTCTGGAAGAAGGCGGCGACGGCCTTCACCGGGGCCCCCTCGGCGACCAGGTTCAGGGGGATGAAGCTGTTGGAGCCCATGCCCAGTTCGACTGCGCCGGCGGCCAGCAACTGGGGCACGTTCACGCCGGGTCCGCCCTGGATGATCTCGACGTTCAGGTTGCGCCGCGCATAGGCCCCGGACGCCAGGGCCTGATAGAAGCCGCCGTGCTCGGCCTGGGCGCGCCAGTCGGTGGCGAAACGGATGCGGACGCGGCCCTGTTCGTCGACCGGGGCCTCGGAACTGCCGCAGGCGGCCAGCCCCATGGCGGTGACGGCGACGCCTCCCGCCAGGACGAGACGGCGGCTGACGACGGACTGAGTCGTGCGAGGCTTCATGCCGGGCAAACTAGGGCGATGACGGAAGGATGGGAAGCGGAGCGTCGTCGCGGGGGTCAGGCCGACTGCATCAGCTTTCTGGCCGCCTGGGCCAGAAAGCCCGAGCGGGTGAACCCATGGGCCTCGGCATAGGTGTCGATGTCGCGAAGGGCATCTTCCGGCAGTGTGATGTTGACCCGGACAGCGCGCGACCGCGTCTCGGCCCGAACGAGGATGGCCACCCCGTCCCGGTTCCCGGGATCATTCATGATGGTCTCAAGGCTGCTGGCTTCGGGAATGGGTTCGCCATCCTCGGCCAGACCTTCGAGATGCAGGACCAGAGCCTCTTCGGCAAAGGCGCGCGCCTCGTCCAGCGTCGTCCCGGCGGTGGCCAGGCCCGGCAGATCGGGGAAGTGGACGCCGTAGTCGCTGTCGGCATCCTTGTGGATCAGGGCGATGAACTGGGCCATGGCTTTACCTCAGGACGATCTGTGCCTGACGCTCGATCGAGCGCAGGGTGGCGATCGGAAAGTCGCGTTTGGGATGCGGCACCGTCACGCGACCGGGCTTGATCGGGTGGCGGAACTGCTTGTGCGATCCCTTATGCGCAACCTCGATCCATCCATCGGCGTGCAAGGCCTTGATGACATCGCGGCTGTTCATGTGCGTACTTATACACACGAAGCGGGGCGGGCGCAAGATTCGGCCTGAAGCGCAGACCGCGACGATGGGCCTGGATGTGTGGCGGGATGGCCGGCCTCAAGCCGCGAGGCCGGGGGAAGGCAGCGGCAGGCCGGTGCCGGAATTGAGCGAGGGGACGTGAACCCGGTCGAGCCGGTATTCACGTCCCCCCACCAAGTCCGGGTTGGGACTTGGCCATTGAGGTTTTCGGACCCTGGCGTCAGCGCCGGCGGGCGAACCCGGCGACGGTCGGCTGTATCCTGGCGGCCCCTGGTCTCTGGCGTTCCGTCCGGGCTTTTGACCCTCGCGCCGTCCATCGATCCCGATCCGGTTCTCCGTCCCCCTGCACCGAAGCGCCAAAGGCTGGGAGCCTGGACCCTGCCCGGGTTTTCCGCGTCCACCGAAGTGGCCTTGGAACCCTTGGTCAGAGAGCCGGACCGACCCGCTTGAAACCCCGGTCTCCCCGGGTTTCCGCGCCGCCGTGTCCCTCGGCAAAATCAGGTTCGCGCCGATCCCGGGATCCGGCAAGCGGCCGTTTCGTTACCGCTGTGCAACATGGGTCGGTGGCCGGTGGACAAGGTTGTTTACCTCTGTGGACGGATAAGATTCCGGCTCTGGGATCAGTGATCTGGGATATCCACAGAATCCCGTCAGCCGGCCATCGCCTCGCGTTTCGCTTCCAGCTCCAGCCATTCTTCCTCGGCCGCTTCCAGTTTCGCCCGTGCACCATCCAAGGCCTTCATGGTGCTGGCGAAGCCGGAGGGATCGCGGGCGTAGAAGTTGACGTCGGCGAGGGTCGCCTCGTGGGCCGCGATGTCGGCGGGCAGGGTGTGGATCAGAGCGTCCAGCTCCTTCAGCCGGTGCTGGTCCTTGAAGGAGAGTTTTCTGGAAGTGGCGAGTGGCGAGTGACGCGTAGCGAGTGAAGGGGCGGGCTCCGGAGGTGGTGTCGGGCTGTGGGCGCTTTTCTCGCCACTCGTCACACGTCCCTCGCCACTCTTCAGGAACCCCGGGTTCTGGCGGATGAAGTCGGTCCAGCCGCCGGGGGTCTCGACGATGTCGCCGCGGCCGTTCATGCCGATGGTCGAGGTCGCCAGACGGTCGACGAAATCGCGGTCGTGGCTGACCAGGATCAAGGTGCCGTCGTACTGCTCCAGCAGCTCCTCGAGCTTGTCGAGCGTGTCCATGTCGAGGTCGTTGGTCGGTTCGTCGAGGACCAGCATGTTCGCGGGTCTGGCCAGGGCGCGGGCCAGCAGGAGGCGGTTGCGCTCGCCGCCCGACAGGGTGGAGATGGGCTGGCGCAGCTGACCCTCCTGGAACAGGAAGTCCTTGGCGTAGGCGGCGACGTGTTTCGAGACGCCGCGCACCAGGATGGAGTCGCCGCCGCCGGGGGTCAGGGCGTCCCACAGGGTCATGTCGGACTTCAGGCCCTCGCGCGACTGGTCGAGATAGACCGGCTCCAGATTGGCCCCCAGCTTGACCGTGCCGGTGTCGGGCGCGAGGTCGCCCAGCAGAATCTTGACCAGGGTGGTCTTGCCCGCGCCGTTGGGTCCTACGATGGCCAGCCGGTCGCCCCGGATGACCCGGGTGGTGAAAGGCTTGATGACGGTCCGGTCGCCAAAGGCCTTGGACACCCCCTTCAGGTCGGCGACGAGCTTGCCGGAGGAGACGCCGGAATCGACGCCCAGCTGGAGCTCGCGCGGAATGTCTTTCACCCGGAGGGCGCGATCCTGGCGCATGGCCTCGAGCGCGCGGGCACGGCCCTCGTTGCGGGTCCGCTGGGCGGTGATGGAGCGGTAGAAGGTGTAGGTCTCGGCCTCGATGCGCTTGTTGAGGCGGCGCAGGCTTTCGGCCTCCTCCTCCTGCACCTTGGCGGCCCATTCGTCGAAATCGTTGAAGCCCTTGTTCAGGGTGCGGACGCGGCGATGCTCCAGCCAGTGGCAGGACTGGGTGACGCGATTCAGGAAGGCCCGGTCGTGGGAGACGATCAGGGCGGCGCATTTGGCCTGGATGATCTCGTTTTCCAGCAGCTCGATGGCCAGGATGTCCATGTGGTTGGTCGGCTCGTCGAGCAGCAGCAGGTCGGGCGCCTCGGCGAAGGCCTTGGCCAGGGCCGCGCGGCGGATCTCGCCGCCGGACAGGCCGCGGGCGGGCTTTTCCGGATTCATGCCGAAGGTCTCGAGCCAGCTTGCGGCCATCCAGGGCTCGGCGTCGCCGGAGGTGGCGTAATCCAGCAGGGTGTCGCCGGCGATGACGGGTTCCTGGGGGACATAGGCGAAGCGGATGCCGGACTGGACCGAACGGTCGCCCGAGTCGGGCTCGATCAGGCCCATGACCATCTTCATCAGGGTCGACTTGCCGGCCCCGTTGCGACCCACGAGACAGGACCGGGTGCGCGGCTCGATGGCCAGATCGACGCCCTCGAACAGGGGACGGGTGCCGTCCTGCAGACGGACATCCTTCAGGGCGACGAGCGGCGGACGGGGGGAGGAGCGGGGAGCCATGGGTGTCTTTCATCCTCCACCGCGTGGCGGGGGAGGGGGACGGGAATGGAGCCTGGGAAGGAGCGGCGTTCATCTAGGCGATCGCCGCCCAATGCGCCATAGACCTTGGCCGCGATATCAGATTGCGCTTGCAAATCACGCCGCTTGCAACTAGATTTCTGCTTGCATGAACAGCAAGCATACGAAGACGCTGTCGGCGGTATTCGCCGATCCGGTGTCCGGAACGATCGAATGGGCTGCGATCGAAAATCTGCTGGTCGCGGTTGGGTGCCACATCGTCGAGGGGGCGGGCTCAAGGGTCCGGTTTGTGCGTGGTGTCGAAGCCGAGTTCTTTCACAGGCCTCATCCCGCCAGGGAGGCCAAGCGGTATCAGGTCAGGGCGGCGCGGGCCTTTCTGATCAGGCTGGGAGTAGAGCCATGAGCATCATGACATACAAAGGGTATTCGGCGGCGGTCGAATTCGATGCCGACGACGAGATTTTCTTCGGCAAACTGGCCGGAATTCGGGACGGCGTCGGCTTTCATGCGGATACGGCGCGCGAGTTGAAGGCGGCCTTCCGGGAGGCGGTCGATGACTACATCGAGACCTGCGCCAGGATCGGGAAGTCGCCGGACAAACCTTACTCTGGCAAGGTGATGTTTCGGGTCGATCCCGAAGTTCATGCGCGCGTCACAAAGGCGGCAGAGCTGTCGGGGCGGAGTCTGAACGCCTGGGCCGAGGACGCGCTGAGGCGGGCGGCGGATGCGGACATGGCCAAGGCGGTGGCGGTCTGACCGCCCCGCCGGTCCCGGCCGACAGACCCTTCTGGCAGACCAAGCGTCTGGAACAGATGACCGCTGCGGAGTGGGAGAGCCTGTGCGACGGGTGCGGGCTGTGCTGTCTGATCCGGTTCGAGGACGAGGATACCGGTGAGGTCTTTCCGACCCGGGTGCACTGCAAGCTGTTCGATGGACAGCTGTGCGCCTGCACCGACTATGCGAACCGCAAGGACCATGTGCCGGACTGCATCAAGCTGACGCCATGGAACATCGAGGCCCTGGGCTGGATGCCGCTGTCGTGCGCCTATCGCAGGTTGCATGAGGGGCGGGGGCTGGCGAACTGGCACCCCCTGATTTCCGGCGATCCCGAGACCGTGCACACGGCGGGCGTGTCGATCCGGGGACAGACGATCAGCGAGCTTGAGCTGAACAGGCCGGAGGACGCGGTCGAGTATGAAGCGGCTGAATGGCTGGAAGAGCGGGGGTGAAACGGGCTGCCCGGTAACCGTTTGTTTGGTGTCGCCGGTTAACCCTGTTTCTCGAAGTGGAGACCGGTGTTGCCCAACAGTACAGCTTTCGACCGTTTGACCGAACTGGCGGCGGCCATGTTCGACGCGCCGATCGCCCTGATCACCGCGCTGGACGAGGATCGCCAGTGGTTTCGATCCAACCGGGGTTACCGGGCCGATGAGACGACGGCAGAAGAATCCTTTTGCCGGCACATGATCGGTTCGGAGGCCGGGACGACCCTGGTGGTCCAGGACGCCACCCTGGACGGCCGCTTCGTCGACAATCGCCTGGTCACCGAAGAGGGTGTGCGGTTCTATGCCGGCGCTGTGATCACGACGGCGGATGGCAAACAGGACGGGGCCGTCTGCGTGCTGGACACCCTGCCGCGCAGCGCGCCGACCGAGGGCCAGATGGAGAGCCTGAAGTTGCTGGCGCGGCTGGCGGGCCAGGAGATCGATCACGTGCGCCTGCTGAGGGCCCAGGCCAAACATACGACCATGATGGAAATGGCGGAGGAACTGGCCGGCCTGGGGCGTTGGCGCTACGACATCGCGTCCGGCAAGGTGGACTGGTCCGATCAGGTCTACCGGATTCACGGCAAATCCCGGGCGACATTCGATCCCAGCTTCGACGATGCGGTCGGATGCTACCATCCCGATGATCGCCTCCTGGTGAGAGACTGTTGCGCGCGGGCCATCCGGACCGGCGAGGGCGGCGGGATCCAGGTGCGACTGATCCGGGAGGACGGCGAGGAGCGGATCGTGAAGGCCGCGTGTCGGCCCGAGCGCGACGGAGACGGGCCGGTCACGGCCTTGTTCGGTGTGTTCCAGGACGTTACCGACCTGGCCCGCAGCCAGCAGAAGGTCGAGGCCAGCGAGGCGCTCTATCGCCTGCTTGCCGCCAATTCGACCGATGTGATCGGGACCTATGGCATGGACGGCCGGTTCCGCTACCTGTCGCCTTCGGTCGAGGGCATCATGGGCTATCGGGCCGAGGACCTGGTCGGTCGGGCGTCCTGGGATTTCATACATCCGGCGGATGCGCGGCGGGTCCGCAAGGCGTTTGCGGACTATGCCCGCTCGGGACCGGAGGCCGTGCCGCCGCGCATTCCGTATCGCGCGATCCGCAAGGATGGAACGGAGATCTGGCTGGAGGCGCATCCCAAGGTGATCCGCGACGCACAGGGCAGGGCGGTGGAGTACCAGGACGTGGTGCGCGATATCACGGCCACCAAGCGTCTGGAGGACGAACTGGTGGCAGCCCGCGACGTGGCCGAGGCGGCGGCAAGGTCCAAGTCCGAATTCCTGGCCAATATGTCCCACGAACTACGGACGCCCCTGACCAGCGTCATCGGATTCTCGGGCCTGCTTCAGGCCAGCGAGGCCCTGCCTGAGGCGGAGCGGCGCTATGCCGACCGGATCGCCGCGACCAGCGAGGCCCTGCTGGGCGTCATCAACGACGTTCTGGACTATTCCAAGCTGGAGGCCGACGCGGTGGGGCTGGATCCCGTGGCCTTCGATCCGGCGGCGATGGCGCGGTCGGCGGCATCGATCGTCGAGACCCAGTGCCAGGACAAGGGACTGACGCTGGCGGTCACGACGTCGGGGGACCTGCCCGAAGCAATCATCGGCGATGAAGGGCGGGTGCGTCAGGTGACGCTGAACTTCCTGTCGAACGCGATGAAATTCACGGCTTCGGGCCTGATCGGCCTGGATGTCGGCATCGTCGGCGAGCGGCTGCGGGTGACGGTCACCGACAGCGGGATCGGCATCGCGCCCGACAGGATCGACGCCCTGTTTGAACGGTTCACCCAGGCCGACGCCTCGACGCGGCGGGTCTATGGCGGGACGGGTCTGGGGCTGGCGATCTGCCGCCGGCTGGTCGACATGATGGGCGGCGAGATCGGGGCGACGAGCCGTCCGGGGCATGGATCGACCTTCTGGTTCGAGGTGCCGCTGATCGCGGTCGAACCCCTGAATGCCATGTCGGACGAGGTCCTGGAGGGCCTGCCGAATGGCTTGAGGGTTCTGTTGGCCGACGATGCGCCGGCGTACCGGGAACAGGTCCGTGTTCTGATGGACGCCTGGGGCATCAATCTGACGACGGTCTGTGACGGGGCCGAGGCGGTGCAGGCGGCCGCGACGGGCGGTTACGATCTGATACTGATGGATGTGCATATGCCGGTGATGGATGGAATGGATGCGTGTCGAACGATTCGTGCCCTGGGCAGCGAGGCGGCGGCGACGCCGATCCTGGCGCTGACCGCCGCCGTCCTGCCCGAGCAGGTCGAGGCGTGCCATGCTGCCGGCATGGACGGCCACGTCGGCAAGCCGATCGA
Organism: Brevundimonas sp. AJA228-03; assembly: GCF_017795885.1. Classification (NCBI taxonomy): domain Bacteria; kingdom Pseudomonadati; phylum Pseudomonadota; class Alphaproteobacteria; order Caulobacterales; family Caulobacteraceae; genus Brevundimonas; species Brevundimonas sp. AJA228-03. The sequence goes on along the minus strand of NZ_CP059297.1, from coordinate 2,640,365 downwards.
GGTCGTGGCCCTGATCGAGGCCATGGTGAAGGCCCTCGATGTTCGCAAATCCTTCGCCTATGAGGCCGCAGCATGAAGCCCTCGATCCTGGTCGTCGACGACGACGACAACATCCGCGAGGTCATTCATGCGGTCCTGACCCAGGCGGGTTTCCAGGTCCTGGTGGCGGCGAGCGGCGAGGCGGCCCTGGCCTTGTTGAAGCGGTCGCGCTTTGAGCTGGTGCTGCTGGACGTCCACATGCCGAAGATGAGCGGGCTGGAGGTGCTGGCCGCCATGAAGAAGATCGCAGATGCGACGCCCGTCCTGATGGTCACGGCCGACAGCCAGACCGCAACGGTTCGCGAGGCCCTGTCGCTGGGATGCTCCGGCTATATCGCCAAACCCTTCACGCCGGCCACGCTTGTCGAGCGGGTGCGGCGGGTCCTGCCCCAGCCGGAAAACACCCGCCTGGTCTGATGGTGTCCGTGGACAGCCCTCAAGTTGTCCGCGAAAGCGCCGAAAAGCTGTTTGCGATCAGAGAGCGATCGATTTAACGGGCCGTCCAACCCGCCTTGTGACGCTGGTCCGCTATAGTTTGGGCATGGCGGGAAATGGCGATGCGAGGGGCAGGGCGGCGGTTCAGGCCGTCTGGCTCGAGGGCAGGCTGCAGGGCCTGCGCGACATGATCGACGGGGCCTTCACGGTGGTCGAGGCGCTGGAGACGCCCCGGGGCGATCCGGCCGCCATCAACCGGAAGATCCGCGCCCTCATCAACCTGGCCCGCGCGGTGGCGGCCGTCGAGGCGGCGGCCCGGCGGATCATGACCGCCGCCGCCCGCGCGCCCGAAAGTCCAGAGGATGAGATGAACGACGGTGACAGACCCGATCCCGAAACGGTCGAACGCTACAAGGCCGAGCTGCTCGACCGACTGGAGCGACATCGCGCGATTGTTGAAGCCAAGCGCGTCGCAGAGGATGCCCGAGACCGAGGCGGAATGGAGGCGGCTCTTCAAGGATAATCCCGACCTTGTCGACCATCAGATCGCTCCGGGCGTGCGATGGCGAACCTGGGTCATGCTGGGGGGACGGGGATCGGGAAAGACCTTCGCCGGCGCCCACTGGCTGCATGAAAAGGCGAAGACCTCCGACTTCACCTTCGCCCTGGTCGGGCCGGCGCTGCACGATGTGCGCGAGGTGATGGTCGAGGGACCGTCAGGGCTGAAGGCTCTGGGCGAGGGCGAGGACCGGCCGCGCTGGGAGGCGGGCCGCAAGCGGCTGGTGTGGCCGCGCAGCGGTGCGGTGGCCTATGCGTTCTCGGCCGAGGATCCCGACAGCCTGAGAGGGCCGCAGTTTCACGGGGCATGGGCCGACGAATTCTGTGCCTGGCGAGAGCCGGAGCGGGTGCTGTCGAACCTGCGATTTGGCCTGCGCCGGGGGGAGGCCCCGCAGCTGGTGGTGACGACGACGCCCCGGCCGATCGCGGCGCTGAAGAGGCTTTTGTCCGAGCCGGGCACGCGGACGACGCGGGGCGCGACACATGCGAACGCGGCGAACCTGCCGCCCGTCTATCTGGCGCATCTGCGCGACCTGTATGCCGGGACACGACTGGAGGCCCAGGAGATGGAGGGGCTGGTCGTCGAGAGCGAAGGGGCGCTGTTCAGGGCCGAGGATATCGCGGCGGCGCGAGGCGAGCGGCCGGAGCGGCTGGAGAAGATCATCGTGGCGGTCGATCCACCGATCACGACCACGGGCGACGCCTGCGGGATCGTGGCGGCCGGTCGTGCCTGCCCTCGCGGGAATGACGATGGCGCGATCGCCTATGTCCTGGCCGACCGGTCGGTGCGGGGCCTGACACCCCTTGGCTGGGCCCGGCGCGTGGTGGAGACGGCCGAGATGGTGGGGGCCGACCAGATCGTGGCCGAGGCCAACCAGGGCGGAGACATGGTGCGCACCGTTCTGGAACAGGCGGGGTGCCGGACCCGGGTCAGGCTGGTGCATGCCTCGCGCGGAAAACGGGCGCGGGCGGAGCCGGTGGCGGCGTTGTACGAGCAGGGCAGGGTGGTCCATTGCGGCCGCTTCAATGCCCTGGAAGAAGAACTGATGGGTCTGGGCAGCGAAGCGCCCGGACACAGTCCGGACCGGGCCGACGCCCTGGTCTGGGCGATCTCGCAGCTGATGCTGGACCGGCCCGCAGGCCCGCGCATCCGCCTGATCTGATCTGGCCACAAGCCGGCTTTCGACGCCCGTCCCGATCGACGTCCCTGCGTCACGCGATCCCTCGGCCGTGTTCGGACGGTCGCGGGTCTCGCGCCGCCACGACCAGGTCTGTCCGATCACCCGGGTGAGTGCCGGGACGCGGCGCTGCACCCATCCTGGCCGGTGGCACGGCCTGAACCCTGTCTGAGGAAAACATATGGCGATCCTGAACTGGCCGTCGCGTCGGGCGCGGAAGGCTGCGCCGGGCGCGCCGGAGGAAACCAAGGCCAGTCGGGCCGGACCGCTGATCGCGGTGACCGGCGCGGGTCGGCCACGATGGACTCCCCGCGACTATGGCAATCTGGCGCGCGAGGGATTTGCGCGCAATGCGGTGGCCTATCGCTGCGTGCGGATGATCGCCGAGGCCTGTGCGGCGACGCCTCTGGTGGTGTTCGCGGGCGGCGCGCGCGACGACGACCATCCGGTGGCGGCCCTGCTGCGACAGCCCAATCCCGAGCAGTCGGGGGCCGAATGGCTGGAGGGGTTGTATGGCGCGCTGCAGACGGCGGGGAATGCCTATGTCGAGGCGGTCGGGGACGGGCAGCCCGCTGAGCTGTGGTCGCTGAGGCCGGACCGGGTGCAGGTGGTGCCGGGGCGGGCGGGGTGGCCCGACGCCTATGAGTATTCCGTCGGCGGACGCTCGGTCCGGATCGGGCGCGAGACCGATGGCTGGATGCCGGTGATGCAGCTGAAGCTGTGGAACCCGACCGACGACCACTATGGATTTTCGCCGCTGGAGGCGGCGGCCGCTGCGATCGATGTGCACAATGCCTCGGGGGCCTGGAACAAGGCTCTGCTGGACAATGCGGCGCGGCCGAGCGGCGCGCTGGTGTTCAAGGGGGCGGACGGGGAGCGGCTGACCGAGGCGCAGTTCACACTGCTGAAGGCCGAACTGGGCGAGGCGCATGCGGGGGCGGGGAATGCCGGTCGGCCGATGGTGCTGGAGGGCGGGCTGGACTGGAAGCCGATGTCGATGAGCCCGTCGGACATGGACTTCATCGCCGGCAAGCATGCGGCGGCGCGTGAGATCGCCCTGGCCTTCGGCGTGCCGCCCCAGCTGCTGGGGATCCCGGGCGATGCGACCTATGCGAACTACCGCGAGGCCAATGCGGCCTTCTGGCGGGGCACGGTGGTGCCGCTGGCGAGGAAGACGGCCGGGGCGCTGGGCGGTTGGCTGGGCGGGCGCTTTGATGGCGTGCGGATCGAGCCGGACCTGGACGCGGTGCCAGCCCTGCAGCCCGAGCGCGACGCCCTGTGGGCGCGGCTGTCGGGGGCGGGTTTCCTGACGGACGAGGAGCGTCGACGGATGGCGGGCGTCGGCCACTGAGTCCCTCTCCCGGAGGGAGAGGGCTTGAGCGTCCAGGAGCGCAGCGATTGGAGACGCGAAAGGGTGAGGGGATCTACTCTTACCGGCTCGCACCCTGACCCCTCACCCTTTCGGCCAGGACGCATCGCTCCGCTCTGCGGGCCTCAAGCCCTCTCCCTCCGGGAGAGGGGGGAGAAGACCATGGACGACATTCGAAAACTGGCGACCGGGCTGGCGGTAGCGCTGGTGGTGCAGACGATCGGCGGGCTGGTCTGGGCCGGGAGTGCGGCGACGCGGATCGCGACGCTGGAGGACCGGGTGGACGAGCAGAGGCTGGTCGCCGAACGGCTGGCGCGGCTGGAGGAGCAGGGGATCGCCACGCGGGCGGCGTTGATGCGGATCGAGACGCGGCTGGAGGACGGGGAGTGAGGGGTGGGGCGAAGGCTTCTCCCTCCCCCTCGGGGGAGGGTGGTCGGAGCGAAGCGAAGACCGGGTGGGGAGGGCAGGGTCATCCTGATCTGGACCTGTGTGGCCTTGCCTTGCCGCCCCCACCCGGTCGCTACGCGACCTGTGCGGAGCCGATCGTATACGATCGGCCCGCGCCCCCGAGGGGGAGGGAGAGCGATGGTGCCTTGCTCATCCACGGCTACGCCTCCCTGTGGGGCGTGGCGGACCTGAACGGGGATGTGGTGGCGCGGGGCGCGTTCGTCGACAGCCTGAGGCGGACGGGTGCGCAGCGGGTGCGGATGCTGCATCAGCACGAGAGCCGGGCGGTCGTCGGCGTCTGGGACGAGATGGTCGAGGACGAGCGCGGGCTGTTCGTCCGGGGACGGATCGCCGACTGGTCGGCGGAGGCGCGCTATGCCCAGGCCTTGAGCCGGGCGGGGGCGCTGGACGGACTGTCGATCGGGTTCCGGGCGGCGAGGGCGCGGCGGGACGGGCGGTTGCGGGTGCTCTCGGGCGTGGAGCTGTGGGAGGTGTCGCTGGTGACGTTCCCGATGCTGCCGGGGGCGCGGTTCAGGACGGTGTGATCATAAATTCTCCCTCCCCCGAGGGGGCGCACAGCGCGCGAAGCGAGCGGGTGGGGGCGGCAAGGCCGCACGATGGGGTGCCGGCCGTTCCCACCCGGTCTCCGCTTCGCTTCGACCACCCTCCCCCGAGGGGGAGGGAAAAGATGTCACTCAACCAAGGAGACACCATGAAAGAGACCAAGACCGCCTCCGGCTCGCCGGAGGCGCGCAGCGCCATGCACGAGATGATGGCCGCGTTCGAGGCGTTCAAAGGGGCGAACGATGCCCGGCTGGACGAGATCGAGAGGAAGGCGTCGGCCGATACGCTGCTGGAAGAGAAGGTGGCGCGGATCGACCAGGCGGTGGGGCAGGCGCAGGCGCGGCTGGACCGGGCGCTGTCGGAGGCCAGGCGGCCGGCGGTGGGGGATGGACTTGTCCCCTCCGTCTCTCCCTTCGGTCGAGCCACCTCGCCCGACGGGGCAGGATTGGAAGCCAAGGCCGCGTTCGACGGCTATGTGCGGACAGGGCGGGAGCTGGGGCTGGAGGTGAAGGCGGGGCTGAGCTCGGCACCGACCTCGGGCGGCTACATCGTGCCGGCCGAGACGGAGCGGGCGATCGAGCGGCGGCTGATGGCGACCAGTCCGATGCGCGAGATCGCCACCGTGCGGACGGTGGCCTCGGGCGTGTTCCGAAAGCCGGTATCGACGGCGGGGATCGCCAGTGGCTGGGTGGCCGAGACGGCGGCGCGGCCGGAGACAGATCCGGCGACGCTGGCGCTGCTCGAATTCCCCTCGGCTGACCTTTACGCCAATCCGGCGGCGACCCAGGCCCTGCTGGACGACGCCCTGGTCGATCTGGACGAATGGCTGGCGGCCGAGGTGGAGGACGCCTTTGCCGCCCAGGAGACCCAGGCCTTCGTCAGCGGCGACGGGACGAACAAGCCCAAGGGCTTCCTGGGCTATCCGATCGTGGTGGATGCGAGCCAGACCTGGGGCAGTATCGGCCATGTGGCGTCGGGGGCGGCCGGGGCGTTTGTGCCGTCCAACCCGGCCGACAGGCTGATCGACCTGATCTATGCGCCCAAGGCCCGGTACCGGCCGAACGGGCGGTTCGTGATGAACCGCAAGACGGTCTCGACCGTGCGCAAGTTCAAGGACGCCGACGGCAACTACATCTGGTCCCCGGCGACGCGGCCGGGCGAGACGGCCAGCCTGCTGGGCTATCCGGTGACCGAGATCGAGACGATGCCGGACATCGCGGCGAACAGCTTCGCCATCGCGTTCGGGGACTTCCAGCGGGGGTATCTGATCGTCGATCGGGCCGGGGTGCGGGTGCTGAGGGACCCCTATTCGGCCAAGCCCTATGTGCTGTTCTACACGACCAAGCGGGTCGGGGGCGGGGTGCAGAACTTCGATGCGATCAAGGTGATGAAGTTCAGCGCGACGTAGTCGTCGAGGCAGTAGGCAGTAGGCAGTAGGCAGCAGGATTTGGGCGACGACAGGGAGGCCGTGACTGCGGGGTCTACTGCCTACTGCCCAAGCCCTACTGCCTCCCTTTTCTGACATCGGAGATTTCCCATGACCGCACCCGTGACCCTCACGGAGGCGAAGCTGTTCCTGCGCGTGGAGCACGCGGCGGAGGACAGTCTGATCCAGACGCTGATCGATGCGGCCACGGCCAGGGTCGAGGGGGAGGTGGGCCTGGGCCTGACCTCGACCTCGGCGGCGCCGCTGAGGCTGGCGATCCTGATGCTGGCCCTGCGCGCCTATGAGCGGGGGGAACAGGAGATGTCGATCCGCCCGGTGGAGGCCTGGATCGCGCCTTATCGCGTGGTGCGGCTGTGAGCGGCTTCAGGGTCCTGGCCAGCCTGCTGGAGCGGGTGGAGGCGGAGACGCCCTATGGCGGGCGGGCGATTTCTTATCAGCCTCTGGGATCGATCTGGCTGAGGCTGGAGGGGCGACGGCGGCGGCAGGCGACCGAGGCCGGTGGGACCTCGGCCATCGAGGTGGCGACGGGCGAGACACGGGCCGATCCGAGGCTGGCCGAGGGGCGGGTCATCCGGTTCGGCGGGGCGGACTGGACGATCGCGGCGGTCGATGCGGACCCGGACCGGCCGGGGCGGATGCGCCTGGGCCTGGAGCGCAGCCGATGAGGGATCATGAGGGCGCGCTGCAGAAGGCGCTGATCGGGCACCTGCGGGCGGACACCGCGGTTCGGGCCTTGCTGGGAGATCCGGCCAGGGTCTGGGACGCGGCACCGGGAGATGCGGTCTGGCCCTGGCTGGCGATCGGGCGGTCCGAAAGCCGGCCGGTGGCGGCGGACGGGTGCGGGGTGGAGCATACGCTGAGCCTGCGCTGTGCCTCGCGGTTTGCAGGGACGGAAGAGGCCAAGGCCGTGCTGGCGGCCGTACGGGCGGCGCTGCACGACGTGACGCTGGAGGCGGACGGGGTCCGCACCGTGTCGATCCGCGCGACCTATGCCGACGTGTTCCGGTCGCTCGACCAGAAGCGGGTCTGGGGCGTCGTGCGGGTGCGCGCGGTGACGGAAGAGACTTAGCGACCCCTCTCCCAGAGGGAGAGGGCTTGAGGCTCGGAGAGCAACGCGATCCGCAAGCCGAAAGGGTGAGGGGTTAGGTGGGAGCCGGTGAGAGGGAAACCCCTCACCCTTTCGCGTTTCCAATCGCTGCGCTCTTGGACGCTCAAGCCCTCTCCCTCTGGGAGAGGGATCGCAGAAAGGATTGAGACATGGCCGCTCAACGGGGCAAGGACATACTGCTGAAGATCGAGGGCGCGCCGGGCGTGTTCACGACGGTCGCGGGGCTGAGGGCGCGGACGATTTCGCTGAACGCCCGGACGGTCGATGCGACGGATGCCGACAGCGCCGGGCGGTGGCGCGAGCTGCTGGGCGGGGCGGGGGTGAAGTCGGCGGCGGTGTCGGGGCAGGGCATCTTTCGCGATGCTGCGTCGGACGCCGCGATCCGCGAGGCCTTCTTCGATCAGGGGCTGAAGACCTGGCGGCTGATCGTGCCCGACTTCGGCGTGCTGGAGGGGCCGTTCCTGGTCTCGGCGCTGGAGTATGCCGGCGACCACGAGGGCGAGGCGACGTTCGCCATCAGCCTGGCCAGCGCCGGGGCGGTCGGGTTCAGCGCGCTTTGAGCGGGGTCGGGACGGACGGCCCCCCCTCGGGCCTGGCGGCCCCCTCCCCCCGGCGGGGGGAGAATGGGGTCCGGGGCGAGGCGGTGGTGGTGCTGGCGGGCCAGCCGCGGCGGCTGTGCCTGACGCTGGGGGCCCTGGCGGAGATCGAGACGGCGCTGGGGGTCGCGGGTGTCGAGGCGCTGGGTGCGCGGATGCGGGCGCTGTCGGCCGGAGACCTGATGGCGGTGCTGGCGGCGCTGTTGCGCGGCGGCGGCGAGAGCGCGTTTGCGGGCGAGCTGGAGCGGGTGGCGGTGTCGCCGGTCGAGGCGGCCGAGGCCGTGGCGGCGGCATTCGTGGCCTCGGCCGATGGCTGAGACGGGCTGGGGCGCGATGCTGCGGACGGCGGTGGCGCTGGGCGTGTCTCCGGAAGCCTTCTGGCGGCTGTCGCTGAAGGAATGGCGGATGCTGACGGCGGTCGCCGGGAAGGCGGTGCCGATGGGACGCGCCGAGGTCGAGGCGCTGATGCAGGCGTGGCCGGATTGAGGCTTTCTCCCTCCCCCGAGGGGGAGGTGGCGCGACGCAACTTCGCGTCGTGACGGAGGGGGTTCGCCGCGAGCAGGGTGTCCGGGGCTGGCCCCCTCCACCGCTTCGCGGTCCCCCTCCCCCGATGGGGGAGGATTTATGACGGACCAGACACTGGACACGATCCCGGCCAGGGCGGCGGAGGCGGCGGCGGCGCTGGAGGCCTTGCGGGAGCCGGCGGAGCGGGCGGCGTCGAGCATCGAGGCGGCGTTCGGGCGGGCGGGGGCCAGTCTGACCCGGTCGCTGGCGCGGGCGGCGGCGGATGGCGAGGTGACGCTGGGCGACCTGGCGCGCGCCGTGCTGGGCGCGCTCGGGGCCGGGGTCGGCGGGCCGGGCGGGCTGGGCGAGGCGATCGCCCGGGCGGTCGCGGGCGCGGCCGGCTTCGGCGGTGCGCGGGCCGATGGCGGCGCGGTGACGGGCGGCAGGGCCTATCTGGTCGGGGAGCGGGGGCCGGAGGTGTTCCGGCCGTCGGGATCGGGTGTGATCGAGAACAGAGGCGGCGGTGGTGGCGTGACGGTGAACGTCAGCGTCGACGGCGGCGCACCAGCCCTTTTGAGGTCCGAGGCGCAGATCGCCCAGATGCTGGCCCGAGCCGCCGCACTGGGAGTGCGGCGGCTGTAGTTTGGCAGGTTCGACACCCGGTCTTGTCATCCCGGAAATCGCGGCAGCGATTATCCGGGACCGGAAACGCCAGTCATTGACCTCCCGGAAGACGCGAAGCGGCTGTCCGGGAGACGATCGAGGGCGGTCAAACTGGCTCCCGGACAATCGCTGGCGCGATTTCCGGGAGGTATGGTGGCGCGGTCCAGCGTCCCGGCTCTTCGCTTCGCTCCGGCCGGGATGACAAGGGCGGCTCTTCGCTCCGCTCCGGCCGGGATGACAAGGGAGGCTCTTCGCTCCGCTCCGGCCGGGATGACAAGGGAGGCTCTTCGCTTCGCTCCGGCCGGGATGACAAGGGCGGCTCTTCGCTCCGCTCCGGCCGGGATGACAAGGGAGGCTCTTCGCTCCGCTCCGGCCGGGATGACAAGGGCGGCTCTTCGCTTCGCTCCGGCCGGGATGACAACTGGGGCTCTTCGCTTCGCTCCGGCCGGATGACAGGTCCCTGAAAAAGCCGAAGATGGATTGGTCCTATCGGGTCTTCGGGTTGGGACCGAAGCGATTGTCGCCGGGCTGGCCTTCGGTGAGACCGATCCAGAGCAGGAAGCCGAACTGGACCACGGAGGCGATCGCGAAGATGCCGAGGGCGGGGGCCACCAGAGGCCAGACCACGGCGGGGTCGTCCGATTCCCAGTTTCCGCCATGGGCAATGGCGCTCACGCCGATGGTGGCGATGATACCGCCGATGGCGACCATGCCCCCGATCCAGGGGATGATGGCGAGCCAGCCGCTGTGACCCATGTCGTGCAGGCGCTTCACCGTGATGGCGACGTTCGGCCAGATCAGGGCGATCGAGATCAGCGCGCCAATGACAGGGATCCACCCCAGCACGATTCCGATACCAAGGCAGATCAGCCAGCCGAGCCAGAAATGCTGGCGACGAATGCGACCCTCGAACGCGAACAGGACCTTCGCAAAGTCGAAGGTATCGACGGGCACGCCGGGGGTTGCCGACGGGCCGGATGACGGCACGGCGGCGGCCAGCAGCATGATGCTGGTGGCCTGACCGGCCACGGGCACGAAGTCGACGCGCAGGCCGGGGGTGATGCTGGCCGGGGGCGTCACCTGGTCGGCATTGAAGGCGTAGCGGATTCCGTCGTCGCCGCTGATCAGGCCCGAACCCGCCGTCGGATCGAAATCGAGAATCTGGCCGCGCATCCGATGGCTCCCTTGCCGGGGGCCGAGGCTGGCCCGCCCCCAGACTGGACGAGGCACCGGGCCGCGACAATCCCCGCGTTCGCGGGGATGACCAAAGAGGAGCGATGATCCGATGGGTTTTCATGAGGTGAGGCTGCCGGCCCGTCCCCGCTTTCGCGGGGATGACAAGACCGCGTGTCGGGGGTGGCGATGAGTTTTCATGAGGTGAGGCTGCCCGCCCGGTTGGCGTTCGGATCGACGGGCGGGGTGGAGCGGCGGACCGAGATCGTCACCCTGGCCTCCGGGTTCGAGCGGCGGAACAGTCCCTGGGCGATGGGACGCAGGCGGTATCTGATCGGGGCGAACCTGAGGTCGCTGGCGGACATGGCGGCGCTGACGGCCTTTTTCGAGGCGCGGCGGGGCAGGCTGTTCGGGTTCCGGTTTCGGGACTTCGCGGACTTCGCCTCGTGCGCGCCGGGCGGGACGCCGGGGGCCGGGGACCAGGTGCTGGGAACGGGGGACGGGGCGAGGGCGGTGTTTCCGCTGGTGAAGGCCTATGGCGACCCCGGATCGGGTCCGGGTCAGGGCCTGCAGCGGCCGATCACCAAGCCGGTCGAGGGATCGGTGCGCCTTGCCGTGAACGGGATCGCGGTGTCGGACGCGGGCTTTTCCGTCGACGCGACGACGGGCGTGGTCACGCTGGCCAGGGCACCGAGCAAGGGCACGGTGGTGTCGGCGGGTTTCCTGTTCGACACGCCGGTGCGGTTCGACGCGGACCGGCTGGAGATGACGCTCGAGAGCTTCGACGCCGGGCGGATGGCGGCGGTGCCGCTGATCGAGGTCAGGGTCTGAGATGAAATCCTCCCCTTCCGGGGGAGGTGGCGCGGCGCGCCTTTGCGCCGTGACGGAGGGGGCTCGCGGCGAGCAGGGTGTCCGGGGCCGGCCCCCTCCACCGCTTCGCGGTCCCCCTCCCCCAGTGGGGGAGGATCATGAGGGACATACCGACTGAACTGGCCGCCCGCATCGAGAGCGGGGCGGCGACGCTTTGCCATGTCTGGATCGTGACGCGAACGGATGGGGCGCGGATGGGCTTTACGGACCACGACCGCGACCTGGAGGTGGATGGCGTCGTCTGCTCGGCGGGCAGCGGATGGACCCAAGGGGCGATGGACGCCTCGGCCGGGCTGGGCGCCGGGTCTCTGGCGGTCGCGGGCGTGCTCGATGATGACCGGATCACAGCGGCGGAGGTCGCGGCCGGACTGTGGGACCGCGCACGGGTCGAGGTGTGGCGTGTGGACTGGAGGCGACCGGACCTGAAGGTGCGGCTGGGGGTCGGGACATTCAGCCGGATCCGACGCGAGGGGGCGGGGTTCACGGCCGAGGTCGAAGGACCGCTGGCGGCGCTGGAGAGGGTGGTGGGGCGGACCTACGGGCGGGCCTGCGACGCCCTGCTGGGGGACGGGCGGTGCCGGGCCGATCCGGCGGGGCGGGTCTGTGACAAGCGCTGGGAGACCTGCGTCGGGGTGTTCGGCAACGGGATCAACTTCCAGGGCTTTCCGGGGATTCCGGGCGACGACTTCCTGACGGCCTGTCCGGCGACGGGCGGGCGGAATGACGGGGGGAAACGGTGAGAGGGTTGAATTCTGCTGTTTCCCTCCCCCGCGGGGGAGGGCCGGTCGCGACGCGACCGGGTGAGGGCGGCGATGCGAGGTCGCGCAGAGTTGAGTCCGGATCGCCTTGTTCGCCCCACCCGGCTTCGCCTTCGGCTCGGCCACCCTCCCCCGAGGGGGAGGGAGAGGCTGTGGTGATGGCCGCGCGCGGGTGGCTGGGGACGCCGTATCGGCATCAGGCGAGCACGAAGGGCGCAGGCGCGGACTGTCTGGGACTGGTGCGCGGGGTGTGGCGCGAGGTTATCGGCAAGGAGCCGGAGGCCCTGCCCGCCTATGCACCGGACTGGGCCGAGGTCGGTGGTGTCGAGACGCTGCTGGAGGCGGCGGGGCGGTGGCTGGTCGAGAAGCCGGTGAACGCGATGCGGCCGGGCGATGTGTTGCTGTTCCGGATGGCGGAGGGGGCGATGGTCAAGCACTGCGGGATCGTGTCGTCCATCGAGGGACCGGAACCCCGGATCATCCATGCCTACTGGGGGCGGGCGGTGGTCGAGAGCTGGATGGGGCCGTGGTGGCAGAGGCGGCTGGTGGCGGCCTTTGCCTGGCCCGTTCAGGCGCAAGGCCGGGATGACAAGAGAGGTTCCTGATGGCGCAGGTGATCCTGGGCGGTGTCGGACAGGCGATCGGCGGCGGCATCGGGCGCAGTCTTGGCGCGGCCCTGGGGGGTGTGGCGGACCGGTCGCTGATCGGGGCGCTGTCGCCGGCGCGCCAGGTCGGGCCGAGGCTGGAGACGCTGAAGATCCAGTCGACGGCGGAAGGCGCGCCGATGGCCTGTGTGTTCGGGCGGGCGCGGGTGACGGGTCAGGTGATCTGGGCGGCACGTTTCCTGGAGCAGAGGAACCGGAGCGGGGGCGGCAAGGGTGGGCCAAGGACCGTCGACTATGGCTATTCGCTGAGCTTCGCGGTCGCGCTATGCGAGGGGCCGATCGACGGGATCGGGCGGGTCTGGGCCGACGGCAAGCCGATGGACCAGACGGGCGTGGCGATGCGGGTCTATCGCGGGAGCGAGGACCAGACGCCCGATCCGCTGATCGAGGCGGTGGAGGGGGCTGCACCCGCCTATCGCGGGACCGCCTATGTGGTGTTCGAGGATCTGCCGCTGGGGCCGTATGGCGATCGGATGCCGCAGCTGAGCTTCGAGGTGTTTCGCAGGCCGGAAGCCGACGGGCTGGAGACGATGCTGGAGGGGATCTGCCTGATCCCCGGGGCGGGGGAGTTCGTGCTGGCGACGCAGGCCGTGATGCGGCGCGAGGGGCTGACGCGGACGCGGTCCGAGAACATTCACCTGGGCGACGGACGGACGGACGTGATCGCGTCGCTGGATCAGCTGGCGGCGCAGCTGCCGAACCTCAAACGGGTCAGTCTGGTGATCGGCTGGTTCGGGACCGACCTGAGGGCCGGGCACTGTGTCGTAAGGCCGGGGGTGGAGCGGCGGAACAAGCCGACCGAGCCCCTGACCTGGTCGGTGGCGGGGCTGGGGCGTGAAGACGCGCATCTGATTTCGGAGGCGGATGGCCGGCCCAGCTATGGCGGGACGCCGTCGGACGAGAGTGTGCGCCAGGCGGTGGCGGCTCTGAAGGCGCGGGGATGGGCGGTGACCTTGTATCCCTTCGTCTTCATGGACTGCGAGGGCTATCCGTGGCGCGGGCGAGTGAAGGGCGCGGACGGGCCGGGGGCGGCGGCCGAGGTCGCGGCGGTGTTCGGGACGGCGGACGGGTGGGGCCTGCGGAGACTGGCGCTTCATTATGCCGGGCTGGCGGCCGAGACGGGATGTGACGGGCTGCTGATCGGGTCGGAGATGCGGGGCCTGACCGGGACGCGGGACGCGGCGGGTGGATATCCGGCGGTTCAGCAATACCGGGCGCTGGCGGCGGAATGCCGGGCGGTGGTGGGGCCGGAGGTGGCCCTGTCCTATGCCGCGGACTGGTCTGAGTATTCGGGGCATCGACCGGATGACGGGTCGGGGGATGTGGTATTTCACCTGGATCCGCTGTGGGCGGACGAGGCGATCGATTACGTCGGCATCGACTGGTATCCGCCGCTGGGCGACTGGCGGGGCGGCGACGGCGGGCGGGATGCGGAGGCGTTCGCGGGGCCGGATGATCCCCTCTATCTGGCCACCCAGGTCGCGGGCGGCGAGGGGTTCGACTGGTTCTATGCCGACGAGGCGGATCGCGCGGCCCAGGTGCGCACTGCCATCGTCGATACGGCGCATGGCGAGGACTGGGTGTTTCGGCCCAAGGCCCTGAAGGGGTGGTGGGGCAACGTCCACCATGACCGGCCGGGCGGGGTGCGGGCCGCGGTGCCGACGGCCTGGGTTCCGGGGATGAAGCCGATCCGGCTGACGGAGTTCGGCTGTGGGGCGGTGGACCGGGGCGGCAATGCGCCGAACCTGTTCCAGGACCCGAAGTCCGCCGAGAGTTCGCTGCCACCGTTCTCGACGGGCGCGCGGGACGACGGGATGCAGCGGCGGGCGCTGGAGGCGGTGCTGAAGCATTTCGCAACGGGTCCGAACAATCCGCTGTCGTCGGTCTATGGCGGGCCCATGCTGGCGGGGGCGGATGCCTGGTGCTGGGACGCGCGGCCCTATCCGGCGTTTCCGGCGCTGGGCGACGTCTGGGCCGATGCGAGCGCTTGGCGGGCCGGGCACTGGCTGAACGGCCGGGTGGGCGGAGAGGGGCGGGCGCTGCTGGCGGCGATCCTTCGGCGGGGCGGTCTGGAGGCCGACGGGTTCGAGGTCGGGGAGCCGGTCGGGAAGGTTTCGGGCTATGTGATCGATCGACCGATGCGGACGCGTGATGCGCTGGAACCCTTGCTGGGGGCCTTCGACATGGTCGGGGCCGAGCGGGACGGACGGGTGGCGCTGGTCGGGGTCGAGGCGGCGGGCGCGACGGTTGCGCTTGAGGCAATGGCGCTCCGCGAGGAGACGTCGGGGCCGGTGCGCGAACGGGTGCTGGAGGCGCGGCCCGAGACTGCGCGGGTGCGGTTCATCGACGACGGGGCGGACTATCAGACCGGCGCGGTCGTGGCCCGGGCCGAGACGGCAACGGGTGGCGGCGGGGTCGATGTGGACCTGCCGATCGTATGCGGCACGGCGCTCGGCGCGGCCATGGCGCGGCGGATGCTGGCGGCGCATGGGGCGGATCGGGTGACGCTGGCCCTTGGGCCGCTGGAAGCGTTGCGGCTTGAGCCCGGTGATACGGTGGCGGTCGAGGGCGAGACCGGGGCGTGGCGGGTCGAGTGTGTGACGCTGGATGAGACGCCATCGGCGCGGCTGGCGCGACGGTCGGTCGGCGTCGTCGGACCCGACAATGCGCCGACGCAGCTGTCGGAGGGTGCCGAGCCGCCGGGGGTGCCGTTTGCGCGAATCCTGGATCTGCCCGGGCTGCCGGGGGCGGAGACCGATGGTCGGCCGGTCGTGATCGCGGCGGGCGATCCCTGGCGTCCGATGGCGGTCCATGTCGGGGAGACGTCCGAGGGGCTGATGCAGCGCGGCACGGTCGACATGCCCGCGACCGTGGGGCGGCTGGTGGGCGACTTGAGGGCCGGGCCGGTCGATCGATGGGACGAGGTGAATACGCTCGTCGTCGCGCTGGAGGGAACCGCGCCGACGTCGGCGAGCGACGGAGCCGCGCTGGGCCAGGCCAATCTGCTGGCGGTCGAGAGCGTGACGGGATGGGAGATTCTGTCGTTCCGGGAGGCGACCCTGGTTTCCACCGGCGTCTGGCGGTTGTCGGGGCTTTTGCGCGGGCGGCAGGGCACGGAGGTGGAGGCTGAACAAGGCGCGGCGGTCGGGGCGACGGTGGTCGTGCTGGACGGGCGTGCGGGTCGGCTGGAACTGGACCCCGCCGAGCGGCGGCTGGACCGGCGGGCGCGGATCGGGCCGATTGGTTCGGCACCGGGCGGCGCGGGGTTCGCCGAAGTGCCGTTCCGGTTCGAGGGCGTGGTCGATCGGCCATGGAGACCGGCGGCCCTGCGGGTCGTTCCGGAGGCAGGCGGGCTGGGCGTCAGCTGGCTGCCGCGCGTGCGGGTCGGGGGCGATCGGTGGGACATCGAAGCGGCGGAGGTGGACGTCCGGCGGTTCCGGCTGCGTGTGCTGGACGGCGACGTCGAGCGGCGGGTGTTCGAGGTCGAGGGGCTGTCGGCGGTCTATGCCGGGGCGGACCTGGCCGCGGACTTTCCGGGAGGGCCGGGGGAGGGCGCGAGGGTCGCCGTGGCGCAATATGGGGTCGACTGGGGCTGGGGCCGGGAGGCGGTTTGCAGGCTGGCGGCCTGAAAAACGATTGCGCGGCGCGGTCCATGCCCTAACTGACAGGGAAGCGTTCCGGCATGTGATGCAGGGGCGGCCCTGATTCTCTGACGGAGCGGCGAACGGCGTGGCGGGCGATCCCTATAAGGAACTGGGCGTAGCCAGGGGGGCGAGCGCCGCCGAGATCAAGGCCGCGTTCCGCAAGCTGGCCAAGGAACTGCACCCCGACAAGAACCCCGGCGACGCCAGGGCCGAGGAACGGTTCAAGCGTGCCTCTGCGGCCTTCGACATCCTGAGCGACCCCGAGAAGAAGGCGCAGTTCGACGCCGGACGGATCGATGCCGACGGCCAGCAGAAATATGGCGGCGGCTATGGCGGGGGTTCGTCGGGCGGAACGACCGGCGGGTTCGGTGGCTTCGGCGCGGGCGGCCCCGGCGGACGGGCGGCGTTCGAGGACCTGGATCTGGAGGAGCTTTTCGGGCGGTTCGGCGGCGGGGCCGCGCGGGGGCCGGGTCGCGGCATGGGACGCGGGCAGGACGTGCGCGCCACGCTGGAGATCAGTCTGGAGGACTCCATCGTCGGGGCGACGCGGCGGATCCAGTTCTCGGACGGGCGCACGCTGGACGTCACCATTCCCAGGGGCGCGGCCAGCGGGCAGACGATCCGGCTGCGCGGACAGGGCGCGCCGGGGCGAACCGAGGCGGGCGATGCGCTCATCGAGCTGCGAATTGCGGTCCATCCGGTGTTCAAGGTGGACGGGACGGATCTGATCATGGATCTGCCGATCTCGGTGCCGGATGCGGTTCTGGGGGGCAAGGTGGAATGCCCGACCCCGGACGGGCCGGTCTCGGTGACGGTGCCGAAGGGGGCGAACTCGGGCCAGACGCTGCGGCTGAAGGGCAAGGGGGCCTATGCGGGTGGATCGCGCGGCGACCTGAAGGCGCGACTGATCGTGACCTTGCCCGAGACCGTCGATCCGATATTGCAACGGATCGCGGAGGACTGGCGCAAAAGCCGTCCCTACAGGCCCGGAAAGAGCTGAACGTGGACAAGCCGAGTGTAAAGCCGAAGCGGCCGTGGTTCTCGGCCGGGCCGACGGCCAAGCGGCCGGGCTGGTCGTCGGAAGGGCTGCCGCAGACCCTGCTGGGACGGGGGATCCGCGCACCGGAGGTGGTGGAGCGGTTCGCGCATGGCATCCGGTTGACCAAGGCGGTGCTGGAGGTGCCCGAGGACTGGGTACTGGCCTATCTGCCGGGGTCCGACACGGGCGCGGTCGAGGCGGCGATGTGGTCGATGCTGGGCCAGCGGCCGGTGCAGGTCATGGCGTTCGAGAATTTCGGCAAGCAGTGGGCGGTCGATGCTAAGGATCACCTGAAGCTGGACGACCTGGAACTGCTGGAAGCGCCCTGGGGTGAGCTGCCGGACCTTTCGCGCGTGGACCCCGACAAGGACCTGGTGTTTCCGTGGAACGGCACGACCTCAGGGGTGCGGGTGCCGAGCGCGGACTTTATCTCGAAGGACCGGACGGGGCTGGCGATCTGCGACGCGACGTCGGCGGCCTTCGCCATGGCCATCGACTATTCGCGTCTGGATGTGGTGACGTTCAGTTTCCAGAAGGCGCTGGGCGGAGAGGCCGGGATCGGGGTGGCGGCCCTGTCGCCGCGCGCGGTCGAGCGGCTGGACACCTATGCGCCGCCCCGGCCGGTGCCCAAGGTTCTGCGGCTCAGAGACGCCAGGGGGTTCGACCGGGCGCTGGCCACGGGGTCGATGATCAACACCTTCAGCCTGTGGACGCTGGAAGACTGGATCGATGCGCTGGAGTGGGCGCAAGGCGTCGGGGGGTTGAGCGAGCTGATCCGCCGCACCGATGCGAACGCGGGCGCGCTGCAGGCCTGGGTCGGGCGAACGGACTGGATCGAAAGCCTGGCCGTCGATCCGGCGACGCGGTCGACGACCTCGGTCTGTCTGAAGATCGTCGATCCGCGCGTGACGGCCCTGGACGAGGCGGGGCGGCAGGCCTTCGTCAAGCGGATGAAGGGCCTGCTGGAGGCCGAGGGCGCGGCGTTCGACGTGGAGAGCCACCGGAACGCGCCCGCGGGCCTGCGGCTGTGGTGCGGCTGCACGGTCGAGACGGAGGACGTGGTGGCGGTGACGCCCTGGCTGGATTGGGCGTTCGGGGTGGCGGTCGCGGAGCTGTGACGGTTTAATCGTCCCGGTCGGGACGACATTCGCCCATTCCGCCGCTATAGCCCTCCCCGCATTCAGCGGAGACGAATCCTTTGGCGAACGTGGCGGTGGTCGGGGCCCAGTGGGGCGATGAGGGCAAGGGCAAGATCGTCGACTGGCTGTCGAACCGCGCCGACATGGTCGTGCGGTTCCAGGGCGGGCACAATGCGGGCCATACGCTGGTGGTGGACGGCAAGGTCTACAAGCTGGCCCTGCTGCCCTCGGGCGTGGTGCAGGGCAAGCCCTCGATCATCGGTAACGGCGTCGTGGTCGATCCCTGGCATCTGGTCGGCGAGATCGGGAAGATCGAGGCCCAGGGCGTATCGATCAATCCGGACATCCTGACCATTGCGGACAATGCGTGTCTGATCCTGCCGATCCACCCGGCGCTGGACGTCGCGCGCGAGGCGGCGGCGAATGCGGTCGGCGCGCGGATCGGCACGACGGGGCGGGGCATCGGCCCGGCCTATGAGGACAAGGTGGGCCGCCGTGCGATCCGGGTCTGCGACCTGGCCAATGCCGACGACTTGAAGGTCAAGATCGACCGGTTGCGGTCGCACCATGATCCGTTGCGGGCGGGTCTGGGGCTGGACCCGATCGATCCCGAGGCGCTTCTGGCCCAGCTGCTGGAGATCGCGCCGAAGATCCTGCCCTATGTGAAGCCGGCCTGGCGGGTGCTGGACCAGGCGCAGAAGTCGGGCAAGCGGGTGCTGTTCGAGGGGGCGCAGGGCGCTTTCCTGGATGTCGATCACGGGACCTATCCCTATGTGACGTCGTCGAACACCGTGGCGGGGCAGGCGGCGGCCGGGTCCGGGATCGGGCCGCGCGGGGTCGGCTATGTGCTGGGCATCGTGAAGGCCTATACCACCCGGGTCGGCGAGGGTCCGTT
Organism: Brevundimonas sp. AJA228-03; assembly: GCF_017795885.1. Taxonomy (NCBI): domain Bacteria; kingdom Pseudomonadati; phylum Pseudomonadota; class Alphaproteobacteria; order Caulobacterales; family Caulobacteraceae; genus Brevundimonas; species Brevundimonas sp. AJA228-03. Next base: position 2,621,274 of record NZ_CP059297.1, on the reverse strand, counting down.
CGCCTGCGAGCTGAAGGACGAGATCGGGCAGCATCTGGCGACCGTGGGGCGCGAAGTGGGGGTCAATACCGGACGGGCGCGGCGTTGCGGCTGGTTCGACGCGGTCCTGGTGCGCCAGTCGGTGGCGATCAACGGTATCGACGGGATCGCACTGACCAAGCTGGACGTGCTGGACGGGTTGAAGAGGCTGAAGATCTGCGTCGGCTACCGGGTCGGTGATGAGGTGCTGGATTATCTGCCGAGCAGCCTGCACGCCCAGGCGGCGGCCGAGCCCGTATTCGAGGAACTGGAAGGCTGGAGCGAGACGACGGCCGGGGCTCGCAGCTTCAAGGATCTGAACGCCCATGCGATCAAGTACGTCCGGCGGATCGAGGAGTTGATCGGGGCCCCGGTGGCGTTGCTGTCGACCAGTCCCGAGCGGGATGACACCATACTGATCCGGGATCCCTTCCACGGCTGAAAAAGCCGTTTCGGTTCAACGTGGCCTTAACCGCCGCAGCGCTAGGTATTTCCCTCAGCCAGGAGGGCCACGCTTGTTCTCAGCCGATACCAAGACCCTGAACCGGATCGAGCCCGTGGTGCGCCGCGTGCTGATCGCCGATCCGAACCTGGCGTCCGCGCGACTGTTGCTGGACATCATGAAGAGCATGGGCGCGCGCGAGGTCGTGACCGAGTCCGATGAGCATCGGGTCATGGACCATGCGCGCGAGATGGAGCCGGGGCTGATCTTCACGGAGCGCAGCGGTCCCAAGCTGGACGGAGAACAGCTGGCCCGACGCATTCGCCGCTCGCACCTGCCCTGTCGGCGGGTCCCGATCATCATGGCTACAGCCGATGCGACGGCGACGTCCATCAGGGGCGCGCGGGATGCGGGCATCCACGAATTTCTGAGGAAACCCTTCGCCAGCGCCGACCTTTTCAGGCGGATCGAGAACGTGGCCCTGAAGCCGCGCGACTGGGTCGAGGGGATCGGTTACGTCGGACCAGACCGGCGCCGGTTCAACTCGGGCGAATATCCAGGGCTGCAGAAGCGGACGGGCGACAAACCGACGACGGCGGCGCAAGCGGCCCTGGAGGTCAAGGATCAGGCGCTGCGTATTCTGGCGGCGGCGCTGGCGAAGTTCGACAACGATCCGATACAGGCGACGCGCGCCGCCAAGCAGCAGGTCGAGACGCTGAAGGCGCTGGCCACAAAGAACGCGGATGTCCGCCTGTCGATCGCCGTTGCGGCACTTGAGGGTTATCTGGCGGAGGGCGTGCCGACCAGGGCAGGGCTGACCGGGCCGATCGGTGCCATCCTGGCGCTTGCCCCGCCCGAGACACTGTCCGAGGCGGGTTGACGCCTCGTCCACTCAGGCGTCGATGAGGTTCCGTTCCTCGGCGGCGGCGCGCATGGCCTTCTGCAGCTTCTCGAACGCGCGAACCTCGATCTGACGGACGCGTTCGCGGCTGACGCCGTATTCGCCCGCGAGTTCTTCCAGGGTGACCGGATCGTCCTTCAGGCGACGTTCGGTCAGGATATGCTTCTCGCGCTCGGTCAGCTCGCCCATGGCCTCTTCCAGCAGGCTCATGCGGATCGATTTTTCCTCGGAGTCGGCCAGTGCCGTCTCCTGAGAGACGGCGTTGTCGTCCGACAGCCAGTCCTGCCACTCGCTTTCGCCGTCGACCCGCAGGGGAGCATTCAGCGAGGCATCGCCGCCGAGACGGCGGTTCATATTGGTGACCTCTTCTTCCGACACGCCCAGCTTGGTGGCGATGGCGGCGAGATGTTCGGGACGCAGGTCGCCTTCCTCGAAGGCCGAGATCTGGCTCTTGGCCTTGCGCAGGTTGAAGAACAGCTTCTTCTGCGCGGCCGTGGTGCCCATCTTCACGAGCGACCAGCTGCGGAGGATGTATTCCTGGATCGAGGCGCGGATCCACCACATGGCGTAGGTCGCGAGGCGGAAGCCCTTGTCCGGGTCGAATTTCTTGACGGCCTGCATCAGGCCGACGTTGCCTTCCGAGATCACCTCGCCGATCGGCAGGCCGTAGCCGCGATAACCCATGGCGATCTTGGCCACGAGGCGAAGGTGGGATGTGACCAGGCGGTGGGCGCTTTCGGAATCCTGGTGTTCGGACCAGCGTTTCGCCAGCATGAACTCCTCGTCCTTGGTCAACATCGGAAACTTGCGGATTTCCGTCAGATATCGCGACAGCCCCTGTTCAGGCGACATCACCGCGAGTGATTTCATTGCAGCCATGTTTGGTCCCTCCGAACCCAGATCCGAGCAGGCTCGACGCAGGCGGCCACCGGATGTGCACCGCCTCCTCACCCCTCAACCGGACACATAGCGATGGGTTGCCGCCCTTGTCAGAGGCGGATCGTCACAGAGACCTGCGACCGTGACCCTGGCGCCACTTGCACCGTTCAGGAGCCTTTATAGACAGAAGTCCGTCCTTAATCAAGACTTACTCGATGCCGCGCCTGTTCCGGGCAGGGTCATGCTCCGTTTCGCTGGCGACACCCCGATCGTTACCCGGCCTGCGTCCCTTTCAAAGGGCGGCCAGAATCGATTCGAGGCAGGCCATGTCGGCCGGCAGGGGCGTTTCGAAGCGCAGCGGTGCCCCGGTCACGGGATGGACGAACCCGAGCACCGAAGCGTGGAGCGCCTGCCGGGTCAGGCCCGACTGCGCGATCGCGGCGCGGACGCTGACCGCCGGGCTGCCCGAGCCGTAGGTTGCATCTCCCAGGATGGGGGAGCCCTTTGAGGCAAGGTGCACCCGGATCTGGTGGGTGCGACCCGTGTGCAGGGTACAGGCGACCCGGGCTGCGAGCGGTGCGGCACCGGCCTTCGCGGGCACGGCAAAGCGGGCCTGGACCAGGTAGTCGGTGATGGCGTTTCGTCCGCCGGACTTCAGCACGGCCATCTTCTTGCGATCCGAGGCTGAACGTCCGATCAGGGTCTCGATCCGGCCCCGCGCAGGGGAGGGCGCGCCGCGCGTCAGGGCGATGTAGGTGCGCTCGATGTCATGGGCGGCGAAGAGTCTGGACAGACCCGAATGGGCGCGGTCGGACTTGGCGGCGACCATGACGCCGGAGGTGTCCTTGTCGAGGCGGTGGACGATGCCGGGGCGGGCCACGCCGCCGATGCCGGACAGGGACGCGCCGCAGTGGTGGAGCAGGGCGTTGACCAGGGTGCCGTCGGGCGTGCCGGGCGCGGGGTGAGCGGCCATGCCGGCGGGCTTGTCGATGACGATCAGGTCGTCGTCCTCGTAGAGGACGACGAGCGGGATGGACTGGGGCACAGGCGTTGCGGAGGCGATGGGCGGAACGGCGATCTCGTAGTCCCCCGCCACGGCTTTCGCCGATCCGTTGGCCAGGACGATGCCGTTCAGCGTGACTGCGCCGTCTGCGATCAGCGCCTGGAGCCGCGCGCGCGACAAGGTCGGACACGCGTCGGCCAGAGTTTTGTCCAGCCTGGGCCCGGCCGCGCCGACGTGGATGCGCAAAGGCTCAGTCACTGCGCAGTCGTCGTCGAAATTCAGGTCTGGATCGGACAAGCAGCCTCCTGCACCGGCTCTAGCATCCCCCTCCCATCGTGACACGCCCGGGCGATTGCGGCATGGTCAAGCCTGGCGTTGGGCCCGGAGGATATCGATGAAACGACTGGCACTCGCGCTCGGGGTGGTGGGCGCAGGCATGCTGCTCGGCAGTTGTGCGACGATGAGTGAAGATCAGTGCCTCGCCGGGGCCTGGGGCGAGGTCGGCTATGCCGACGGCCAGGCTGGCTACCCGATGAGCCGTCTGGACGCGCACGCCGAGGCCTGTGCCAAATACGGTGTCGTCCCTGAGCTGTCCGTCTATCAGTCCGCGCGTGCCGATGGTCTGATGCAGTACTGCACCGAGGCCAGGGGCTTTCAGGTCGGGCGCCAGGGAGAGGCCTACAACGGGGTCTGCACACCGTCACAGGAGGCGCAGTTCCTGCCAGCCTATCGCGACGGGCAGATCGTTCACGCAGCGATCTCAGCGGTCAATTCCGCGCGCAGCAATGTCGACGGGCTGGCGTCTCGTCTGAACGAGCTGGACGACAAGATTTCCGCCAAACAGGACGAAGTGCGTCAGCCTCAGCTCACGGATGACGAACGCGATGCCATTCGAGACCGCATCAGGGAAATCCGCCTGGAGCGCGAATCGACCGAACGCGACTGGTACCGCGCCCAGGACGAGCTGGACGACGCAGAGGCGGCCGTTCGCGATGTGCGATGGCGGTTCCGGGACATCTACGGCACCTGGTAGACGACGGGCCCGGCGGTCGGTGCCGGGCTGTTTCATCGAGGCGCTCCGCGCGCGTCAGGATGCCGCCTTCAGCGCGCGCCCGTAGACGGGGTCAAGATCGCCCCTGGCCTGGTGCCGGTCATGGCCATGCCGGCGGGCTTGTCGATGACGATCAGGTCGTCGTCTTCATGCAAGTCCGCCAGGGGGATCGCCTCAGCCAGGGGCTCTGCGGCCAGGACAGGCGGGAGTGTGATCCGATCATCACCCTTGACAGCCTTTGATGATCCGTCGGTCACTATGGTCCCGGCACGCGAGACCGCTCCCTGCTCGAACAGGACTTGAAGGCGGGCGCGGGAGACCAGGGGCGTTCCGCGAGCCAGGGCCTTGTCCAGCCGTTCCCCGGCGTCGGCTGCGGTCAAGTGAACAATGATAACTTGATCGTCCGCTTCAAGATCAATCGTCACGGATTCTGCCGTCAATCGTTCGCCCTGGCTTCATCAGGACTTCGCGGGGGCGACACGGATTGGCCTTAACGGCCAACCAAAGCCCGTTTTGGGGCATGGGGGACCCTGGCCATGATCGTTGCGAATTCGAAACCTTGTCTGATGGCCGCCGCCAGCCTGCTGGTCCTGTCGGTTGCCGCGCCCGCGATGGCGCAAGAAGCGACCACCCTCGGGGACATCATCGTCACGGCCCAGAAGCGGGAACAGGCCTCGACGGATGTGCCGCTGGCCCTGACGGCCTATTCGGGGGAATTCCTCGACCAGATCGGGGTGCAGGAGTTCGAGGAACTGTCGCTCTTCGTTCCCGGCTTCGAGGTGCAGAACCAGTCGCCGAACAACCCCGGCTTCGTCATTCGCGGCATCACGTCGGACTCGGGCGAGGCGACGACCGAGCCGCGCGTGTCGGTGTTCCAGGACGGTGTGTCGATCTCGCGGTCGCGTGGATCCTACATCGAACTTTTCGACAATGAGCGGATCGAGATCGCCAAGGGACCGCAGTCGACCCTGTTCGGCCGCGGCGCTCTGATCGGCGCGGTCAACGTCGTTCAGAACAAGGCACAGCTCGATGACTTCAGCGGGAACGCTGAAACCGAGGTCGGCAACTACGGCTACTACATGGTGGGTGGAGCGGTGAACCTGCCGCTCGGCGAGGGCCTGGCCGTTCGTCTGTCGGGGCGGATCAAGCAGCGCGACGGGTTCGTCGAAAATCTGCTGGGCGGCGAAGACTTCAACTCGACGGACACGCAAGCCTACCGCGTAGCCTTGCGTGGACAGCTGGGCGAAAATCTTCGTGCCGACGTCATCGTCAACGTCCAGTTCGACAATCCCAGCGGCACGTCGTTCAAATCGCTGACCTATGCACCGACCAATCCCGATACGGGCGCGGTCATCGGCGACCTGGGGCGCAACTCGGGCGCGGCGCTGACCACCGCAGCCGGCTTCGAAGGTGACCAGCCGCTGGGCCTGGATCGCGAAGTCTATGGCGTCACCGCCCTGCTGGACTACACGATCAACGACGCCTTCAGCCTGTCGTCGATCACCGCCTTCCGCCAGTTCGACGGGACCGAAGTGTTCGATCCCGACGGCTTCTCGCTTCCTGTGTTCGTGTTCGCCGAAGACGCCCAGGCCGATATGGCCAGCCAGGAGCTGCGCCTGAACTATGATACCGGCGGCGCGATCACGGCCTTTGCCGGTGTCAGCTATTTCTGGGAGAAGGGTTCGCAGCGGGTGCCCTTGCGGACCAACGAGCGGCTGTTTGCCCTGCTGAACACTGGCGGGCTGCCGCGTCCGAACGGATTGTCGATGGCAATCGTCAACTCTATCCCGACCCTGGCCCCGCTCAAGGCCAATCACACCGAGACCTTTACCAACTATGGTGAAACCAAAGCCATCGACGTCTTCGCCGACGCGAGCTGGGCCGTCACCGATCGTCTGGAACTGACGGCGGGTGTGCGGTTCACCAGCGAGGACAAGAGGTCGGGATACGGTGCGCAACTGAACAACGGTGGATCGATCGTCGGCGGCAGTACGCCGACTGTGGCGCGCGGCCTGATCATCCAGCCGACCCTGAACGGTGAGCCGCAATACCAGTCAATCGAAGACGACGGCATCACCTATCGCGCGGTGGCACGTTACGAGCTGAGCAACGATTTCAACGTGTATGCCTCCTATGCCACGGGCCGTCGCCCGGTCGTGCTGGCGGTCGCGGCCCCGACGGCACCGCAGGGCAATGTCCGGTTCACTGAACTGCCTTCGGAAGAGGTTGAGAGCATCGAAATCGGCGCCAAGGGCGAGTTCCTGGACCGCACCCTGACGCTGGAATCCTCGATCTACGACTACAGTTACTCGAATTTTCAGACCACGATCCGCAACTCCGCCGGTCAGTTCGTGAGCATCAATGCCGGTGAAGCCTCGTCCTATGGCTATGAAGGGCAGGGTTCCTGGCGGCCGAACGACGTGTTCACTGCCTTCGCCACCTATGCTTACAACCATTCGCGCTTCGACATCGGGGCGTTCGAGGGCAACCGCTTCCGCCTGTCGCCGGACCACACATGGTCGGTCGGCGCGCGGGTGGCGATTCATGCCCTGGGCGGAGAGTTCTCGGCCGTGCCGACCTATACTTGGCAGTCCAAGGTCTTCTTCGACAACAACAACGACCGCAGGGACCTTCAGGGTGCCGATCGGATCGTCGATGAGTTCCAGGAGGCTTATGGCCTGCTGAACCTGCGCCTCACCTATGCGCCGGAAAACGCCAACTGGCAGGTCGAGGCCTTCGGCTCCAACCTGCTGGACGAGGAATACATCAAGGACGCGGGGAATACGGGCGACGCCTTCGGTATCGCCACCTTCATCGCCGGAGAGCCACGCTACTATGGCATTGGCTTCTCTGTGAGCTACTGAGATGACTCTGGACCGTCGCAGTCTGCTGGGTCTCATCGGGGCGGGAGCCGGCGTCGTCGCCGGCCCCGTCGCAGCGGCTTCCGTCGCGGGTGAGGTCGCCTTTCGTCATGGTGTGGCGTCGGGCGATCCGGATCAGGCCTCCGTTCTGCTGTGGACGCGGGTCACGGCCACTGACAGCGTCGAACTGCGATGGGAGGTCGCCGAGGATGAGGCGTTCCAGCGCATCGTGTCCCAGGGCCGCGCGACGACCGACGCCAGCCGCGATCACACGGTCAAGGTCGTCGCCGAAGGGCTGAAGCCCGGTCAGGATTACGTCTATCGGTTCGTTGTCGGTGAGCTGGTGTCGCCGACCGGGCGCACCCGGACCCTGCCCGAGGCGTCTTCGATCGATGCGGTCGTTCTGGCGGTGGCGTCGTGTTCGCTGCACCCCAACGGCCTGTTCAACGTCTATGACGCCATCGCCAGGCTGGAGCGTCTGGACGCGGTCCTGCACCTGGGGGACTACATCTACGAATATGGTGCGGGCCAGAACGATTACGGCATGGCCAATGGGCGGATCCTGAACCGCATCCCCGAGCCGGCGCACGAGATCCTGACGTTGGCGGACTATCGGTTGCGTCACGCCCAGTACAAGTCGGATGCCGACCTTCAGGCCGCCCACGCACGGGCGCCCTGGATCGTGGTCTATGACGACCACGAAACCGCCAACGATGCCTATGACGGCGGGGCCGAGAACAATCAGGCCGGCGAGGCCGACTGGGCGACGCGCAAGGCGGCGGGCCTGAAGGCCTATTTCGAATGGATGCCGATCCGCGATCCGGCCCCCGGCGTCGGTCTGGAAGCGGCGACCCATCGCAGTTTCCGCTTCGGCCGGTCGGCTTCGCTGCACATGGTCGAGACCCGGCTTCTGGCCCGCACCAAACAGCTGGAATATGCCGAGGACTTCTATGTCGCCGGGCCGAACGGGACGCCGGTTCCGGATCGCGACGGGTTCCTTGCCAAGCTGAACGACCCCGATCGTCGTCTGCTGGGCGATGCCCAGCTGGCGTGGATCGCGCAGGATACCAGGGCCGCCGTCGAGGCCGGTTGCGCCTGGCAGATCATCGGCAATCAGGTCGTCATGGCACGGGTCAAGGGTCCGGACATCGGTGCCCTGGTCCCGAAAGAGACCCTGGACGCCATGGTCGCCAGCCTGCCCGAGGCCATCCAGGGACGGGTGCGCCAGATCATCGCCCTGTTCGGACAGAACGTACCGTTCAACCTGGATGCCTGGGACGGTTATCCGGCCGAGCGCGAACGGCTGTATGCCGCACTGAAGGCGGCAAAGGCCCGGCCGATCGTCCTGGCAGGCGACAGCCATACCTTCTGGGTCGATCAGCTGAAGACAGCCACCGGTGAAAAGATCGGCGTTGAATTCGGTACGACGGGTGTCACCAGCCCCAGTCCGGCGGGCTATCTCGGTCTGCCCGAGGTGCAGCTGGGCCAGCTGATCGCGGCCCAGAACGACGAGGTCGAGCTGGTCGATTTCGGTCCGCGCGGCTTCATCGCCCTGACCCTCACGCCCGAGACGGCAAAGGCGGATCTGATCGGCGTGTCGACCATCGCGGCCAAGCCCTATTCGACCACGGTCGTGGCGAGCTACAGCGTGCGCGCCGAGGGGATCGGCGTGATCGGGGATCTGGTCCGGGGCTGAGCCCGGGACACCCGCCGTCAGGCGGCCCTGGCGGACGCCTTGCCGAAGTGGGGGTTCAACTCGCCCGCAGCGTAGCGCCTGGCCATGATGGCGGTGGAGACAGGCGTGATCTTCGACGCCATGCCTTCGCAGCCGAACTCCTGGAAGCGCTGCTGGCAGACCTTGCGCATCGCCTCCTTGGCGGGCTTCAGCCAGGCGCGCGGATCGAACTCGCCCGGCTTTTCGGCCAGCAGTTTTCGCACCGCGCCGGTCATGGCCATGCGGTTGTCGGTGTCGATGTTGATCTTGCGCACGCCATGCTTGATGCCGCGCTGGATCTCCTCCACCGGCACGCCCCAGGTCTGGGGCATCTGGCCGCCGTACTGGTTGATGATGTCCTGCAGGTCCTGCGGCACCGAGGAGCTGCCGTGCATGACCAGATGGGTGTCGGGCAGGCGACGGTGGATTTCCTCGATGACGTGCATGGCCAGGACCTCCCCATCGGGCTTGCGGCTGAACTTGTAGGCCCCGTGCGAGGTGCCCATGGCGATGGCGAGGGCATCGACCCCGGTGAGGCTGACGAAATCGACGGCCTGGTCCGGGTCGGTCAGCAGGGCGGCGTGGTCCAGAACACCCTCGAAGCCGTGGCCGTCCTCGGCCTCTCCCATGCCGGTTTCAAGCGACCCGAGTACGCCCAGCTCCCCCTCGACCGAGACGCCGCAGGCGTGGGCCATCTCGACCACCCGGCGGGTGACATCGACGTTGTAGTCATAGTCGGCGGGGGTCCTGGCGTCTTCCTTCAGGCTGCCGTCCATCATCACCGAGGTGAAGCCGTACTGGATGGCGGTGGCGCAGGTGGCCGGACCATTGCCGTGATCCTGGTGCATACAGACCGGGATGTGCGGATAGAGCTCGGCCAGGGCATCGATCAGCTTGGCCAGAACGATGTCATTGGCATAGGAGCGGGCGCCGCGGCTGGCCTGAATGATGACCGGCGCATTGACGGCCTCGGCCGCCTCCATGATCGCCAGACCCTGTTCCATGTTGTTGATGTTGTAGGCCGGCAGGCCGTAGTCGTTCTCGGCCGCATGGTCGAGAAGCTGTCGCAGCGTGATGCGCGCCATGGGGTAGGCTCCTGAGGTCTTTTGTTTTGCCCTCGCTTTAGCGGGCCGACGCGCTCAAGTCACGCCGTGTTACAGCCGTTTCAGGCGCGAAGAGCCTCGACCCCCGGCAACGGCTTGCCCTCCATCCATTCCAGGAAGGCCCCGCCGGCTGTGGAGACGAAGGTCATGTCGTCGACCACACCCGCATGGTTCAGGGCCGAGACCGTGTCTCCACCGCCGCCGACCGCGACCAGAACCCCGGCCCTGGCCAGAGCCGCGGCGTGATGGGCGACGGCAACGGTGGCGGTGTCGAAGGGCGGGACCTCGAACACACCGAGCGGCCCGTTCCAGATCAGGGTCTTCGACGCCGTCAGGGCCTCGACCAGACGGGCGACCGTGGCGGGACCGGCGTCCAGGATCTTGTCGGCGGCGGACAGGGTGTCTCCGGCCATGACGATGCGGCTGGCGGCACCGGGCTTGACCTCGGTGGCCACGACGAAATCGACGGGCAGCAGCAGTTCGCAGCCCTTCGATCCGGCTTCGGCTATGATCTCCAGCGCCGTCTCGGCCATGTCGCGTTCGGCGAGCGAGCCGCCGATGTCGATGCCTTGGGCGAAAAGGAAGGTGTTGGCCATGCCGCCGCCGATGGCCAGACGGTCCAGCTTGCCGACGAGGTTCCTGAGCAGGTCGAGCTTGGTCGAGACCTTGGCCCCGCCGACGATGCCGATGACGGGTTTCCTGGGGTTACCCAGGGCGGCGTCGAGGGCGTCGAGCTCGCGGCGCATCGACTCGCCGGCATAGGCGGGCAGGTGGTGGGCGATGCCCTCGGTCGAGGCATGGGCGCGGTGGGCGGCGGAGAAGGCGTCGTTGACATAGAGGTCGCCGAGGTCGGCCAGCTTCTGGGCGAAGGCGGGGTCGTTCGCCTCCTCGGCCGCATGGAAGCGGACGTTCTCCAGCAGGATGACGCCGCCGGCGTCGAGGTCGGCGATGGCGGCCACGGCATCCGGGCCGATGCAGTCGTCGGCGAAGCGGACGGGGGCACCCAGCAGGTCGGACAGGGGTTTGACGACGGGGCGCAGGCTCATCGACGGCACGACCTTGCCCTTGGGGCGGTCGAAATGGGCCAGCAGGGCGACCCTGGCCCCGGCGTCGCGCAGCTTCTGGATGGTGGGGATGGCGACGCGCAGTCGGGTGTCGTCGGTGATCCGGCCATCCTCCATCGGGACATTGAAATCCACGCGGACGAGGGCAGTCTTGCCGACCAGGGAACTGGCGTCGTCGAGGGTGCGGAAGGCCATATCGGTCTCACATTGAGGACAAAAGACCCCACCCAAAAGGCAGGGCACCGAGAAGGAAAGGCGCTGCGATCAACGCTGCAGAAGTCACGCGTAAAGAAGGCAGGCGGCGAAGCCAGACAAACAAGCCGAAAAGCCAGGCTATGCAGACTGCCAAGACGATGGCACCTCCGCCGGCGAGCACTACCGAAAGGGCAAACTGTCGCTCGGGTATTGAGCCGGTTATGGCTGCAAGCGCTGTCGCAATCGTAGCGACCAAACTCCACGCAAACGCCGCACCGACAAATATGGCCGAGAAGCCAAACAGGGCGGTCATGATCGCCCTGTTTGCCATCACATCAACTTCGCCATCACCAGCGCCGTGTCAGCCATCCGCGTCGCGAAGCCCCATTCGTTGTCATACCAGGTCAGGACGCGGGCCAGCTTGCCGTCGACGACCTGGGTCTGGGGCAGGGCGGCGGTGCTCGACGCGGCGATGTGGTTCAGGTCGCTGGAGACGAGCGGCTCGTCGGTGGTGGCGAGGACGCCCTTCATCGGGCCGTCGGCGGCGGCCTGGAGCGCGGCGTTGATCTCCTCGACCGTGACGTCGCGACCGGCGACGACCTTCAGATCGACGACGGAGACGTTGGGGGTCGGGACGCGGATGGACGATCCGTCCAGCTTGCCCTTCAGGGCGGGCAGGACCAGCCCCAGGGCCTTGGCGGCGCCGGTCGAGGTCGGGATCATCGACAGGGCGGCGGCGCGGGCGCGGTACAGGTCCTTGTGTATCGTATCCAGGGTCGGCTGGTCGCCGGTGTAGGAGTGGATCGTGGTCATATAGCCGCGCTCGATCCCGAACAGGTCGTGCAGGACCTTGGCGACGGGGGCCAGGGCGTTGGTGGTGCAGCTGCCGTTCGAGACGATGATATCTCCGGCGGTCAGGGTGTCGTGGTTGACCTTGTAGACGATGGTCTTGTCGGCGTTGTCTCCGGGGGCCGAGATCAGGACGCGCTTGGCACCGGCCTTCAGGTGCGCCTCGGCCTTGTCCCGGGCAGTGAAGATGCCGGTGCATTCGAAGGCGATGTCGACGTTCAGGTCCTTGTGCGGCAGGTTCGCCGGGTCGCGCTCGGCCGTGACCTTGATCTTGCCCAGACCCACGTCGATCCAGTCATCGCCGTGGCTGATCGTGCCGGGGAAGCGGCCGTGGACGCTGTCGTATTTCAGCAGGTGGGCATTGGTGGCCACCGGCCCCAGATCGTTGATCGCCACCACCTCGATGTCGCGACGGCCGTGCTCGACGATGGAACGCAGGACGAGGCGGCCGATGCGGCCGAAACCGTTGATGGCGACGCGGACGGTCATGATGGCTTAGTCTCCTGAAGCGGTGGTTGCCGTTTTTATGGCCCGCCGCGTGTCACGCTGCCTGAGGCCGGGATGGGCGCTTCAATGGAACCCGTGGCCGCCAGGATCAACCCCGCAGGCGTCACAAGGGGTGAAGGATTGTATCGCTCAGCCGGTGAGCGGCAGGGACAGACGGGCCTCCAGCCCACCGCCCGGCCGGTTCGACAGGGTCACGTCGCCGCCCGCCGCCCGCGCCGCCTGACGGGCGACAGCCAGACCCAGCCCCGCCCCGCCCGTCTGGCGGTTGCGGGAGCGCTCGCCCCGGTGGAAGGGCTCGAACACCGCGTCCAGTTCGTCGTCGGCCAGGCCGGGGCCGTCGTCGGCAACGGTGACGATCGCGCGATCGCCCTGGCGTCTGGCCTCGACGCGTGCGGTTCCGGCGAACTTCAGCGCATTGTCGATCAGATTGGCGACCGCTCGCCGGAGGGCTGCCGGGTCACCCGTGACGGGCAGAGGTCCGGCTCCGACGAAGGTCACGGCCGCGCCGGTCTCGGCGAAGCCACCGGCGCAGGTCTCGGAGAGGGCGGCCAGATCCAGTGGCTCGCGCCGTTCGGCCTGGGCCTCGCCCCGCACGAAGGCCATGGCCTGGCCGATCAGGGCGTCCATCTCCTCGACGTCCGATGCCATCCTGTCGCGCAGGGCGTCCGGGGCCTGCTCGGCCCGGAACCGGAGGCGGGTCAGGGGGGTGCGCAGGTCGTGGGCGATGGCGGCGATGGTCTGGGTCCGCTGGCGCATATGGTCCCGGATGGAGGCCTGCATGTCGTTGAAGGCGGCGATGGCGGTGCGGACCTCGCGGGGCCCGGCGGGGCGCAGGGGCGCGGCATCGGGATCGGCCCCGAGACGTTCTGCGGCCTCGGCGAACACGCGAATGGGACGGGTCAGCCGACGCGCCATCAACCAGACGAGCGGGGCCAGCAGCAGGGCGGTGATCCCCAGGGCGATCAGCAGCCGCATCTGCCACGGATCGATCAGGCCCCGCGGCGGCTCGACCGTGGCCCAGCGGCCGTCGGGCAGGCGCAGGGAGGCCGAGAAGGGCGCGAACGTCAGGCGATCCGCCGCCACGTTGAAGCGCAGCTGGCGGTCGCCGGACGTGATGATGTGGACGGAGGACCCGCCCGGCGGCGGCGCTCCACCGGGATCGGCCTGGCGCGCGACGATGGCCCCCATTTCGGCCATCAGGGCGTCATGGCCCGCGCGACCGGCGTCGTCGGGGCCCTGGGTGAAGACGAAGCTTTCCACACGCCGTTCGCCCCGGGGTGGCGGAGGTCCGGCCAGACCCGGCGGCCCGGCTTCCCGCCGCCGTATGTTGAACTCGGTGCGCTCCGGGGCCAGGCGGACCCTGACCGCACTGGCCGGCACGCCCAATCGCTGTGACAGGGCCAGGGTGATCCCCGTCTCGATCGGACCCGGGCCGACCTCGGCCACGCCCGGCTGCGCCGACACCGATCGTCTGAGGGCGCGTCCGTCCGAGGTCTCGGCCGCCTTGCCCTGCAGCGCATCGGCGGCCGCCGCGACGCTGAACCCGGCGGGACGCGGTGCCGGGGCCAGCAGGACGACCGCAAAGGTCACCGCCTGGGTGGCCACGACGGCGAACACGGCCAGCAAGGCCACCTGGACCAGGACCGACAGGGATGACAGGGGGTTCTTCACGCCCGGCCCCCGCGTTCGGCCTTTCGCACGCGCGCGTCGAAACGGTAACCCTCGCCCCGGATGGTGGTGATCAGGTCGCGTCCCGACCCGTCGTCGAGCTTCTTTCTCAGGCGGCTGATCTGCACGTCCATGGCCCGGTCGAAGACATCGGCCTCGCTGCCGCGGGCGGCCTCCAGCAGCTGGTCGCGGGTCAGGATGCGGCCGGGCCTTTCGACGAAGGCGCGCAGCAGGCCGAATTCCCCCGCAGACAGCTGAACCGCCTCGCCGTCGGCGCGCGTCAGCTCGCGCCGGACCAGGTCGAGGGTCCAGCCGTCGAAGGTCAGGGCCGCTTCGGCCGGGGTGTCGTCGTCTCGGGGGCGGCGCAGCACGGCGCGGATGCGCGCCAGCAGTTCGCGCGGATTGCAGGGCTTGGCCAGATAGTCGTCGGCGCCGAGCTCGAGCCCTACGATCCGGTCCGTGTCCTCGCCCATGGCCGACAGCATGACGACTGGCGGCGTGCCCGACAGGCGGCGCACGACCGACAGGCCGTCCTCGCCCGGCATCATCAGATCCAGCACGATCAGATCGGTGGGGCCGGACGCCAGGGCCCGGTCCATCTCGGCGGCGGAGGCGGCCCCGCGCGCCTGATAGCCATGCTGACCCAGATAGTCGCACAGCACCTCGCGGATGCCGGGGTCGTCATCGACGACGAGGATGCGGGCGGGTGCGTCGTTCATGCCGCCTTGATGCCACCCCAACGGCGCCGCGTCATTTCACGGCTGAAACAATCCGCACCCGGCCTGAAATGCGTCTGCAAACCGCGCATGGTCCAAGGGCGTCATCACAAATCGAGGAGTCGTCCCCATGACCATCGCTGCCATCGCCCTTGTCACAGCCCTGATGGGGTCTCCCGTTCAGGATGAAGCCGCCCTGCAGGCTGGACTTGCACACGCCCTGGGGCCAGGGGGCGAGGTGCGCGTCGTGGTCGTCAACGGACCCGGTGATCCCGGTCGCCTTGATGCCGACGGCGACGGCGTGGTCACCCGCGAGGAGTTCTCCGCGCCGATGTCGACGGCCTTCGACCGGCTGGACGCCGACCACGACGGGCGACTGACGACCGATGAAATGGCGGCAGGACACGGCGAAGGCGGCCCGGATGGTCCCGGGGTCCATATCATCACGAGGCGCGGACCCGGTGGACCGGATGGTCCGGGCGGTCATCCGATGATGTTCCTCGGCGGACCTGAGGGCGGCGACGCCCAGGTCTTCATGTTCCGGCATGACGGTGGACCCGAGGGGGGCCCGCCCCCCGGCCCCGGTGGGCCCGGCGAGCGCCGCGTCGAGATCCGGCGCTTCGGTGGACCCGAGGGCCACGGATCGATGGACACCAACCATGACGGCAAGATCTCGGAAGACGAGTTCCTGGCCCCGATGCGCGAGGCCTTCCAGTCGATGGATGCCGATCGCGACGGCTCGCTCGACGACAGCGAGGAACCGCACGGCCCGCCGCCGCCGCCTCACGCCCCGCATGGGCCTCGTCCGCCTGCGAACTAGGGCATGATCGTTTGAGGTGGACCCACGTCGTGGGTCCAGCCGAAAGCGTGAATCATGCCCTCGCTCATATCTGGAGCCTGATTCACGGCATCGGCGGAATCGCGAAGCGATTCCACCTCAGCCGATCAGGCTCTGGGATCGACGGCCAACACTTGAGGGGCGGGCTCGGCCCGGTCTAGGCTGGCGGGGATGACGCTCCCCGCCGGCCGCCTGCTTTCGACGATCCGGGGCCTGGCGGTCGCGATGGCGCTCGCAGGAGGCCTGCTGCCCCCCGCCCCGGTGTCGGCGCAGGTCGCGGCCGCCGAAGCCGCTTGGCACGTACCGATGCCGAGGGCGCGAGCGCGCATGAATGCGCGCGTGTTCGACACGGTCTGGAACACGGTGAGTCGCCAGTATTACGATCCCGGCCTGCATGGGGTCGATTGGCGTGCCGCCCGCCAGACCTATCGTCCGATGGCCCTGGCGGCCACCGATGACCGCCAGCTCTATCGCGCGATCGGCCAGATGCTCGCTCTGCTGGACGACCAGCACGCCGGTGCCATCTCACCCGCCATGGCCCGGCGCCAGGACGTGGCACGGACGCGGCGGGCGGTCATGGGCCTGGTTCTGTCCAGGGAGACGTCGGATGTCTGGCGGGTCGATGCGGTGCGTCCGGGGTCTCCGGCCGAAGAGGCGGGCATCCAGCCCGGATGGCGCCTGCAAAGCGTCGATGGACAGGCCTGGGGCGTGGATTTTGCCGTGGAAGACGGCCGGCCGCTGCGGCTGGACCTGACCGACGAACAGGGCGTCCTGCATTCCCTGAGCGTGGTCCCGCGCGAGATGGAGCCGATCCCGGCCTTCAGCCTCGACGACAGTCGACCGGGCGTCGTCGTCCTGCGGGCCGAAGGGTTCGAGTCCGGCATGGGGCGCTGGCTGGGCGAGCAACTGGCGCGACTGTCGCCGGATACGGATGTGATCCTGGACCTGCGGGGCAATCCCGGCGGGCTCCTGCTCGAGGCTGACGCGACCCTGTCGTGCTTCCTGCCCGCGCGGCAGGCCTGGGCGACGCGGATATCGCGATCGGGGCGGCCGGTGACGCTGTCGATCATGCCGGGGTGTGGGCCCCTGCGCGAGCCGATCGCCAATGATGTGGCCCTGCTGGTCGACGCCAACAGCCGCAGCGCCGCCGAACTGACGCCTGCGGCCCTTCAGGAAGCGGGACGCGCCCTGGTGGTCGGGGAGCACACGGCGGGGGCGGTACTGATCTCGCAGGACACGCGTCTGCCGGACGGAGGGCGGCTGACGCTGAGCCGGGCCGATTACATCACGGCAGGTGGCGTGCGGCTGGAAAAGAACGGCGTCGAGCCGGACATCCTGGCAACCCGTTCAGCCGAAGACCTCCGCGCCGGACGCGACCCGGCGCTGGACGCGGCCATCCACGCCCTGGCCCAGCCCGAAGCGGTGCAGCGTGCCCGGGTCGCCGCCCGGCGACCCGATCTCTAGAGTCTCGGCTCGGCCTGTTCTGCGCCGCCCCGGTTGTGCGCGGCATGCGCGGGTTCGATCGCCTCGATCCGTGTCGGCTGGACCCCCGACGTGGATCCACCCCAAACGATCATGCCCTGGGCGAACGGCGTGTCGTGCTCAGAGCCGCGCCCTGACAGCGGCCACGACCGCGTCCGCCGTGATCCCGAACTCGCGGTACAGGACCTCTGCCGGGGCCGAGGCGCCGAAGCCGGTCATGCCGACGAAGCCACCGTCCTCGCCGATGAACCGTTCCCAGCCTTGTCTGATCGCGGCCTCGACCGCGACCCGGACGGTGCCGCGTCCGATCACCGAGGTCTGCCAGGCGGCGTCCTGCTGTTCGAACAGTTCGAAGCAGGGGACCGAGACGACGCGCGTCGGTGTGCCTTCGCCTTCCAGGGTCGCGGCCGCCTTCAGGGCGACGGGCACCTCGGTGCCGCTGGCGAACAGCGTCACCTGCGCGTCACCCGACGCGGCCTTCAATTCATAGGCCCCCCGAGCCGACAGGTTCTCGTCCGAGGCCGTCACGCGCACCGCCGCCGTCTTCTGACGCGACAGGGCCATGGCGGACGGCGTGGTCTTGTGCTGCAGGGCCAGCTGCCAGCACTCGAAGGCCTCGACCGTGTCGGCGGGGCGGAACACCAGCAGGTTCGGGATCGCCCGAAGCGCCGCCAGATGCTCGACCGGCTGGTGCGTCGGGCCGTCTTCGCCGAGGCCGATGGAATCGTGGGTCAGGACATGGATGACGCGCACCCCCATCAGGGCCGCCATCCGGATCGCCGGGCGGCTGTAGTCCGAGAACACCATGAAGGTGCCGCCATACGGGATGACCCCGCCGTGCAGGGCCATGCCGGTCATGGCCGCCGCCATGCCGAACTCGCGGATGCCCCAGTTGACGTAGCGACCCTCGTAGTCGGGCGCATCGAAGATCGGCGTGCCCTTGACGAAGGTGTTGTTGGATCCGGTCAGGTCGGCCGAGCCGCCGATCATCTCCGGCACCGCTCCGAACAGGGTCTCAAGCGCGGCGCCCGACGACTGGCGCGTGGCCTGGGCCGGCTGGTCCACGACCAGGCGGGCAATCCCGGCATTCAGGGCGTCGAACGCGCGCTCGGGCAGGTTGCCCGCCATGGCGCGGGTGAAATCGGTGGCCTGTGGCGAGGCCGCCAGACGCGCTTCCCACGCCTTGCGGACTTTGGATCCCCGCCGGCCTGCCTTGCGCCAGGCCTTCTCGATCGCCTCGGGGATGACGAAAGGCGCGTGGTCCCATGCCAGGCCCAGACGCGTCGCGGCGATCTCGGCGGCGCCCAGGGCCGCGCCGTGCGTCTTGTGGCTACCTTCCATGGTCGCGGCACCGCGACCGATCCGGGTCTTGCAGGCGATCAGGGTGGGCTTGTCCTGTTTCGTCGCCCACTGCAGTGCCGATTTGATGGCCTTGGTGTCATGGCCGTCGATCGCCTTGACGGCCCAGCCGGCGGCCTTGAAGCGGGCCTTCTGGTCGGTGGCGTCCGACAGGGCGACGGCCCCGTCGATGGTGATGGCATTGTCGTCCCACAGCACTGTCAGCCTGTTCAGGCGGTAGCGACCGGCGAGCGCGATCGCCTCCTGCGACACGCCCTCCATCAGACAGCCGTCGCCGGCGATGACCCAGGTCCGGTGGTCGACCAGGTCCTCGCCGTACTTCGCCGCCAGATGCCGCTCGGCCATGGCGAACCCGACCGAGTTGGCCAGACCCTGACCCAGAGGCCCTGTGGTCGTCTCCACGCCCGGCATGTGACCATACTCGGGGTGTCCGGCGGTCCTGGAGCCCCACTGGCGGAAGTTCGAAAGCTGTTCGGCCGTCGCGGCCTTGTATCCGGTCAGGTGCAGCAGGGCATAGATCAGCATCGAGCCGTGGCCGGCCGACAGGATGAACCGGTCCCGGTCGGCCCAGTCAGGGCGGCTGGCATCGAACTTCAGGAACTTCGAGAACAGCACCGTCGCCACGTCGGCCATGCCCATCGGCATGCCGGGGTGGCCGCTGTTGGCCTTCTCGACGCCGTCCATCGCCAGAACACGGATGGCATCGGCCATCTGTTTCAAGGTAGCCTTTGCGGAGGCGGTCTTGGCATCTGCCACGGGCGAATCTTTCGTCTGGGGGCGGAAAAGGCGGGCGCCGCGCTTTACCGCGCGGCGTGGGCGGGTTCTATAAGAAATCTGGAGGAAGCGACCGATGGCTGATGCCACCACCGCCGCGCGCGACCGCATCGATCGGGCCCTGGCCCTGCTCGAGCGCCGGCTCAACGAGTTGAAGGCCATGCCTGTCGTGGCGGACGACGACCTGTTCGCCGTGCCGCTATCGTCCGCAGGGCTGGCCGCCGACAAGGCGCGCATCGCCGAACTGGAGGCTGCAGGGCAGGAGGCCTCGCGCGCCCTGGCCCAGGCCGCCGAGGCGGTTCGAGCCGTCCTGTCCGAGGGGGCCGACTGATGGCCACGGTGACGGTCGACATCAATGGACGCCCCTATGCCGTGGGCTGCGCCGATGGTCAGGAGGACCGGGTCCGGGTCCTGGCCAGACAGTTCGACGCCAATGTGCGCCAGGTCGCGGCCGACGTGGGCCATGTCGGCGATCTGCGGCTGTTTCTGATGGCGGCGCTGGTGCTGGCCGACGAGTTGCATGAGGCGCGACTGGCCGTGGGCGGGGAGATCACCCTGCCAGCGGCGGTGCCGCACGCGGAACCCGGGGTGGCCGAGGCCTTGAATGCGGTCGCCGCCCGCATCGAGAAGATCGCCCAGAGCCTCTGATCTTCGCGTCGCCCGCCATTGCCGCGGGTGCATTGCGCGCCTATCTTCCCCGGTGGCGGGTCATGCTGTGGCTCACGTCGAAGGCAACATATCCTCGCGGCCTTAATTCACTCGAAGGGATCTGTCCCTGTCTGACCTCGTGGGGTCGGGTACACGGAGCCCACCTGGCTACCCAGGCTCGAGAGGATTTAAACCGTCCTTCACGGCTCTCGCGGCGCCGCCAACCTCTTTCCCGCATTTGGCGCTACCCCTCACGGTTTGCGCACCCGGAACACGCCGGTTTCGCTTGAGAGCGCCAAATGCCAAGCGTAATCAGCGCTCTAAACAGGAGCAGACCATGAAGCGCGGCTGGTTCGGCCCCAAAAGGTTCGGCTGGGGAGCCTCACCCGCGAGTTCGGAAGGCTGGCTGGCCACAGGCATCATGGTGCTGGCCTTGATCGGGGCTTCGATCGTGTTCGGTGAGCGGCCCCACGGCTGGATCGCGCCGGCCCTCGTGCTCATGGTCTATTCGGTCGTGGTGGTGCTGACCTATCGCCATGACGCCAGGCCGTGGATGTGACGCCCGCCGACAAGGGGGCCCTCCGCGTCCAGACCCGCTGTGTTCGCAGACGGTTGGCCGAGACCTTTCCTGACGCCGCAGAGCGCGCCGCATCGCATGTCGGGGCCCTGTCGCCCGGCAGTATTGTCGCCGTGTATCGTGCCATGGGGTCCGAACTCGACCCGGAACCCCTGGCCCGCGCCCTGATCGACCAGGGCCGTGTCCTGTGCCTGCCGGTGGTGCTGGCCCGCGACGCCCCCATGATCTTCCGCCGCTGGTCGCCCGGCGATCCGCTGGAGGTCGACGTCGCCGGGTGTCCCGCGCCCTTGCCCCTGGCGGAGATGCTGACGCCCGATCTGGTCATCACCCCATTGCTCGCATTCGACGCAGAGGGCGGACGGCTGGGGCAGGGCGGAGGATATTACGACCGGACGTTCGCGGCGTCCGCGGAAGCGATACGGATCGGCCTAGCGTATTCAGGCCAGTTGCTGGCCGGATTGCCGATCGAACCCCATGATGCCCGTCTGCACGGCGTCCTCACCGAGACCGGATTTCACCGGTGTATATGGCGTTGATATATGCCGTCGTTTGGCCTAGGTTGTCGTCATGACCCTGCCTCGCGCCACGGTATTCAGAACCAACCGCTCCCAGGCGATCCGCATCCCGAAAGCGGTGGCCTTTCCCGATGACGTCAAGGAGTTGGTCGCCATTCGGGAAGGGCGGGGACTGCTGCTTGTTCCGCCGGATGATGTCTGGACGAGCTTCTTCAACAGGCCGGGCATCGATATCGAAGAGCCGGAAGACCCGATCGACGATTCACCGCCGGTCAGCTTCGACTGATGTCACTGTTCATGGTCGATACCAGCGTCTGTATCCGGGCGCTGAGAGGGCGTTCACGCCTATTGATGGATCGCTTTCAGGAAGAAGCAGACAGGATCGCCATCTCCTCGGTGGTCTTGATGGAACTGCTGTATGGCGCGGCGGTTTCGGCCCGCCCCCGGCATCACAGGTCCGAGGTTGAAGACTTCGTCGATCGCCTGATGGTCCTGGACCTCGATTCGGAGGCTGCCGCCCACGCTGCCGACATCAAGGCGGATCTGCGCGCCAAAGGAACGCCGATCGGCGTCCACGACACCCTGATCGCCGGACATGCCAGAAGTCGGAGTTCGATCCTGATCACGGGCAATCTCAACGAGTTCAAGCGGGTCGATGGCCTGCGGTGCGACGACTGGCCGGACACACAGACATGAGACTGGCCTTCTTCGGCGATGTGATCGGCAAATCCGGTCGCGACGGCCTGTCCGACCATCTGCCGGGGCTGAAGCGAGTGCTGAAACTCGACTTCGTCGTGGTCAATGCGGAGAACGCGGCGGGCGGCTTCGGCATCACCGAGAACACGGCGAAAGAGCTCTTCATGGCCGGGGCCGACTGCCTGACGCTGGGCAACCACTCGTGGGACCAGCGCGAGGCCCTGACCTATATCGTGCGCGAGCCGCGCCTGATCCGGCCGGCCAACTATCCCCGGCTGATGGATGCGCCGGGTGCCGGGGCCAATCTGTTCGAGACACCGTCGGGCAAGACGGTGCTGGTCATGAACGTGCTGGGCCGGATCCACATGGACGCGGTCGACGATCCGTTCGGTGCCGTGGATCGAGAGCTGAACGCCGCCCCCCTGGGCCACGTCGCCGATGCTGTGATCGTCGACATGCACTGCGAGGCCACCAGCGAGAAGATGGCCATGGGCCACTTCTGCGACGGCCGCGCTTCGCTGGTGGTCGGCACCCACACCCATGTCCCGACCGCCGACGCCCAGATCCTGCCCGGCGGCACGGCCTATCAGACCGATGCGGGCGGCTGCTGCGACTATGACTCGGTGATCGGCAACGAGAAGGAAGAGCCGCTGCGCCGGTTCACGACCCGCATCTCGCAGGGCCGCTACACACCCGCGCATGGCCCGGCGACGATCTGCGGCGTCTATGTCGAGACCGACGACAGGACCGGCCTTGCGGTGCGCATCGAGCCGATCCGGGTCGGCGGCCGGCTGAAACAGACGATTCCCGAGGCGGCCTGACGCTCAGTCGGTGGCGGCCGGGCGCCAGGCGCGCATCTCGGCGATCTCGCGCGTCTGGGCGGCGACGACGCCCTCGGCCATGCGACGGACCTCGGGGTCGCGGCTCTCGCCCAGGGCCACCTCGGCCATGGCGATGGCCCCCAGATGGTGGGCGATCATCTTGGCGACATAGGCCTCGTCGACCGTCGCGCCGGACGCCGCGCTCATCAGCCGATGCATTTCCGCCTCCGATGCCGCGAAGGCCTGATCGCCCGCGCCCGCGCCTGCGCCCGGGGTCCCGTCGTCATGGGCCGAGTGATCCTCCGGCCCCGACACAGCCCCCTCGACGACCGTCGCGGACTGGTTTTTGGACGAGGTTTCCAGCAGGGCCTGCTGCACCGGATCTCCCCCGCCGTCGCAGGCGGCGAGCAGAAGGGGCAGGGCGGCGAGAAGGGCGAGGCGGCGCAGGGTCATGGGCAGGGTCCGAAGGGAAGGCGACGCTCTCCCTTTGCCGGAAAGCCGGTCGCCGGTCTGCCCCTGATGATGCCGCAGCGGTCGGTGCCCGCGAAGGCCGCCCTCAGGCCGTGACCAGCCCCGCCTTGCCCGCTTCCACCGCGAACTTCGCCCGGGTTGTCAGCACGCCATTCCGGTCGTGGATCTGGTCCAGCACCTTGAACTCGGTCTGCCAGCGTTCCGGTGTCACGTCGCAGATCACATAGCCGCGCTGGGCGTTGTTGAACTTCAGCTGCGGGTTCACGGCCTGGATGCGCGCCATGTCGGGCCGCTGGTCGATACCGTCGCCGCCCGAGCTGATCGAGGTCGTCACGAACTCCGTCGCGATCGGCGCGCCCTCCGGATTGCGACCGTCGATGTGCAGCTCGCCGGCATAGTTCTGGTGCTCGTCGCCGGTCAGGACGACGACGTTGTCGATGCGCCGGTCCCGGATGTGCTGCAACAGTCGCGCGCGGGGCACGCGGTAGCCGGCCCAGCTGTCGGGATTGACGCCGTAGTCGTCGCCGGGGTTCCGGTCCAGGTCCATGACCATGACCTGCTGGGCCAGGGTCTTCCAGGTCGCCTGCGACTTGTTCAGGCCGTCGAACAGCCAGGCCTGCTGCGCCTCGCCGAGGACCTGGGCGTTGCGGTCGTTGATGGCGTCGCATCCGGCATTGAACTGGTCTCCGCAGGGCTGGTTCGTCCGGAACTGGCGGGTGTCCAGCAGGTGCACGTCCAGCAGGTTTCCATAGGTCGCCCGGCGATAGAGCTGCAGCGCCGAGCCGCGCGGGAAGGACGAGCGGCGCAGCGGCATGTGTTCGTAATAGGCCTGCATGGCGGCGGCCTTGCGCAGGGCGAAGACGGCCGGGTCGGTGCCGTCCTGGTCGATGTCGCCGACCCAATTGTTGTCGATCTCGTGGTCGTCCCAGACGGTGAACCAGGCGGCCGAGGCGTGGCTGGCCTGCAGGTCGGTGTCCATCTTGTACTGGGCGTAACGCTGACGGTAGTCGGTGACGGTGTAGGTTTCGCCGCCGATGTGAACGCGCGGGTTCTCATTGGGCGTTGTCGACCCATAGATGCGGTTGCCGCGACCTTCATAGATATAGTCGCCGTAGCAGAAGATGAAATCCAGGTCCTCGGCCGCGATTTTGCGATGGGCGGTGTAGTAGCCGCTCTCATAGGCCTGGCAGCCGACGACGCCGAACCTGACCTGGGCCGTCGAGGCTCCGGCGAGCGGCGTGGTCCTGGCCCGGCCGACGCCGCTGCGCTCCCGGCCGGCACGGAAGCGATAGAAATAGGGGCGGGCGGGCTCCAGTCCCTCGACCTCGACATGGACGGCATGGCCCAGCTCGGGCCGGGCGATGACTTCGCCGGTGCGGACGATGGTGGCGAACCCGGCGTCGGCGGCGACGTCCCAGGTCACGGCCACGGGCTGGGACGGCATGCCGTGATCGGGTTCCAGCGGGCGGGGGCACAGGCGCGTCCAGATCACGAAGCCATCGGGCAGCGGGTCGCCTGCGGCGACGCCCAGCTGGAACGGGTTATCCTCGAACACGGCCTGGGCCAGGGCCGGGCCGCCCGCCTGGGTCAGGACGAGACCGCCTCCAAAAGCGGTTAGCAGCGAACGACGGGACAGGTTCAGGCCGCTCATGACGCGTGCTCCAGACTGAAAGGCAAGAGCGAAGTCCTAGCGGGCGATTATGACAGGTGTCCCGCCGTCTCTGGCATTCGATCGTACGCCGGTGCATCCCGTAACCGACGCCGGACCGCGTCCAGCTGTCGAGATCGGTCATGGGCGTCGTGGGTCCGGGCCACGAAGGCCTGACCGTCCAGGGCCAGGGCCTCGCGCGCCTCCGGGTGGTCGATCAGGTCCACCACGGTCTGCGCAATCCGAGCGGCGAAATCATCGCCCGGCGGCACGATGCGGGCGTGATCGCCGCTGGCCTCGGACAGGCCGCCGGTGCCCGAAGTGACCACGGCCGCGCCCGCCGCATGGGCTTCGATCGCCACCAGCCCGAACGGCTCGCGCCACAGCGACGGAATGACCACGATCGCCGCCTCCTGGAACAGGTCCCGAACCGTCTCGTGGGCGGTGTCCCGCCGGACGCTGACCCGGTCTCCGAAGGGGGCCAACTGTGCCAGCTGCGCCTCGGTCCAGGCCGCGTTGACCGAGGCGTCGCGCAGGATCAAGGCGGCGCGCCAGTCGGGCCGGGCGGTCAGGACCTCAACCAGGGAGGCACACAGCGGGGCCAGGCCCTTCTCCGTCGTGGCGCGGCCCGCGAAGGCGACGATGGGGGCTCGACCCCGGGCAGGCGCGCGCCAGTCCGATACGTCGATGGCATTGCTGATCGCCACGGCCCGGTCGGCCAGGCGCGGATAGCGGTCGGCGAACTCCTGGCGGCTGGCTTCGCTGCAGAAGACATGGCCGCCGAACAGACCGGCGCGCCACCGGTGCCGCAGCTCGGTCAGGGGGTCCTTCACGGATGGCAGGAAGTTGTGGCGATACAGCAGGGTCGGCGTACCCCGCAGCCGGCGGGTCAGGGCGGCGGCGCTCGGCATGTGCTGGTGCATCTCGACCACGTCCGGTCGAAGGCGCGCGATCTCGGGCAGAAGGGCCAGGGCGCGCCGGCGCGGCGAACGCTCCGGCGGGATCGCCACGGTGGCCAGGTCGTCGCCCCGATCCGCCCCCTCGTCGCACAGGACGGTCAGGTCGTTCCGGTCCTGGCTGTGGCGGGCCAGGGAGCGGACCACGGCCTCGATCGAGGTCGGCTTCAGCGCGTCGAAGCGCGACCCGGGCGGCAGGACGATGACGACCTTCAGGCCGCGACGGGCCGGATCGTCAGGGGGTGAAGCCGGAGCGGGCATGGGAGGGGGCTCAGCTGTCGATCCAGCCGGGCATCCAGCTCTCGTGGATTTCGCGTAGATGTTTCAGGGGGATGCTGAACAGATCGGTCGAGGCGAAGGCATCGCCCCGGGCATGGCCGACCACGGCGGCGTGCAGCCCGGCCTCGCGCGCGTTGGCCAGCACCTCCTGCGGGTTCGACACGGCGATCAGGTACCGGGCCTGATCCTCTCCGAACAGAAAGACGTGGGCGTGGGTCGCGCTGGACGCATCCAGCACCACGCCGGTATCTGACGCCAGCGCTATGTCCGCCGCCGCACCGATCAGCCCGCCGTCCGACAGATCGTGGACGCAGGTCAGCCGCCCGGCCTCGATCTCGCCGCGGATGAAGTCGCCCGTCCTGCGCTCCAGCTTCAGATCGACCGGCGGCGGCGCGCCGTCCTCGCGGCCCAGAACCTCCCGCAGATAAAGCGACGCCCCCAGCTCGCCGACGGTCTCACCGATCAGGACCAGGGTGTCGCCGTCCGCCATGGTCGAAAAGCCGGCCACGACGTCATAGTTGGGCAACAGGCCGACAGCGCCGACGGTGGGGGTCGGCGGAATCGCCACGCCATTGGTCTCGTTGTAGAGGCTGACGTTCCCGCTCACGACCGGGAAGTCCAGGTCCCGGCAGGCCTCGGCCATGCCGTCGATGGCTCGCACGATCTGGCCCATGATCTCGGGCCGCTGCGGATTGCCGAAGTTCAGGTTGTCGGTGATGGCGATCGGGCGTGACCCCACGGCCGTCAGGTTGCGCCAGGCCTCGGCCACGCACTGTTTGCCCCCCTCGTAGGGGTCGTTCTGCACATAGCGCGGCGTGCAGTCCGAGGTGACCGCCAGGCCCTTGTCGGTGCCGTGGACCCGGATCACGCCGGCATCGGCGCCCGTGGCCGAATCCTGCAGCGTGTCGGCCATCACGTGGCGGTCGTACTGTTCCCAGATCCAGCGCTTGGACGCCATGTCGGGGCAGGCCAGTACCTTCAGCACGGCGTCTTCCCAGACATCGGGCGCAGGCACCTCGCCCGGCGACAGGCGGGGATGCAGGTCCGGCTGGACCCAGGGACGATCGTACAGCGGCGCGTCGTCGAACAGCGGGGCCAGCGGCACGTCGCACACGACCTCGCCATGGTGGTTCAGCACCAGCCGGCCGGTCTCCGTGGTCCAGCCGATGACGGCGGCGTCGAGGCCCCATTTCTCGAAGATGCGATGCCCGTCCGCCTCGCGGCCCGGCTTCAGCACCGCCAGCATCCGCTCCTGGCTCTCTGACAGCATCATCTCATAGGCGGACATGCCGGTTTCCCGCTGGGGAACGGCGTCCATGTTGAGTTCGATCCCCACGCCGCCCTTGCCGGCCATCTCGACCGAGGACGAGGTCAGGCCTGCCGCCCCCATGTCCTGGATGGCCGCTACGGCCCCCGACGCCATCAGCTCCAGCGTCGCCTCGATCAGCAGCTTCTCCGCGAAGGGATCGCCGACCTGGACGGTGGGGCGCTTCTCGTCCGAATCCTCGTCGAATTCGGCGCTCGCCATGGTCGCGCCATGGATGCCGTCGCGTCCGGTTTTGGACCCGAAATAGACCACCGACATCCCCGGCCCCGGCGCGGCCGAGTAGAAGATGGCGTCCGCCTTCGCCAGACCCACGCACATGGCGTTGACCAGGATGTTGCCGTTGTATCCGGCATGGAAGTTCGTCTCACCCGCCACCGTGGGCACGCCGACGCAGTTGCCATAGCCGCCGATGCCGGAGACGACGCCTTTCACCAGCCGCTTCGTCTTTTCGTGCCCCACATCCCCGAACCGCAGGGCGTTCAGCAGGGCGACCGGACGCGCCCCCATGGTGAAGACGTCGCGCATGATCCCGCCGACGCCGGTCGCCGCGCCCTGGTAGGGTTCGATGAAGCTGGGGTGGTTGTGCGACTCCATCTTGAAGATACAGGCGTCGCCATCGTCGATGTCGATGACGCCCGCGTTCTCGCCCGGTCCGCAGATGACGCGCGGTCCCTTGGTCGGGAACTTGCCCAGGTGGATCTTCGACGACTTGTAGGAGCAGTGCTCGGACCACATCACCGAGAAGACCCCCAGCTCCAGCTGGTTGGGCTCGCGCCCCAGCCGGTCCAGGATCACCTGATATTCGCTGGGGGCCAGGCCGTATTCGACGGCGAGATCGGCGGTGGTCTTCTGCAGGGCGCTCATGGGAGGGGCTTCTAGCGGGCGTCGGACCGATACGCTATATTCTAGAACTCCAGTTCGGAGTTCTAGAATGGGCCTCAGCATCAAACGCGTCGAAACCGAACGCAAGGCCCGCGCTGTGGCGGCGCGGATGGGCGTTGGCGTGACGGAGGCCATCGACCGGGCGCTGGAAGACAAGTGGCAGGCGCTGACCGCCGACGATCAGGCGGAGGAGCAGGAAAGAAAGCGCGAGGCCCTGTTTGCTTACCTCGCCAGCCTGCCGAAGGCGCGAGGTCCCTCTGTCCGGGAGATCGAGGCCGAAATGTATGGTGACGGCGGTGAGCCGATCTGATGGTGATCGATACGTCGGCGCTCATCGCCATCATCCAGAATGAGCCCGAGGCGAGGGCGTTCGATGCCTCGATCCGCACATCCTCGACACGGCTCATCAGCACCGCGACCGTTCTTGAAATCGTGTCGGTCCTGACTCGAAGGCTGGGGTATGATGCCCGGCCGATCATCGATCATCTGCGCGCCGACTACCGGCTGGTTGTCGTGGGGGTCGATCAGGATCAGATGACGGTTGCCTGTGAGGCGATGGTCCGCTTCGGAAGAAGCCGGCATCCGGCGGCGCTGAATTTCGGCGATTGTTTCGCCTATGCCTTGTCGAAGACGTCGGGCGAGCCGCTCCTCTTCAAAGGTGATGATTTCAGTCGGACCGACATCCGCGCCGCCTGAGCCCAACCGTCTGCTACGCTTCCACCCCGGCGTGCGTCGTCCCGCGGCGAAGGCCGAGCGTGATCCATAGCGCCCCGCCCAGGACGATCAGGCTCGCTGCCAGCGCCCCGGATGACAGCGTCGCATTGCCCTTGTCCTGTTCCGCGACGAACACGCCGAGCAGGCCCCAGGCTACGGGCAGGGGATAGGCCAGCAGCCGCGTCGCCCAGGTGACGAACAGGGCGAAGGCGGCCACGGCCACCACGGCGATCAGCGCCCAGACCGTCGGAGCCAGGGCGGTGGGCAGGTCTCCGTTGCCGGTGGCCACGGTCAGCAGATTGACCGGCGAGGCGATCGTCAGCCAGCCAGCCAGCGCACCCAGCGGCCAGGCCACCAGCCAGCGGTCGCGGTCCCCGCGCGACAGGCCTCGAATCAGCCCGGCGTTCGTCAGCAAGGGAATGATCAGCACGCTCAGGGAACCGAAGATCAGCACGATGGTCGCCACCTCGGCATCGATCGCCGCAGCGATGATCCAGCTCCCGATGCCGAGGAGGGCCAGGATGGACGGCCAGCCGAAGCGATTGATCATCTCGCTCTCGCCCGTCTGCGGCAGGGCCTGGCGGATCGCATAGGCGATCAGGCCCAGATAGATCGGCCCCCAGATGGCAAAGGCCCAGCCGACGACCCGCAGGCTCGCATCGCTGTCGGCCGAGAACTGGGCCGGGCTCTGGCCGATGTTCCCGAACTGCTGGAGCTGACCGGCGACGACGGCGAAGGCGGCGGCGGCCAGCACGATCAGGCGGCGGGTCTTCTGGGCGGGCGTGGCCCTGACGATGGAGGACATGGACGGTCTCGACTCAGTCGCCGAAGCCCGGCTTCAGCATTCCAGCCCACTTTACGCGCAGGTCGCAGGATCGTTCACCGGAATCGTGTGGCGGAACCGCGCGGCCCGGTCGCGGTTGTTCCGGTGCACCAACAGGAGACCGACATGGCTGACGAATCCGGAACCCCAATCGAAAAACCTCATTTCGAGACGAGCGACGTCGAGGCCAATCTGGCCATGGAGCAGGGCCTCGGTGTCGGTGCCCGCGAACTGGCCGCCCAGCGCGATCCCGGCGGCATCGTCACGCCCGACGAGGATGAAAACGAAGGCGAGGGCGACGAGGACCCCGTCGACCGCGACACCGCCGTCCAGGGCGATCCCTCGATCTAGGCGGCCGCGTAGATCGATCTGAACAGGACCGCGCCGTCGGCCGAGCCCAGTTCGGCCTCGAAGGCGCGGTCCGGGTGGGGCATCATGCCCAGCACATTGCCGCGCGCGTTCTGAAGGCCGGCGATGTCTCCGACCGAGCCGTTGGGATTGTCGATATAACGAAACACGACCTGACCCTCGCCTTCGATGCGGGCCAGGGTTTCGGCGTCGGCGAAGTAGTTTCCGTCGCCATTGCCCTGGGTCATCACGACCTCGCGCTGGCCCTGATAGCCGGCGGTGAAACGGGTCTGGCCGTTGGTAACCTCCAGGCTGATCGGCTTGCAGACGTATTTCAGCCCGGCGTTGCGCAACAGCGCGCCCGGCAGCATCCCGGCTTCGCACAGGATCTGGAATCCGTTGCAGATGCCCAGAACGGCGACCCCGTCGTCTGCGGCCTTCCTGACGGCTTGCATCACCGGCGACTGTGCCGCCATGGCCCCGCAGCGCAGGTAGTCGCCATAGGAAAAACCGCCCGGCAGGACGATCAGGTCCAGCCCATCGGGCAGGCTCGTCTCCTGGTGCCAGACCATCTCGACGCGTTCGTGGGTGGAGCGTTCGATCGCGACCTTGCAGTCGCGGTCGCAATTGGATCCGGGAAAGACGATGACGGCTGCGCTCATGGCGCGGGCGTCTAGCAGGGTTCGGACCGAATGTCAGTGGGCGGGTTCGACCAGACCCAGCCTGACTTCGATGCGGTCGACCCGATCTTCGAGATGGCCCAGCCGATTGTAGATATTGCCCACATCCTGCTGGATGGCCGTCAGATGTGTTCGAACGGCATTCATCTGATGCTTCAGGTCGTTGACGTCATTGCGCACCACCGAGACGTCGCGCTGTACGGCCTTCAGGACCTCGTAGATCAGATCGTTTGTCGTTCCGGCCATGCCGTCACCGTAACAGCTTTTCCGCCTCGGCCCAATCAGCCCTTGTTCTCCCAGGTCGCCGTGATCGACGCCCTGGCGAGCGTGTGAAAATGCAGGTTGAAGCCGAAGATCGCTCCGGAGTTTTCGGGCGTGACCTCCAGCCGCTCGGTATCGACGGCGAAGACGGTGAAGACATAGCGGTGCGGGCCGTGGCCGGGCGGCGGGGCGGCCCCGCCGAAGCCGGGTGCGCCATAGTCGGTGCGTCCCTCGACCGCTCCGGCCGGCACAGGCCCGGCCGCCGGGATTTCGCGGACGTCGGCCGGGATGTTGGCGACGGTCCAGTGCCAGAATCCGGACCCCGTCGGGGCGTCGGGATCGAAGACGGTGATGGCGAAGGACTTCGTGCCTTCGGGTGCGTCGGACCAGGCCAGGTGGGGCGAGGTGTTGCCCTTCGACTGCACCTGCGCGTCCGGCAGGGTGTCGCCGTCCTGAAAGTCGTTCGAGGTCAGGGTGAAGGCCATTCGTCGCTCCTTGGAGAATCGTCTGTCCAGAACGGCCGGCCGGGATCGCAGTTGCGGTCCTAGGCCAGCTCGATCCGATAGCTTTCGATCACCGTATTGGCCAGCAGGGTCTCGCACATCTTCTTCGCCTCGGCGGCGGGGTCGTCCACGCCGTCCAGGTCCAGCTCGATCAACTTGCCGACCCGCGCGTTCGACACACCGGCCCAGCCGAGGCCCTTCAGCGCGCCTTCGACGGCCTTGCCCTGCACGTCCAGCACGCCGGGCTTCAGGAAGATATGGACACGGACTTTCATCGATTGCTCTTCATGAAGGGAGTGAAGTCTGACCACTGCTCGACCCGGAACGCTCGGATGTCCTTCACCGAGTTTCCGAACCAGGGCATGGCCTTCAGCGCGGTCATCGCCGAGGTGAGGTTCGCGAGGTCTTCCAGCTCCGTCATGAACACGCTCTGCTGCACGCGGAAGAACTCATAGCGTTTCAGGGTGCGTTCGACCTCGCGATAGGCCTGGCGCAAACCGGACGGATGGTTGATCGCCGTTTCGTCGATATCCAGATCGAAAGTGATCGCGAACATCAGGGCTTCGGATCGATTTCGGCGTCAGCGAGCGGATAGTCGAATTCATCATCGGAATCGATCATGCGCGCGCGGACGCGATCGCCCTCGACTGCCATGACCTCGTAGGCCGGGCCGATCCCGCCGACTCGCCGAAAGCGGCTGGTGGTGTTCAGGTCGATGGGCATACGAAACTCCGCAGCCTCCTCTCGAACGCCGCCGTTGTCCGCCATCAGTGCAGTCCCCCCTGGATGACGGTCGGCATGTCCTTCATGATCCCGAGACGACGCGCGACCTCGGTGTAGTTCTCGATGACCTGGCCCAGGTCGCGGCGGAAGCGGTCCTTGTCCATCTTCTCGCCGGTCGCCGTATCCCACAGGCGGCAGGAGTCCGGGCTGATCTCGTCGGCCAGGATGACGCGGCTGAAGTCGTTCTCCCACACCCGGCCGAACTCGATCTTGAAGTCCACCAGGGTGATGCCGACGGCACCGAACATGCCGCACAGATAGTCGTTCACCCGCACGGTGGTGGCCAGGATGTCGTCGATCTCCTGGGTGTTGGCCCAGTTGAAGGCGGTGATGTGCTCCTCGGTCACCATCGGATCGTTGAGCTCATCCTTTTTGTAGTAGAATTCGATGATGGAGCGGGGCAGGGGCGTGCCCTCTTCCTGGCCCAGGCGCGTGGCCAGCGATCCGGCGACGATGTTCCTGCACACCACCTCCAGCGGGATGATCTCGACCTCGCGGATCAACTGCTCGCGCAGGTTCAGCCGCTTGATGAAGTGGTTGGTGACGCCGATGCCGTTCAGGCGGCTCATCACGAACTCGCTGATGCGGTTGTTGATGACGCCCTTGCCCTCCAGCGTGGCCTTCTTCTGGGCGTTGAAGGCGGTGGCGTCGTCCTTGAAATACTGGATCAGGGTGCCGGGCTCGGGACCCTCGTACAGGATCTTGGCCTTGCCTTCGTAGATCTTCTTGCGCTTCGAATTCATCATCGGGGTCCCTGACGGGATGGATGCGTCGCTGGAAACGCAAATAACGCTGCCAGAGGACGTCTGGGCGGCGTGATTCTGTCTCGAGCCAGGCGGGGAATGGGTCGCGCGTCCCTTAACGGAATTCCGGATGCGACACAAACGGCCGGGCGAGACGGCGCAGCGGGGACACAGCCGCGATCTTCCCGCGACGGGCGAGCGCAATGCGAGGCGTTATCCGTTGCCTTCGAGCGGCGCGCGGCTGTAGATCACCGGCGCGGGACGTCCTGTCTTTGATCCCGCGACGGAGCGATTGACGACTGATGACGACCTTCAACGATCGGGAAAAGGGCTTCGAGTCCAAGTTCGCACTCGATCAGGACCAGGAATTCCGGGCCATGGCCCGCCGGAACAAGCTTCTGGGCCTGTGGGCGGCCGAG
The DNA here is from genome assembly GCF_017795885.1 of Brevundimonas sp. AJA228-03. NCBI lineage: Bacteria > Pseudomonadati > Pseudomonadota > Alphaproteobacteria > Caulobacterales > Caulobacteraceae > Brevundimonas > Brevundimonas sp. AJA228-03. The sequence continues at coordinate 2,587,756 of NZ_CP059297.1, read as the reverse complement.
AAGATGGGCCTCTCGGCCGAGTCGTCGGAAGACTACGCCAAGGCCGTCGTGCGCGCCGACTTCGAGCAGCCGGGAGACGAGGATGTGTTCCGCAAGATCGCGGGCGACATCAAGGGTTCCGGATTGACGGTGTCCGAGGGCGAGATTCGCTCCAAGATGGACGAACTGGCCTCCATGGCACGGGATCAGGTCCGGGGCGGCGAATAGTCCGGAAAGAAGGGGCCGTCCGGGACGGCCCCTGTAACCCGCCGGCCGCTCAATGCGGGGACATCACGCCGTCGATCACATGAATCACGCCGTTTGCGGCGTTGACGTCGGTCGCGGTGATCCAGAAGCTCTCTCCGGCGGCATCATGCAGTCTCAGCCGGCGGCGGCCCGCGTCGACCGCCGTGAGCCGGCCGCCCTCGACCGTGGTCAGAGTGGCGGACCCTCCACCCACACGCACGGCTGTGGCCAGATCGGCTGCGCTGATCCGGCCGGCGACGACATGATACGTCAGGATGCGTTGCAGGTCGGCGCGGCGTGACGGCTGGACCAGGCTCTGGACCGTGCCATCGGGCAGGGTCTCGAAGGCATCGTTGGTCGGCGCAAAGACGGTGAAGGGGCCGGGCCCGGAAAGCGTATCGACCAGCCGCGCCGCCTGGACGGCGCTGACCAGGGTCGAGAAGTCGGGATTGGCGGCGGCGACCGCCACCAGGGTCATGGCCGGGGCATGGTGAGTCGATTGCGCGCGCGGGCGATCATGGGCACTGGCCGGCAGGGCCGAAGCCACGAGGCCGCAGAAGGACAGGGCGCAGGCGGACGAGATAGCAAGACGACGAAGCATCGATCTTCTCCTGAAAGACCGCCTCGACGATCGGGCGGTTCAGGGCAGCTACTGTGCGTCTGACTGGCCGGATGCGGCAGAAAAGATTAAGAAATATCCATATTCGACCAGGGCTGGCAGAAACGCAAAAGGGCCGCAGCGGGGGATCTGCGGCCCTTCCACTATCGGGGGCTGGGGGGATAGCCTCACCCGACGATTTCGCGTGTTGACGCCCCTTCAGAATGCGGGACCACGCGAAAGGTTCACCGGAAAGATCAACCCGGCATCACGACGGTATCGATGACGTGCACGACGCCATTGGACTGGAGCACATCGGCCTGGGTCACCTTCGAGGTGCCGCCTGCCGCGTCGGTCAGGGTGACCGAGCCGTCGGCATTGACCGTGACCTTCAGCGTGCCACCCTGAACGGTGGTCAGCTCGGCCGTGCCGCCGCCGGCGGTGGCCTGGGCGGCCAGATCGGCGGCGGTGAGGCGACCCGGTACGACGTGATAGGTCAGGATGCCGGTCAGGTCCGCCTTGCCGGCGGGGGCCATCAGCGATTCGCGCGTCGCGGCGGGAATCTTCTCGAAGGCGGCATTGTCGGGGGCGAAGACCGTGAAAGGTCCGGGGCCCGACAGGGTTTCGGCCAGGCCGGCGGCCTGGACGGCGCTGACGAGGGTGGTCAGGTTGGACGCCTTGGCGGCATTGGTGACGATGGTGTCGGTGGGGCTCATGGACGCGCCGCCGACGACGGGGTCCGTGGTGGCGGGTGCCATGGCGGCGGTATCGGTCGCGGTCGCGTCGGCCGCAGGGGCCGTCTCGGTCGGCTTGTTGCAGGCGGCGACAGCCAGCAGGGCGGCCGAGGCGACGGTAAGGGTCAGAATGCGGGGGTTCATGGGCGTCTTCTCCTGAGGGATGGCCGCTTGGGTCGCGGTTCCGGGGATAGAGACGGCTGGGCGACCCAAAGGATGCCTGCCCGATCACGATTTCCGGCGCGACAGGTTACCGCAGCGTCATCCCCAGCCGGTTCCAGACCGCTGCCTTTTCCTCGAACGGCCGGGCGTGGGCCGGGCTGGATGAGGGCAGGTCGATCAGGGTCAGGCCGGATCGCTCGCCCAGCAGCCGTCGTCCGGTGTGTGCCGCCAACGCTCCATTGAATCCCACAGCACGGAGTGCCGGCAAGGTGGCGATTAGCGCCTTCAGATTGGCGGCCTCGGCATTCCGGATCGCCGCGTCGAGGCTACCCTTGCGTTCACCTCCGGCAATGACGTCCCAAAGGCCGATGCCGGCCGTCTTCAGGGCGACGAGCCGGTCAGGATAGGTGAGGCCGGGGAGGTCCCGATCCACGATCTGACCCAGCAGCCGCCAGAAGGCGTTCCGGGGATGCGCGTAATACTGCCCTGCCGCCAGCGAGGCATCGCCCGGCAGGCTGCCCAGAATCAGCAGGCGCGTGTTCGTATCGACGACAGGGGCAAGGGCCCACTTGATCACCGGGTCAGTCAGGCGTCTGTCCGAACACGCGCCTGAAGACCGTGTCGACATGCTTGGTGTGGTAGTCGAGGTCGAACAGGGCCTCCAGATCGGCGTCGGGCACGATGACCTCGGGGTCCTCCTTCAGGAAGTCGAGGAAATTCCCCTCGCCGCGCCAGACCTTCATGGCGTTGCGCTGGACCGCCGCATAGGAGTCCTCGCGCGACTGACCCAGCTGCGTCAGGGCCAGCAGGACGCGCTGCGAGTGGACGAGGCCGCCCAGCCTGTCGAGGTTCTTCTGCATATTGTCCGGATAGACCAGCAGCCGTTCCATCACGCCGGCCAGACGGTTCAGGGCGAAATCCAGATGCACCGTCGCGTCCGGGCCAATGCCGCGCTCCACCGAGGAATGGCTGATGTCCCGCTCGTGCCACAGGGCGACGTTCTCCATCGCGGGCGTGACGGCGGAGCGCACCAGTCGGGCGAGGCCGGTCAGGTTTTCGGTCAGGATCGGGTTGCGCTTGTGCGGCATGGCCGACGAGCCCTTCTGGCCCTTGTCGAAGAACTCTTCCGCCTCCAGCACCTCGGTGCGCTGCAGATGGCGGATCTCGATGGCCAGCCGCTCGATCGAAGAGGCCACGACGCCCAGCGCCGCGAAGAAGGCCGCATGGCGGTCGCGCGGGATGACCTGGGTCGAGACGGGCTCCACCTGCAACCCCATTTTTTCGGCGACGTATTCCTCGACCGCCGGATCGACGTTGGCGAAGGTGCCGACGGCCCCGGAGATGGCGCAGGTGGCGATCTCCTCACGGGCTGTGATCAGGCGACGCTTCGCCCGCTGGAACTCGGCATGATAGCCGGCCAGTTTCAGGCCGAAGGTCACCGGCTCGGCGTGGATGCCGTGCGAACGGCCGACGGTGGGGGTGTACTTGTGCTCCCTGGCGCGGACCTCGAGCGCGGCCAGAACCCGGTCGGTCCCGGCGATCAGCAGGTCGGCGGAGCGCGCCAGCTGCACGGCGAAACAGGTGTCGAGCACATCGGACGACGTCATCCCCTGATGCAGGAATCGCGCCTCCTCGCCGACTGTCTCCGACACATGGGTCAAAAAGGCGATCACGTCATGCCTGGTCGTGCGTTCGATCTCGTCGATGCGGTCGGCGTCCCAGGCGGCGTCCTTGCCCCTGGCCCAGATGGCCTCGGCCGCCTCGGTCGGAATGACACCCAGCTCGGCCATCTTCGTGGCGGCATGAGCCTCGATCTCGAACCAGATCCTGTATTTGGTCTCGGACGACCAGATGGCGACGGCTTCGGGGCGGGAGTAGCGCGTGATCATGGGCCGTGCGTGTCGGTCGCAGGGGTGTCGAAGTCAAGGTGGCAGGCGTTTCACCGTCGGGCGCGCGCGTGACGCGTAGGCTTGACCTGCAACGCGTCGGCCCGCATCGGGCGGCATGGAGATCGTCACCCCCCGCTTGACGCTGCGACCCGCAGGCCCCGACGATCTGGAGCCAATGCACGCGGTGCTGTCCGATCCTCGCGCCGTGCAATGGTGGTCGACACCCCCGCACGAAACCCTGGACCAGACCCGCGGTTGGCTGGAGGCGATGATTTCGGCCAACGGGTCAGGGCTCGATTTCCTGATTGAGTTGGAAGGCCGCGTCGTCGGCAAGGCCGGGTTCTATGCGCCACCGGATGTGGGCTACATCCTGCACCCCGACGTCTGGGGGCGGGGCCTGGCGACGGAGGCGGTCGGGGCTGTCCTCGATCGACTGTTCGAGACCACCGACCACGCCATGGCCACGGCCGACGTCGATCCCGCCAATGCGGCGTCCATCAGGCTGCTCGAGAAACTCGGCTTCCTCCGTACCGGTTTCGCCGAGAACACCTGGAACGTCGGTGGCGTGTGGAAGGACAGTTTCTACTATGCCCTGTCGCGCGAAGCCTGGAGCCGCCGCCGTCAGGGGTGAAGCCTCAACCCGGTGTTCGGCCCATAGCCCGTCCTTGTCCCACCACAAGCGATCCCGCTCTGGACCGTTGCCCTGGACCGGGCGCATGGTGCGGCGGTGAACACAAGAGCGAGCGGCATGGAACTGATCGTCGGCAATATCGCCTTTTCGACCTGGTCGCTGCGGCCCTGGCTGGTGCTGAAGCGCTGCGGGGCGGAGTTCACGACCACGGAGATTCCGCTTTACGGCCCGGACTCCGCCCGGTTGCTGGCCGAGCATTCGCCGACCGGCAAGGTGCCGGTGCTGAAGGTCGAGGGCGAGACGATCTGGGATTCCCTGGCCATTTCGGTCTGGGCCTCGGAGAGGTTCCCGAACGCCGGTCTGTGGCCGTCCGACCCCCACGCCCGCTGGCTGGCGCGGTCGGTGGCCTGCGAGATGCATTCGTCCTTCATGGCCCTGCGCACCGAATGCGGCATGGGGCCGGACGCCAGCGGCGTGATCCACACCATGGTCGGGCCGGATCGCGCACCGACACCGGCTTCGGAGGCGGTCGCCACGGATGTGCGTCGGCTGGTCGAGATCATTCGCACGATGCGCACCCGGTTCGGCGCAGGCGGGCCATATCTGTTCGGCGCGTGGTCGATGCCGGACGCCTTCCTGACCCCGGTGGCCGCGCGGTTCCGCCACTATCAGTTCGACCTGGCGGCCTATGGCGATGATGGCATAGCGGCAACATATGTGGCCGAACTGCTTCAACAGCCGGATTTCCTGGAATGGTCGGAACTGGCGGTCACGAAGCGGCCTTAAGCTGGCGTCACTCCCGTTAACGAGACCTGCGAACCCCGCCTTAAGGGAACGCCGGTATCGATCGATGATCAACGAGATTCTGCCATGTCCGCCCCGCCGACGACCGCTCCGCACCTGACCCCGCCGGTCGCCCAGCGCCGCCCGACGCTGATGACCTATGCGATCTTCATCCTGGTCGGGTGCTGCCTGTCCGCCTCGCTGGTCGGCAGCCTGCTGTAGTCAGCGTGTGCCCGTCGGCTGCACAGCCGACGCGACCAGCACGCCTTCCAGTGTATCCGGCGTGGCCAGCGGCTGGGGCGGTGGGGCCACATAGTCCAGACTGATCGGGATCAGGGTCTGTCCCGCCGCGAGGGCGTCCAGGGTCTTCAATGGTCCACCCGTCATGCGCTGATAGATCCAGTAGGCGGCGACGACCTTTTCCACATATTCGCGGGCCTGGGGTACGTCGATCGTCTCGATCAGCAACAGGGGATCGGCATCGGGACCCAGCCGACGCAGGGCGTCCAGCATCGGACCCGGCCCGGCGTTGTAGCTGGAAACCGCACGCAACAGGTCACCCTGGAACTCGGGCCGCGCCAGCATCCGGTTCACATAGGCCTGACCCAGACGCACATTGGTCGCCGGCTGAAACAGCTTTTGCGGGCTGGAGACGAAGCTGCGATCGCCGGTCATCTCGGCCGCCGTCGTCGGCATGACCTGCATCAGGCCATACGCTCCCACCGGCGAGCGGGCCTGGGCGTTGAACCCGCTTTCCTTGCGCGCGATCGCATAGACCAGCGAGCGTTCGAGCGTCCAGCCGCCGTCCGGCACCAGCTCGGGCATCGGATAGTTCTCGGCATTGATGCGGCTGACGTCGCCGCCGTTCGACCCCATGAGTCGCGGGGCCAGGACGCGGGCCAGACCCGTCCAGAGACGCCGGGTGCGGTCCGTCGCCGTGCGCAGGCCGGTGCGCAGCTCGTCCTGGGCATCGCCGCGCCGCCCGACTTCATAGAAGGCTACGGTGCGACGGGCGCGGGGATCGTTCTGAACGAAACTGTCCAGTTCGCGCTGGTTGACCCCGACCGGCTCGTTCGGAACCGAAACTGTCCGGGCCACGGCGGTATAGGGAACGGGACCGCCGTTGAGCACGACGGGCTCCTCGCCCATCTGGCGCAGAGCGATCTGGCCGTAAAAGGTTGCGGGCCAGCGGGCGGCAAGAACAAGGAACTCCTGGACCCGGTCCTGGCGGCCCGACTGTCCGGCGGCGCGTGCGGCCCAGACGCCGGCTCCGGCCCGGATCCAGGCGTCCTCCGTCGGGTCGTTGGCGACGCGCTCGAAGGCGGCGAAGGCGCGGGGATAGTCAGCGGTTCGCCAGGCCGCCAGTCCCACCGTCCACCAGTCGCCGATCTGCTCGCCCAGTGTCAGCGCGCCCGACAGGTCGTCATGGTTCAGGGCGACGCGCGCGGCCCTGGCCGGGTCGCCCTCGGCGTTTCCACCGGCCGCGGCGACCGCATCCCAGGTGCGGCTGAAAAAGGTGCCGGTCGGGCGACGGGGCTCCTCGGCGCCATCCGGGCGACGACGCATGGCAAGGGCATAGACCCGCCGGGCGCTCGGAAGGTCGGCATAGGTCTGGAGCCAGGCCGCCAGCTCGTCATAGGTGGCGGTATAGTCGGGGTGGAACAGGCGCTCGAACTCGACCTGACCCACCAGGACCCGGTCGCCCGCCGCTTCTGCCGAGGCGCGGGCTCTGTCCAGATCACCGCGACGCAGGGCGTCGAACGCGTTGGTGTAGCTCAGGCGGTCGGCGTTCGACAGGGCGGTCGGTGTGATGCGCGCGCCGTTCTGGTCATCAGCCTCGGAGACACTCGCCTCGGGTCCAGTGACGTCATCGGACGCGGCGTACGTCGGGGCGGCGACACCCGACAGAGCGGCCAGAATCAGGGCAAGCGTCGGCGCGAGATACGCGCGGCGGCGGATTTTGAACAAGGCGGCGGCCCCCTCGTGCGACGCGTCCCCCAGGATCGATTCAGTCTCGATTCGGGATCAAACGCGCGGTCTGCGATCGGTCGTCAAGCAGGGACTATGCCGGAATCCCCTGTTAACTTCAATCACATCGGCGTCAGACGTCAGATAGCGCGGGTCTGTCGGCGTCGCTGTCCAGCCTGGCGGCCAGTTCCAGCATGTCGGCCCAGGCCTGCCGTTTGGCCTGGGGCTGCCGGAGCAGGAAGGCCGGATGCAGGGTCGCGATGACCGGGGCGGACACGTCCCCCTCGGTGGACCGCCAGTCTCGCCATTGCCCGCGCACCTTCATGATGCCGTCCTCGGTCCGCAGCACCGACCGCGCGGCCGCCGCCCCCAGCAGCAGGACCGCGCGGGGTTTCATCAGGACGAAGGCCCGCTCAACGAAGGGCGCGCAGACCGCCTGCTCCTGCGGGGTCGGGGTGCGATTGCCGGGTGGACGCCAGAAGACGGTGTTGGTGATGAAGACCCTGTCTGCCAGCCCGGCGGCGGCCAGCATCCGGTCCAGCAGCTTGCCTGCCCGTCCCACGAAAGGCTGACCGGCCGCGTCCTCTTCCGCCCCGGGTGCCTCGCCGACGACCAGGATCGGCGCATGGGGGTCGCCCCGGCCGAAAACGCAGCCGCGTGCGCCCATTCCGACCAGTTCGCAGCCCTTGAAGGCCGCCGCCGCCCCGGCCAGCGCCTCCATCGTATCCGCGTCGCTCGCCAGCCGCCGCGCCTCGGCCGTCGCGTTCCCCAGGTTCACCACCGGTGTGACCGAGGCCGTGGCCTTCGTGACCGCCTTCAGCGCGGGGGCCACGACGATCGTCCGGTCCTGCGGGGCGTCCTCGAAGCACGCGTCCACGCCCGCATCGCGCCAGAAGGCGAGCAGGCTTTCCATCGCAGCGGTATCGTGGGGCTGGGCGTTCATGGTCGGATGCGTCAGGGATAGGCCTTGACCGCCCTCGCGTCACCTTCCGATAAGGCGGGTGCACAGACAAAACCAAGGATTCCCGACCCCGTGACCGAACAAGCCTTCGAAGGCGGTGCCGAGACCCCGGCGCAGGACGCCATCATCGACAACCTGCCGCCGCTGGAGGCGCTGAAGGGCGTCGAGCGCGAGGTCATGGAATACGACGTCGTCATCGTCGGCGGCGGCCCGGCCGGCCTGTCGGCCGCCATCCGCCTGAAACAGCGCGCGGAAAAGGACGGCCGGGAGATCTCCGTCGCGGTGCTGGAGAAATCGGCCGAGGTCGGCGGGCACATCCTGTCCGGGGCCGTGATCGACCCCAGGGCCCTGCGCGAGCTGTTCCCCGACTGGAAGGAACGCGGCGCACCCCTCGAGACGCCCGTGACGAAGGACCGGTTCATGATCCTGGGCCCCATGGGTCAGGCCAGCCTGCCGATGGCGATGCTGCCGCCCATGATGCACAACGACGGCTGCTACATCGCCTCGCTCGCCAACGTCGCCCGCTGGCTGGGCGAGCAGGCCGAGGCTCTGGGCGTCGAGGTCTATCCCGGCATGGCCGCCAGCCACGTCGTCTGGGACGAACCCACCGGCCGGGTGAAGGGCGTCGTCGCCGGGGTCTTCGGCATCGACAAGCACGGCCAGCCCACGGACGACTTCCAGCCCGGCATCGAGCTGCACGGCAAATACGTTTTCATCGCCGAGGGGGTGCGCGGGTCGCTGGCCAAGACCATCATCGCCCGCCACAGGCTGGCCGAGGGCAAGGAGCCGCAGAAATACGGCATCGGCCTGAAGGAGCTGTGGCAGGTTCCGGCGGAGAAGCACCAGCCCGGTCTGGCCCAGCACACGACCGGCTGGCCCCTGGACGAGCACACCGGTGGCGGCAGCTTCATGTACCACTTCGGCGACAACTACGTGGCCATCGGCTACGTCGTGCATCTGAACTACAAGAACCCGCATCTGTCGCCGTTCGACGAGTTCCAGCGCTTCAAGCATCACCCCGCCATCGCCGAACACCTGGAGGGCGGCACCCGCATCTCCTACGGCGCGCGGGCGATCACCGAGGGTGGCTGGCAGTCGGTGCCCAGACTCGCCTTCCCGGGCGGGGCCCTGATCGGCTGTTCCGCCGGGTTCGTGAACGTGCCGCGGATCAAGGGCAGCCATAACGCCATGAAGACCGGCATGCTCGCTGCCGATGCCGCCTATGACGCCGTCATCGCGGGCCGGGCCGGCGACGAACTGGTCGAATATCAGGCGGCCTATGAGGCCAGCTGGGTGTTCAGGGAGCTGAAGGGCGTCCGCAACGCCAAGCCCCTGCTGTCGAAGTTCGGCACCACCCTGGGCGGGGCGTTCGGTGTGTTCGACCTGTGGACCAACCACCTGTTCGGCCTGTCGGTCTTCGGCACCCAGAAACACGGCAAGACCGATGCCGCCTCGACCGAACCGGCCTCGAAGCACAAGGCGATCGCCTATCCGAAGCCGGACGGGAAACTGTCGTTCGACAAGCTGTCCTCGGTGTTCATCTCCAACACCAACCATGCCGAGGAACAGCCCGCGCATCTGAAGCTGCTCGATCCGTCGGTGCCGATCCGCGTCAACCTGCCGAAATACGGCGAGCCCGCGCGTCTGTATTGCCCGGCCGGGGTCTATGAGGTGCTCTACGCCGACGAGGCGACGAAGTCGGATCCGCGCTTCCAGATCAACGCCCAGAACTGCGTCCACTGCAAAACCTGCGACATCAAGGACCCGTCGCAGAACATCGTCTGGACCACCCCCGAGGGCGGCGGCGGGCCGAACTATCCGAACATGTAGGGGCCACCCCGGCGGTCGCGTTCGAACCATGGGCGTGGCCGTGCGTTTGGGAGCGGATGCCCCCTGAAATCGTCGACCTGACCCACCGGATCGCCGTTCTCTGGCGACAGTTCCACTGGCTGCCCGAATGGGCGGTGGTGGCCATCGTCGTGGCCGTGTTCACGGGCGCGGGCTGGCTGGTCCATCGCGTGGTGTTCGCGATCCTGCGAAGGCTGGTGAAAAGCCGCGACCTGTTCTGGCGCGGCGTGGTCGAGCGGGCGCGCAAGAAGCTGCGCATCCTGATCATCCTGATCGCCATCGGCTTTTCGATCACCGTCTCGCCGCTGGATCCCGCGCCGTCGGCCAGCGTCCGCGCCGTGCTGCTGTTCGCGACCATCCTGGTTCTGGGGTGGATCGTGGCCGGGGCGGTCGACATGTGGGCGATCGTCTATATGCGGAGCTTCAACATGGCGGCCGAGGACAATCTCGTCGCCAGGAAGCACATCACCCAGACCCGTATCCTGCAGCGCGCCGCCATCATCCTGATCGGGGCCTTGACGGTGGCCCTGGCGCTGATGACGATCGGGGCGGTCCGTCAGTGGGGCATCTCGCTGCTCGCCTCCGCCGGCGTGGTCGGCATCATCGCCGGCCTGGCCCTGCAGCCGGTGCTGAAGAACCTGATCGCCGGCATCCAGATCGCCACCGCCCAGCCCATCCGCATCGACGACGCCGTCATCGTGGAAGGGGAGTGGGGCACGGTCGAGGAGATCACCTCGACCTATGTGGTGGTCAAGCTGTGGGATTGGCGGCGCATGATCCTGCCGCTCAGCTATTTCATCGAAAAGCCGTTCCAGAACTGGACCCGCGAGACCTCGCGCCTGATCGGCACGGCCATGCTCTATGTGGACTACGAGGCCCCGATGGACCGCCTCCGCGCCGAGCTGGAGCGCATCTGCCGCGCCTCGCCGCTGTGGGACGGCGACGTCGTCAATCTGCAGGTCACCGACATCACCGACCGCGTCGCCCAGGTCCGCTGCCTGGCCAGCGCCCGCTCGGCCCCGGTGGCCTTCGACCTGCGCTGCGAGATCCGCGAGAAGATGCTGGCCTTCATGCGCGATGAATGCCCGCAGGCCTTGCCGCAGGATCGCGTGGTGCCGGGGCGGAACGAGGCTTCTCCCTCTCCCAGCGGGAGAGGGCTTGAGCGCCTGAGAGCCGAAGGCGATCAGACTTGCGCGAAAGGGTGAGGGGTTATGCGCCAGCCGGTTCGCACCGCAACCCCTCACCCTTTCGGCTGAAGGCGCATCGCTTTCGCTCTGCGAGCCTCAAGCCCTCTCCCTCCGGGAGAGGGAAGCCAAGCATCACGCCACCAGGGTCTCGGCCTGTTTCAGGTCGACGCTGACCAGTTGTGACACGCCCCGCTCCGGCATGGTGACGCCGTACAGCCGGTCCATCCGGCTCATGGTGACCGGGTTGTGGGTGATGACGATGAAGCGGGTGTCGGTACGTTTGCGCATCTCGTTCAGCAGTCGGCAGAAGCGATCGACGTTGGCGTCGTCCAGCGGGGCGTCGACCTCGTCCAGCACGCAGACCGGGGCAGGGTTGGCCAGGAAGACGGCGAAGATCAGGGCCGCCGCCGTCAGGGCCTGTTCGCCGCCGCTCATCAGGCTCATGACCGACAGCCGCTTGCCCGGCGGACAGGCGAAGATCTCCAGCCCCGCTTCCAGCGGATCGTCGCTTTCGACCAGCTTCAGCTCCGCCTGACCCCCCCCGAACAGGGTCTCGAACAGGCTCTTGAAATTGTCGTTGATGACGTCGAAGGCGGCGGTCAGCCGCGCGCGTCCCTCGGCGTTCAGTTCGTCGATGCCGTCACGCAGGCGGGCGATGGCTCCGGTCAGGTCGGACCGTTCGATCCGCATGGTGTTCAGCCGCTCGCCATATTCCCCGGCCTCGTCCTCGGCGCGCAGGTTGACGGCCCCCAGATGCTCCCGCTCGCGTTCCAGACCGTACAGCAGGCTCTCGGCCCCGGCGGCGTCCGGCGGGCTCGCGATGGCGTCGTCGGACAGTTTCTGGCCCAGCTCCCCGGGCGACATCTGGGCCGTCTCGCGCACATGGGTTTCGGCCTCGGTCAGACGTGCGGCGGCGGCCTCGGCGCGGGCGGCCAGACCGGCACGGGCCTCGCGGGCGACAGCGGCGGCGCTGTCGGCGGCCCGGCCGGCGCGGTCGGCTTCCCCGGCCAGCCCTTCCGCGACCGACAGGGCGTCGGCGGCGGCCTTGCGACGGGTCTCGGCGGCGGTCAGGGCATCGATCAGCTTCGACCGCTGGGCCGCCAGGGCCTCGGGCGCCCGCGCGGCCTGGAGCAGCAGGGCGGCGATGCGGGTCGCATCGGCTTCCAGAGTGGCGATGCGGGCGGTGCTGTCCCTGGCGCGCGTGGCCCAGCCGTCGCGCTCGCGGGTCAGGCTGGTCAGACGCTGTTCGCGCCCGACGCGCTCGCGGGCCTCGGCGTCCCGGTCCGCCCGCGCGGCCGCTGAGGCCGAGCGGGCCGTATCGGCCGCCGTACGGGCGGCCGTCAGTTCGTCCCTCAGCGTCTGCTGCGTCTCCGCCGGCGTGTCCACCGAGGCAGCCTCGGCCAGCGCGGTTTCCGCCGCCTCGACCTCGGCGGTCTGGCGGATCAGGGTCTCGTCCAGCGCCTGGGCCCGGGCCTCGCGCCGGGCCTGGTCGCGGCCCAGGGCCTCGACGCGATCGCGGGCCGCCGTGACGGCCTTGTCGGCAGCGAAGGGCTGCAGACGGGCGGTCTTCACCGCCTCCTCGGACGCCCGGAAAGCTTCGGTCGCCGCTTTCAAGGCCGCCTGCGCCTCGGCCAGCGCGGGTTTGCCGGCATCGATATCGGCTTCCAGTTCCGAAAGCCGCGACCGCTGGGCCAGACGGATGGCGGCGGGGCGGGGGGCCTCGGCGCGGCTGATAAACCCGTCCCAGCGGAACAGGTCCCCCTCGCGCGTCACCAGCCGGGCCCCGGGCGGCATCCCCCGGGCCAGACGCGGAGCCTCGGCCCGGTCGGCAATGCCGCAGAAGGCCAGACGGGCCGCCAGCGCGCCCGGGGCTTCCACCTTCGCTGCCAGGGGTTCGATCCCCTGTGGCCAGACCGGCGGGATGGCATCCGCCCCGCCCCAGTGCGCCGCTGCCTTCGGATCGAGGGCGGCGTCCAGATCGTCGCCCAGCGCCGCCGCCAGCGCCGCCTCATAGCCTTTCGCGGCCGAGACCCTGTCCAGCGCGGGCGGATGATCCCGGCGGGTCGAGACCAGCAGCGAGGCCAGCCCCCGCGCCTCGGTCTGCAGCCGCCCCAGCCGGTCCTCAGCCGCCCGCGCCGCCGTTCGCGCCTCCTGTTCGGTGCGGGCCAGATCGCCCCGCGTCGCCTCCGCCGCCTCGACGGCCGCTCGCGCCTCGGCCAGCGCCCTTGTCGCTGCCTCCAGCGCGACCCGCGCCTCTGCCAGTTCCGGCGTCTCCAGCGGTCCCAGCGCCTCGCGTTCACGGCGGGCGGCATCGAGGGCGGCCTGCGCCCGCGTCACCCGCGCCTCGGCGTCGCGTTTCCGGGCCGTCTCGGCATTGGCCCGCGCCTCGACCGCGGCCAGGGTGCCGGCGACCCGCTCGACCTCGGCATCGGCGACCCGGCGCGCATCCTCCGCGGCCGCCAGCGCCCGCTCCAGCTCGGGGCCGCGTTCCGGTGCCGCCGCGACCTCGGCCGTCAGCCCCTCGAGCGCCTCGCCCAGCCGTGCCAGTTCGGCCCCGGCATCGCCCGCCATGGCGATCTCGCGTTCGGTATCGTTGGCGATGCGCTGACGTTCGGCGGTCAGACGGTCGACCTCTGCCCGCGCCTGCTGCTCGGCCATGTCCAGCCGGTCGCGTTCCAGACTGGCCCGGTGCAGCAGGGCCGCCGCGACCGCGTCCTCCTCCCGCGCGGGCTTCAGCCCCTCCTGTGCCGCCAGGGCCGCCGTCTGCGCCCGGGCCGCCGCGCCCGCCGCCTCAGCCACCGCCCGGTCGGCCTCGGCCAGCTCCTCCGCCGCCGCCTCGGCTGCCAGCCGCGCGTCGTTCCAGCGCACGAACAGCAGGGCCGCCTGCAGGGCGCGGATCTCGGCCGAGATCTTCTTGTACTTCTCGGCCTGCCGCGCCTCGCGCTTCAGCCGGTTCAGGGCGGTCTCCAGCTCGCGCCCGATGTCGTCCAGCCGCTCCAGATTGGCCTCGGCGGCCTTCAGCCTCAGCTCCGCCTCATGCCGTCGCGTATGCAGACCCGCGACCCCGCCGGCCTCTTCCAGGATGCGCCGACGGTTCTGCGGCCTGGCGGCGATCAGTTCGCTGATCTGCCCCTGACGTACCAGGGCCGGGGAGTTGGCCCCGGTCGAGGCATCGGCGAACAGCAACTGCACGTCCCGCGCCCGCACCTCCTTGCCGTTGATGCGATAGGTCGAGCCCTGGCCCCGGTCGATGCGGCGCGACACCTCGATGATGGCGCTGTCGGTGAAGGGCTGGGGCGCCTTTCTCTGCGCGTTGTCGATGGTCAGCTGGACTTCGGCATGGTTGCGCGGCGGCCGGTCGGAGGCCCCCGAGAAGATGACGTCGTCCATGCCGGCCCCGCGCATGGCCTTGGCCGAGTTGGCCCCCATGACCCAGCGCAGGGACTCCAGCACATTGGACTTGCCGCAGCCGTTCGGTCCGATGACGCCCGTCAGGCCGGGCTCGATCTGCACTTCGGCCGGATCGACGAAGGACTTGAAACCGACCAGGCGGAGACGCTGGAACTGCACCTGGTCCCTTAACGTCGCCGCGCGGGCGGAAGAAGCGGCGTGATCGCGGCGGTCAGACCGGTCAGGGAGCTGTCGGCGACGCGACGCCCGTTGACGAAGAAGGTGGGCGTGCTCTCGACCCCGGCGGCCATCGCCCCGGTGGCAGAGGCCCTCACCCCTGCCAGCGTGGCAGGATCGGCGAGGCAGGCATCGATCTCGGCCTGGGTCCGGCCGCTGACGGCGACGCCGGATGCGTACCAGGTCGGCACCGGACCTCCGGCGAACAGGGCCTCGTGGCCGTGAAAGAAGGCCCCTATGACGTCATAGAAGCGGTTTGGCGCGGCGCACCGCGCGATCCCGGCGGCGCGGGCGGCGACCAGCGCGGGCGGGGTCGGGAGGTCGCGAAACACGAGCCGCACACGCCCCGTGTCGATGAACTGGCGCTTGAACTCCGGATAGACGGTGCGGTGCCAGTCGCCGCAGTGCGAACAGACCAGCGACGCATATTCGATCACCGTCACGGGGGCGTCGGCGCGGCCCATGATGCGGTCGCTGGCCGTCACCGTCGGAGGGGCTATTGCCGTCTGCGCCGAGGCGACGACAGCCGATCCGCCCAGCGGAGCGAGCATCAGGGCAAGGATCAGCAGCAATCGCTTCGTCATCGGATCATTTCGCCAATTCGGCGTCGATGGCGGGGGCCAGGTCGGCCATCACCGTGCCCTCCCCGCCCGGGCTGGTCACGCGTTTTCCGTTGACCAGAAAGGTCGGCGTGTTGATCACGCCCGCATCGGTGGCCGCCTTGACCCGTGTTTCCAGTGCGGCGATGGCCTTCGGATCGGTGACGCAGGCGGTAAAGGCGGCTTGATCGATCCCGACGCCGCCCGCGATGCGGATCAGGCTGTCGCGTGGGTTGGTCCCCGTGCGCCACTCCGACTGGCTGTCCATGATGGCATGGATGACGTCGAAATATCTGTCCGGACCCGCGCAGCGGGCCAGCAGGAAGCCGGCGGCCGCGATGTCGGTCGGCGGGGTGGGCAGTTCGCGGAACACGTATCGGACCTTGTTGGTGTCGACATAGGCGGCCTTGAACGCCGGCCAGGTGTTCTGCTGCCACAGAGCGCAATGGGGGCAGGTGGGCGAGGCATATTCGACCACGGTGACCTTGGCACCCTCGGCCGCGCCCATCGCCATGTCGCCCTCGGCTGGTGCCCTGGAGCCGCCTCCACAGGCCGACAGGGTCAACGCCAAGAAGGCCAGACACAGATTGCGCACGTTCATCATCGGCTCAGCTCGCGGCCAGGGCAGCGTCGATCTTTTCCGACAGACCGGCCAGGGAACTGTCGGCCACCTTCACGCCATTGACGAAGAAATTCGGCGTCCCGTCGACGCCCGCGTCGAGGGCCGCCTTGATGCGGCCGTCCATCGCCGCGATGGCGTCCTTGTCGGTCACGCAGGTCTGGAACTGCTCCTCGTTCAGGCCGGCGCCGTTGGCGATGCGCAGCAGCACCGCGCGCGGGGCTCCGGAGAACAGCTCCCGCTGGCTGGCCATGATCTCGTGGATCACGGGGAAGTATTTGTCCGGTCCGGCGCAGCGTGCGACCAGGAAACCGGCCACGGCCAGCGGTTCCGGAGCGGTCGGGAACTCGCGGAAGATGTAGCGGATCTTGTTGGTGTCGATGTATTTGGCCTTGAACTCGGGATAGACCTGTTCCTGCCAGGCGGCGCAGTGACTGCAGGTGACCGAGGCATATTCGACCACCGTGACCTTGGCCCCCTCGGCGGCCCCCAGCGCCATGTCGCCTTCGGCGGCATCACCGCCGCTGGCCCCCGAACATCCCGCCATTGCCATCATGGCGGCCAGGGCCGCGCCGGTCGCGGCGGCGCGGCGGCTCATGGAGGCGTATTTGAAAGGTCGTTCGGCGCGCATGGCGTCTTCCCTCGAGAACTCTGTCCGGATGATCGCGCGATTCCCCTCGGATGCGCGATGACCCTGGTTGTCGAGAACAGGTGCGGCGGAAAAAGGTCAAGAGCCAGCCGTCGGAATCTGACCGAAGGCGAAGGGGCGAGGCGACGCAAAGGCGGGGTCGTATTGCCAGAACCAGCCGGTCTGAAGGTCGGCTATGGGTGGGAAGCGGTCATTGGCGAAAGGCTGAAGCAGAATGAAATGGCCCGTGACAAAGGACGTTCAGACCATCTAGCGATCATCTCGCCCCATTCGACCCCACATAATCGCCCCCCACTCACGCTTCTTCACGTAGCGTTGGTAGAGCAATGTGCAGATCAAAAGCACGGTCAACAAAGGGATCATGACCGCAAATCCAAGCCACTTCATCCCGAACATACTGACCACGAAGAGCGGCAGGAAAATCAAAAACCAGTTGCGCCACACCGTCGCTGGGCCGCCGCCCACCCGTTCACGGCCATCGTTCGCTTCACGCATAGCCAGCCTCCTTCTCCGAAAGACTATCCATGGTTGGGGACGTCCGCAACGCGTCGGGAGCGGACATTCCCTCGGCAACCAGAAGCGGACGCCTACGGGACCCGACGGGGCCAGTCGATCCTACCGTCTCCGCCCCTTCGCCTCGTCCGACAGCACCGCCCGCCCCAGTCCCGCCAGAACGGCTTTCAGCGCGTCCGGCGCCGCCTCGACCGAGCGGGCCAGTTCGGCTTCGGCGGCCGCGTCCAGAGGGTCGATCCGGCGGCGTGCGCCGCGTGTCGAGGCCGCCGCCACCGGCAACGGCTTCACCGGCCCTTGCGCGATCCGCAGCTTGTCCACGGCCCCGGCCCCCAGGAACAGGTTCACCCGCGCCAGGATGTCGGCCGACTGGTGCTGGACCAGCAGGGCGGCGGGCCCCGCGACCCGCAGTTCCAGGGTACCGCCCGTCTTCTTGCCGTCCGGGCCTGCGCGTCCCCTGGTCAGTTTCTGCGGCCGGGTGACGCGGGCCAGCTGATCGCCGACGATCTCGCGCCAGCGGGGCTCCAGGGCACCCGCGCCGCGTCCGAACTTCTCGTCCAGGTCCTTGATCAAGGGGGCCAGCGAGCGGCCGACCGGCGGTGCCGGGCGCGGCATGGGCCGGGTCCGTCGCCGCGACAGGATCTCGCGGGTCTCGCTTTCGGTGGGCAGATCGCGCTTCACGATGTCAGTATAGCGCGATCGATGACCGCCGTCGCCTCACACACCGCCGAACTGCGTGCCGCCCTGCTGGACTGGTACGACAGCCATGCCCGCAGTCTGCCGTGGCGCGCCCCGCCGGGATCGGCCGAGCGCACCGACCCCTACCGCGTGTGGCTGTCGGAGGTCATGCTGCAACAGACCACCGTGCCCCACGCCACCCCCTATTTCGAGCGGTTCACCGCCCGCTGGCCGACGGTGAACGACCTGGCGGCGGCGGAGGACGGAGAGCTGATGGCCGCCTGGGCGGGGCTGGGCTACTACGCCCGGGCCCGCAACCTGCTGGCCTGCGCCCGGGCCGTGGCGAAGGATCACGGCGGGGTCTTTCCGGATACGGAGGCGGGCCTGCTGGCCCTGCCGGGGGTCGGGGCCTATACGGCCGCCGCCGTCGCCGCGATCGCCTTCGACCGTCCGGCGAACGTCGTGGACGGCAATGTGGAGCGGGTGGTGTCGCGCCTGTTCGCCGTCCAGACCGCACTGCCCGCCGCCCGGCCCGAGCTGAAGCGGCTGGCGGGGACGCTGGTCGCGGACGACCGCCACGGCGACTGGGCCCAGGCCCTGATGGATCTGGGCTCCACCATCTGCCGTCCGAAATCGCCCCTGTGCCTGATGTGCCCGATCAGCGGCTTCTGCGCCGCCCGGACCGGGGGCAAGCCGGATCGCTATCCGGTCAAGGCCGCGAAGGCCGCGCGGCCGCACCGTCAGGGCATCGCCTGGGTCCTGCGCGACGGTCAGGGGCGGGTGGCGCTGGTCCGGCGGCCGGACAAGGGCCTGCTGGGCGGCATGGTCGGTCTGCCCACCAGCGACTGGGGCGAGGGCGAACCCGACGCCACGCCACCGGTCGCCGCCGACTGGGCGGACGCCGGAGCCGTCGAGCACGTCTTCACCCATTTCTCGCTGACGCTTGCGGTGCGGGTGGCGACAGGGCAGGGCGACTTCCTTTGGACGCCCGAGGCCGAGGCCCTGGACGCTCTGCCGACCGTCTTCGCAAAGGCTCTGGACCGCGCCCTGGCGATGGCGGAAATTATTCCTATAGACGTCTTGCAATAGCCTCAGACAAGCCCCACGTCGACCATCCGGTCTTTGACAACCAGACGAAAGTCCAGCCAGCCGCCGGACGATGCGGACTCCCCGGACTCCCCGGACGGTGTTCTTGAGTCCGGCCAGCTTCGATCGACATTGAACCTTGTCATCCCGGAAATCGCGCCAGCGATTATCCGGGACGCAGGACGCCCTCCTTCGACCTCCCGGAAGACGCGAAGCGGCTGTCCGGGAGACGGTTCTGGCGAGGCAGGCTGTCTCCCGGACAATCGCTGGCGCGATTTCCGGGAGTTACGGTCTCACGGTTCAGCGTCCCGGCGCTTCGCTTCGCTCCGGCCGGGATGACAAGTCTCTGAAGGACTGGATGTTGATCTGCCTCAGATCCGGCGACCTACCGCGTCTGCACGATCCTGAGCTCGCCCACCCGGTTCCGTGGCATCACCACGACCTGATCACCCAGGCGCTGGAAGGCCAGGTCCACGCTGGCCTCTCCGACCTGCAGCCGGCTGACGGTCAGGCGTTCGATGCCGTCGGGCAGGGTCGGGGCATTGACGGTGATCGTCCGGGCGAAGGCGTCGATGGTGATCCCCAGCGCCGCCTGCAGCATCAGGAACACCGACCCCGCCGCCCAGGCCTGGGGCAGGCAGGCGACCGGATAGGCGATGGGGCCTTCCCCGGGCTGACGCTCGAAGCCGCAGAACAGTTCGGGCAGTCGCATGTTGAAGTGGCTGGCCGCGGCATAGATCTCGCCCAGGATCATGGCGACGGCGTCGCGTTCGCCGTAGTGCGCCATGCCCGCGACGCCCAGAGAGGTATCGTGGGGCCAGACCGAGCCGTTGTGATAGCTCATCGGATTGAACCGCGGCTGGCCCCGCGCCAGGGTCCGGATGCCCCAGCCCGACCGGAACTCCGCCCCTAGCAGACGCCGCGAAACGGCCCTCGCGCGGTCGGCAGTCGGCAGGCCGGTGAACAGCAGGTGCCCGGCGTTGGAGCCGATGGCCTCGCAGGGCTCGCCGTCGCCGTCCAGGGCGATGGCATAGAACTGCTGGTCCTCCATCCAGAACCGTTCCTCGACCCGCTGGCGGACCTCTTCGGCATGCAGGTGCCAGGCTTTGGCCCTGCCGTCGGTCAGGTGTTCGCCCAGCTCGGCCATCGCGTTCCAGGCGGCAAAGGCATAGCCCTGGACCTCCAGCAGGGCGACCGGTCCCCGGGGGAAGCGGCCGTCGGCGTGGAAGATGGAATCCTCGGAGTCCTTCCAGCCCTGGTTCGACAGACCGGTCTCGGCGGCGCGCTGATAGTCGATCAGACCGTCGCCATTGCTGTCTCCATAGTCCCGCATCCACCCGGTCGCGGCGACCAGATTGGGCCACAGCTGGCGGATCAGGTCGAGGTCGCCGGTCCGGCGGGCATAGGCTCCGGCCAGGGCGACGAACAGGCAGGTCGTGTCGACCCCGCCGTAGTAGAGGCCGAATGGCACCTCGTGCAGGGCGCTCATCTCGCCGCTCCGGGTCTCGTGCATGATCTTGCCGGGCTGGGCGTCCTGAAAGGCGGAGATTTCGGTCGCCTGACGCGCGGCCAGATAGGTCAGCACCCCCTTGGCCAGCGACGGATCCAGCCACAGCATCTGCCAGGCGCTGATGATCCCGTCGCGCCCGAACGGCGTCGAGAACCAGGGCGTCCCGGCATACGGATAGGGGCCGGTCGGCAGGTCGGTGGTCAAAAGGGCGATGTCGGCGCGCGACTGATCCAGCCAGGCATTGAAGCGCGGGCTGCGCGGCCCCCTCAGCGAGGCGCCCCGACGACGCCGACGGCGCATGGCGAGGCGGGCGGCCACGGAATTCTCTCGCCAGCGCGGCTGGTCGGGCGTCAAACAGGCGTCGGCACCGCACTCGATATAGAGGTCCAGCGACTTGCCCATCGGCAGGCTGAACATGAACTCGGCGCGGTGGGTGCTCAGGCGGGCAGGCGGCTCGGAGAAGGCTAGGCAGCTGGCGCGGACGACCGCGTCCAGGCCGGTGTAGCGGAAGGTGACGCGGCGGCCGTCGTTCGTCGGCGCATGGCCCGTGCCGCGCGTCTCACGCGGCGTGCCCCGCACCTGGAAGATGTCGGCGAAGTCGGCCCCGAAGTCGAAGGCCAGCGGCAGCAGGACGTCCTCGATCCCATGGTTGGCCATCCGGACCCGCTCGAACATCCGGCGATCCCAGACGAAGCGGCGACGCTCGATATGCAGCACCCCCGCCGGTGCCGAGCGTCCGCCCATCGGGGGCAGCGGCCGGTTGGTCGAATGGGCGGTGAAGAAGACATTGTCGCGCGAGACCCCGGAACTCAGCTTCGACGGCCGGGCCAGACCCATGGTCATGACGAAGCGCGACAGGATGCGGGTGTCGTGGTCGAACAGGCCGTCGGCCCCGCCCTTCAGATCGCCCCAGCTGTCGGCCACCAGAAAGGTGTCGGCATCCTTCAGCGCCTGGAGATTGTCCAGGCCGCCGACCTCGGCGCTCTCGGCCGCCGTCGTCTGAACCGAATAGCCGTCGTCCATGAAGCCTCGCCGGGGTTGCGTCTCACCAGCGGTCTGGCTGTCGAATGCGAAGGGGAAATGGCCCCGGCGGGGTTTGGTTCAGACGAGGGAGGCGAAGCTGCGGCCTTCGCGCCGCGGCATGGCGACATCGTTGACCGCCACCTCGGCATAGGGCCGCCTCTCCAGCATGTCGCCATAGACGTCCAGATAGCGGCGCGCCATGGCGGTGGCCGAGAAGCGCAGTTCGAAGCGGGCGCGGATCGCCTCCCGGTCCAGCAGGTGAGCGCGGTCGGCGGCGGCGATCGCCTGCTCCATGGTGTCGACCAGGAAGCCGGTCGCGCCATCCTCGATGACCTCGGTGGTCGAGCCGCACTTGAAGGCCACGACCGGTGTGCCGCAGGCCATGGCCTCGATCATCACCAGGCCGAAGGGCTCGGGCCAGTCGATCGGGAACAGCAGCGCCTCGGCCCCACCCAGGAAGGCGGACTTCTGATGGTCGCCGATCTCGCCGATGAACTCGATCAGCGGAGTGGCGTCGATCATGGGTTTGATCTTCGTCTCGAAATAGACGCGGTCGGCGGCGTCGACCTTGGCGGCCATCTTCAGACGCTTGCCCAGCCGGGTGGCGATCTCGATGGCGCGGTCGGGCCGCTTCTCGGGCGAGATGCGGCCGAGGAAGGCCAGGTAGCCGTCCGACTTCGGAGAGTGGATGTACTGCTCGGCGGGCATGCCGTGATGGACCGTCGCCTTCCAGTTGGCGAAGGGCAGGGGGCGGCGCTGATCGTCCGAGATCGAGATCAGGCCGAACTGGGGCCACCGCTCATAGACCTCGGTCAGGTCCTTCATGTCGAGCCGCCCGTGGAGGGTGGTGATGGTCTTGCCCGCCACCCGTTCGAAGAACGGGAAGTGGATCATGTCGGTGTGGAAATGGATCACGTCGAAGTCGTCGGCCCGGCGCAGGACTTCCGACAGCATCGACATGTGGGCAGCGAGGTCGGACTTGAACGGAGCCGGGTCCAGGCGGATCGCCTGATCCCGCACGGGAACCAGCCGCGCCTTCGTTCGCGCCTCGGCCGAAGCGAAGAGGGTCACGTCATGGCCGAGATCGACCAGGGCATCCGTCAGGTGAGCGACCACACGCTCGGTGCCGCCATACAGCTTTGGAGGGACGGCCTCGTAAAGCGGCGTGACCTGCGCGATCTTCATGATGTCGAACTCCAGCCCGCTGAACCGGACCGAAAACATCAATGTTACTGCAACGGCGAAGTTCCCGCCCGAACGCGGAATTTCAGCAAGGATTGCTGTGGTTTAGAACTGCCACAATGTCCGCAAACCGACATTGAGTTGATGAAGTCAATCAAATGAGCCGGTTAGCGTGTTCGCCTACTGCATTCCGGCCCGGACCTCGGCCCGCAGCGCGTCGATCGAGCGAAGGCCGGTGTCGGTGCGAAAGCGCCAGTAGGTCCAGCCGTTGCAGGCGGGCGCATTCTCGAACAGGGCGCCCAGCTTGTGGATCGAACCGCTCATCGCCCCCGACACGAGCGAGCCATCGGCGCGAACCCGGGCCTCGCGTTCGCCCCTGGGGCAATAGAGGACATCGCCCGGTGCCAGCAGGCCGGCCTCGACCAGAGCCCCGAACGGCACCTTCACCTCGGCGCGTTTGGACCCCATGACCATCAGATCCTCGGGCCTGGCCGGGATGACGGCCTTGATGCGGGTCTCGGCGACGTCGGCATAGCCCTCGTCGCGCTCGATGCCGATGTAGTGACGACCCAGCCGCCGGGCGGCGGCCCCCGTCGTGCCGGTGCCGAAGAAGGGGTCCAGGATCACGTCACCGGGCCGGGTGGCGGCCAGGATCACGCGGTGCAGCAGGGCCTCGGGCTTCTGGGTCGGATGGGCCTTCTTGCCGTCCTCGCCCTTGATCCGCTCCTCGCCGGTGCACAGGGCGAAGGTCCAGTCCGAGCGCATCTGGGTGTCTTCGTTGAAGGCCTTCAGCGCATCGTAGTTGAAGGTGTAGCGCTTCTGGTCCCGCGACTTGGCGGCCCAGATCAGGGTTTCGTGGGCATTGGTGAAGCGCGTGCCCTTGAAGTTCGGCATCGGGTTCGACTTGCGCCAGACGATGTCGTTCAGCACCCAGTAGCCGATGTCCTGGATGGCCGTGCCCAGCCGGAAGATGTTGTGGTAGCTGCCGATCACCCAGAGCGAGCCCTCATCCTTGAGCACCCGACGGCATTCCTTCAGCCAGTCGCGGCAGAAGGCGTCATAGGCGGCGAAGCTGTCGAACTTGTCCCAGTCGTCGTCGACCGCATCGACCCGGGAGTTATCGGGCCGCAGCAGGTCGCCGCCCAGCTGCAGATTATAGGGCGGGTCGGCGAAGACCATGTCGACCGACCTGTCGGGCAGGCCGCGCAGGATCTCGAGGCAGTCGCCCCGATGGATGATGTCGGTCTTCAGTTCGGTCACGAAGGCGGCCCCGCAAAGCTTGAGGCCTGAAGCGTGAGTCCTCCTGGTTAAGGCCGGGTAACCGCAGGCGCGTTTCGGTTGTCCATCGCCGCACGCGCCGCGACCTGATCGGGAAAGACGGCTCCGTCGGAGTTGGATTCCGGCTCGCAGATGACCTGCCAGGCACCGTCCACCAGAGTGCCGGCCGTGATCGGGGCGGGCTCTTCATACAGGGGCGTCTGTGAGACGAAGGCTCCGTCTCGATAGGCCTCGAGCACCAGGGCGCGACGCGTGTGGGCGGCGCAATCATAGATGATGCTCGTCGCCACGGTGTCGATCGCTCCATCTTCGGAGTCGACCGCCTCATCGAGGAAACTCCATTCCCAGACGAAGGGATCGGCGCTGACGCCCTGGACCATGACCACCCGCGTCTGGCCCACGGCCGCGATCCGGAGCTCGCCCGTCGCCTTGAGGGCGTCCTGGGCATGGGCGGGAGAGAGGCTGGCGGCCGTCAGGGCAACGGCGAGGGCGGCGATGCGCATGGTCTGTATCCGTCTATTCACTGGTCGCGGTTCCCTTATCCCGATCAGGGTCGCGCCCGTCGAGAGCGAAAGAAGGCGGACGAAATCGCAGACCTGAAACAGTCGCTCGTGCAAATCGAAATCGTCATGGCTATGACACAGGGATGATCGCTCGCCTTCGCCCCGTTCCGTTCGACCTCGGTCCCGTCCATTTCGTCGGCATCGGCGGCATCGGCATGAGCGGCATTGCCGAGATCATGCTCAAGATCGGCTATTCGGTTCAGGGGTCGGACGCGAAATCCTCGGCCAATACCGAGCGGCTGGCGGGGCTGGGAGCCAGGATCTTCATCGGCCACGACGCCGCACATGTGGGCGAGGGCGTTTCGGCGGTCGTCTATTCCACGGCGGTCAAGGCCACCAACCCGGAGATGATGGTGGCGCGCGAGCGGCGCATCCCCTTGGTGCGGCGTGCCGAGATGCTGGCCGAGCTGATGCGGCTGCAGTTCTCGATCGCGGTGGGGGGCACGCACGGCAAGACCACGACGACCTCTATGGTGGCGGCCCTCCTGGACGCGGCCGGGTTCGATCCCACGGTGGTCAACGGCGGCATCATCAATGCCTATGGCACCAACGCGAAAGTGGGCGACGGCGACTGGATCGTGGTCGAGGCCGACGAGAGCGACGGCAGCTTCCTGCGGTTGAAGTCGACGGTCGCCATCGTCACCAACATCGATCCGGAGCATCTGGATCACTACGGCGACTTCGACGCCGTGCGTAAGGCCTTCATCGATTTCGTCGAGAACATCCCCTTCTATGGCTTCGCTGCGGTCTGTCTGGACCATCCGGAGGTGCAGCGGCTGGTGGCCCAGATCGATAACCGGCGCATCGTCACCTATGGCATGAACCCCCAGGCCATGGTGCGGGCCGACAAGGTCGAGATGGCCCCGGACGGAGCCCGGTTCGACGTCCTGATCCAGGGACGCGGTGCCGCCGCGCTGGAGGAGCCTGTGCGGATCCCCGATCTGCACCTGCCGATGGCCGGCTGGCACAATGTGGCCAACGCCCTGGCCGCCATCGCCGTGGCGCGCGAGCTGGATGTGTCGGACGACGCGATCCGCGCCGGGCTGGCCTCGTTCGCGGGGGTGAAGCGGCGGTTTACGACGACCGGCGTCGTCAACGGCGTGCGGATCGTCGACGACTACGGCCACCATCCGGTCGAGATCGCGGCCGTACTGAAGGCCGCGCGTCAGGTGGCCGAGGGGCGTGTCATCGCCGTGGTCCAGCCGCACCGCTTCACCCGGCTGCGCGACCTGATGGACGAGTTCTCGACCAGTTTCTCCGACGCCGACAGCGTGATCGTCGCCGACGTCTATGCGGCGGGAGAGGCGGCGATCGAGGGCGTGGACAAGCAGGCCCTGGTCGACGGCATCCGCCGCTATGGCCACCTGCGGGTTTCGGCGCTTGAGAATGCCGCCGTGCTGCCCCGCGTGATTGCCGAGGAGGCGAAGCCGGGGGACGTGGTCGTGCTGCTGGGAGCGGGCGACATCACGGCGTGGGCCTATGCGCTACCGGCGCAGCTGGAGGCGCTGGCCACATAACTCCCGCTCATCCCCGCGAAAGCGGGGACCCAGTTCTTGCGTGACACGCTGCGTTGGACAAGCAGAGCGAGACACTCATAAAGCCGTCATCCAAAGCACTGGGTCCCCGCTTTCGCGGGGATGAGCGGATTAGAATATGACCTGGCGTAACACCCTCCCTGCCGTCCGCGGCAAGCTAATGAGCGACGAGCCATTGGCCCCCTTCACCTGGTTCCGGGTCGGAGGGGCGGCGGATGTGCTGTTCCTCCCCGCCGACGCCGACGATCTGGCCGACTTCCTGAAGGCGCTGGACCCGGCCGTGCCGGTGACGATCCTGGGCGTCGGGTCGAACGTCATTGTGCGCGACGGCGGGGTCGAGGGGGTGGTGATCCGGCTGGCCGGGCGGGCCTTCGCCGGCATCGCGACCGACGGCGACACCATCACCGCCGGCGCGGGCGCGCTGGACGCGATGGTCGCCAGGGCCTCGGCAAAAGCCGGGCTGGCGGGGCTGGAGTTCTATGCGGGCATCCCCGGCACGATCGGCGGGGCCCTGACGATGAACGCCGGCTGCTATGGCGCGGAGACGAAAGACGTTCTGGTCTCGGCCTGGGGGCTGACGCGGGCGGGCGAGCGGGTGGATTATGCTCTGGCCGACTTCGGCTACACCTATCGGCACTCACAGGCCCCGGCCGACATCCTGTGGATTGAGGCCGTCTATCGCGGGACGCCGGACGACCCGGAGGCCGTTGCCGCCCGCATCGCCGGGATCACGGAGCGGCGCGAGACGACCCAGCCGATCCGCGAGAAGACCGGCGGCTCCACCTTCAAGAACCCGCCGGGCCATTCCTCATGGAAGCTGGTCGACGCGGCGGGCTGGCGCGGCAAGCTGAACGCCGTCACCGGCGGCGGGGCGATGTTCAGCGACCTGCATTCCAACTTCATGATCAATCCGGGCGAGGCGACTGCCGCCGATATCGAGGGATTGGGAGAAACCGTCCGCGCCGACGTACAAAGTAAACTCGGCGTAAACCTTGAATGGGAGATCAAGAGGATCGGCCGCCCCCTGTAACCGCGCAGAACGCACATGACCCGCCCGCTTTCAGAGCTGCACGTCGCCGTCCTGATGGGCGGACTGTCCTCGGAACGGGACGTGTCACTGTCGTCGGGCAAGGGATGCGCCGATGCGCTGGAGGCCCAGGGTGCGCGCGTGACCCGGGTCGATGCCGGACGCGACCTGGCCCAGGTGCTGGCCGCTCTGAAGCCCGACGTCGTCCTGAACGCCCTGCACGGCGAATGGGGCGAGGACGGTTGCGTCCAGGGCATCCTGGAGACGCTGCAGATTCCCTATACCCACTCCGGCGTCCTGGCCTCGGCCCTGACGATGGACAAGGACAAGACCAAGGCCGTGCTGGGCGCGTCGGGCGTCAGGGTGCCGGGCGGCGGTCTGTTCGATCGACACGAGGTCGCCCGTCGCCACGTCATCGAGCCGCCTTACATCATCAAGCCGAACGCCGAGGGGTCTTCAGTCGGCGTCTATCTGGTCCTGGCCGGGGCCAACGGGCCTCAGACGGACGTCGGGGCCGACGACTGGACCTATGGCGACCGGGTCATGGTCGAGCCCTATATCCCCGGCAAGGAACTGGCGGTCGCCGTGATCGGCGAGGCACGCGGGCCGCGCGCCCTGACCGTGACCGACATCACCCCGGTGAAGGGCTTCTATGATTACGAGGCCAAATACGCGCCGGGTGGATCTGTCCACAAGTTGCCGGCTGACCTGCCACCCCATGTTTTCCACGCCGCCATCCGGGAATCCGAGCTGGCGCACTCCGCCCTGGGGTGCCGGGGCGTGTCTCGATCCGACTTTCGTTATGACGATGTTAAGGACGAGCTCGTCTTGCTGGAGGTCAATACCCAGCCTGGCATGACCCCGACCTCTCTGGTGCCAGAGCAGGCCGCCTATTGCGGGATGTCGTATCAGGATCTGGTCCGGTGGATGGTGGAGGACGCCTCATGCCCGCGGTAGTTCGCGGCGGTCGGCGCGCGAATGTCGCGTCGGCTCCCAAACGCAGCGCGGGGCCGAAAGGGCAGGGGCGTGGCCGTGGGCGCGCCCCGCATGCGGCGGGCGGCGTGCCGGGCAAGATGGCGGCCCTGGGCCGGCTGGACCTGACACCACGTGCGGTGGTGCTCTCGATCTGCGCC
The DNA here is from genome assembly GCF_017795885.1 of Brevundimonas sp. AJA228-03. Taxonomy (NCBI): domain Bacteria; kingdom Pseudomonadati; phylum Pseudomonadota; class Alphaproteobacteria; order Caulobacterales; family Caulobacteraceae; genus Brevundimonas; species Brevundimonas sp. AJA228-03. The sequence goes on along the minus strand of NZ_CP059297.1, from coordinate 2,559,751 downwards.
GGTGTGGCGGTCCTCGTTCTGGTGCTGGCGACCGGCGCGCGCGCCGAGCGGATCGGACAGTCGCTCAGCCACGGCATCGACGGCATCACGACCGGCATGGGGCTGAAGCTGAACCGGGTCCGTATCAACGGGGCGTCGGCCGAGGCGACGCCGGCGATCCGGCGGGCCCTGGCGGTCCGGGCCGGACAGCCGATCACGACGCTCGATCTCGACGCGTTGAAGGCCAGCGTCGAACGGGTCGGCTGGGTGAAGTCGGTGCGGATTGTTCGCCTGCTGCCCGACACCCTGATCGTCGATGTGGTCGAGCACGACCGGCTGGCCGTCTGGCAGACGGGCGGGCGGGTGCTCGTCATCGACGGCGAAGGCAAGGCGATCCCGGGCGCGGACGCCGGGCTCTATCCCAACCTGCCGCTGGTGGTCGGCACCGGGGCCGATGCGGCGGCCGGGGCGATCCTGCCGCTGCTGGCCGAACGGCCGCGGCTGATGAGCCGGATCGATGCCCTGGTGCGGGTGGACCAGCGGCGCTGGGACCTGCGGCTGAAGGACGGTAGTCTGATCCAGCTGCCCGCCACGAAACAGGAAGCCGCCCTGATCCAGCTGGACGCGATGGACCAGCGCGACCGGCTGCTGGAACTCGGATTTTCGCGCATCGACCTGCGCACGGAGGGCCAGGTCGCGGTGCGGCCGGGCGCTTGACGACAGTAGCCCAGGGAGCGGCATGCCATGGCGAACAGGAAGGGTGATCCCTCGGTCGAAGCGGGGCGGACGGCGGCGCGTGTACCCGTCGTGGCTGCGTTGGACCTGGGCCAGTCCAAGGTCGCCTGCTTCATCATGAAGCCCGACGGCGTCCGCCACGCCGACCGCACCGTCCGCGTGGCGGGCGCCAGCCATGTCCAGTCCAAGGGCGTGCGCGGCGGCGCCATCGTCAACATGGACGAGGCGGCCCAGGCCATCGGCCATGCCGTCGAGCGGGCCGAGCGCACCGCGGGCGCGCCCGTCTCCGGCGTCATCGTCACCACCGCCATCGGCCAGATGTCCAGCCACCGGGTGCAGGCGCGCGTCTCGCTGGGGGCCAACCCCGTGGGCGACGCCGACCTGGCCCGGGCCATCGGCATGGCTCTGGCGCAGATCCGCCTGCCCAACCGCCGCCCGATCCATGTCCTGCCCATCGCCTGGTCGGTGGACGGGGCCAGGGGGGTGCACGATCCGCGGTCGATGCGCGGCGGCTCGCTGGGGCTGGACCTGCTGGTGGTGTCGATGGCCGAGGGCGCGTTCGCCTCGCTGAGTCACTGCCTGGAACTGGCGCATCTGGATCTTCAGGGCGTGGCGGCGGCACCGGTGGTGTCGTCCCTTGCAGCGCTGGAAGAGGACGAAATGGACCTCGGCTGCGTCTGCATCGACATGGGCGGGGGATCGACGTCCGCCGCCGTCTGGGGCGGGCGCTCGCTCCTGCATATCGAGTCGCTGAACGTCGGCGGCGACCATGTGACGGCCGACATCGCCCGCGGCCTGTCGACCTCAAAGAGCGGGGCCGAGCGGCTGAAGACCCTGCACGGCTCGGCCATGGCTGGGGCCCATGAGGATCGCGAGATGCTGGAGGCGCCGCCGCGCGGGGAAGATGCGTCCGCCGGACCGGTGATCGTTCCCCGCGCCATGCTGAAGACCGTCATCGCCCCGCGCGTGGAGGAAACGCTGGAGCTGCTGCGCGACCGGTTGCGGAACGCCGGCGTCGGTATGGATCCGGGGGCCGGCCTGGTCCTGACCGGCGGTGCCAGCCAGCTGAACGGCGTGCGGGAACTGGCCGTGCGCGTGTTCGATCGGCCCGTCCGCCTCGGCCGTCCGCAGCGTACGCCTCATCTGGCGGATGCCGCGTCCGGCCCCGCCTTCTGCTCGGCGTCCGGAGTCTTGCTTCGTGCGGCCTATGGCCCGCGCGAGGCCGTGTCCGCGCGACGTCTGATGTCCCGCCAGATCACGGCCGCCGACGCGCCTCGCGTCCACCAGGGCAATCTGATCCGCCGTGCCGCAGGCTGGCTGAAGGATAACCTGTAGAGCGCCGTTCGCGCGTAACGCGACTGTGTCTCGAGTGTAACAAAACTGCGTTCACGTTGCCGCAGGCCCGCCTCAATGGTTGCGACGTGACGGAATGTTGTTAGGAATGCGACGATCTGTGACGACTCCGTCCCTGGGGTGCGTCGCCAAATTTTCCTCCACGGGGCGATGTTTATGATTTCCAAGCGCAAGTATCTTTTTGGCACGACCGTACTGGCCGGCATCCTGTCGATCGCCGCACCATCCTTCGCCCAGACCGCTCCGGCCGCGCCGCAGGACGACGAAGATGAAGTCGAAGAGGTCGTTGTCACCGGTTCGCGCATCGCCCGTCCCGAAACCAGCGGAACCATCCCCGGCGTGTCGGTCGGCGAGAAGGACATCGAAGAGCGTCTGTTCACCAACGCCGGCGACATCCTGAACGACGTGCCGCTGGTCGGCGCGGGGGCAAGCCTCGGCGGCACCAACGGTGGCCAGACGGCCTCGCTCGGAGTCACCTATATCGACCTTCTGAACCTCGGCACCGCGCGCACCCTGACCCTGGTCAACGGCCGCCGCTTCGTGTCCAACAACTCGGCCACCATCTTCGTGGCCGGCAACGAGACGGGCTCGCAGGTCGATGCCTCGACGATTCCGGTCGCCCTGATCGACCGCGTCGACATCCTGACCGTCGGTGGTGCCGCCGCCTACGGCGCGGACGCGGTGTCCGGCGTCGTCAACTACGTGCTGAGGGACGATTACGAAGGTGCCGAGGTCACCATCATCGGTGGTGAGGCCTCCAACAACCGCGACGCCGGCCGCTATTCGATCAACGGTGTCTGGGGTGACAACTTCCTGGACGGTCGCCTGAACCTCGCCGTGTCGGGCGAATACTCCTACATCGACGACCTGCGCGCCATCGACCGCGAAGTCCGCGCCAACAACCCCGGCCTGACCGGCAATCCGCTGAACGGCGCGCAACGCAACCCGCTGTTCGTGCCCGGCGGTACCGCAACCGTGTTCCTGTCATCGGTCGCCGATGGCATCCTGCCTTCCGTCTTCCGCCCCAACCTGCGCACTACGACGCTGACCAAGGGCGGCCTGATCTTCAACGTCACCCAGTCGAACGGCACCGCCGAAAATCCGGTTATCGCCAGCTTCGTCCCGGGCAGCGCGGCCATCCCGGTCAGCACGGCCTTCTTCCAGCCCGGCAATTCGTTCAAGTTCCCCGGCTTTGCGCAGATCTCGCCCTTCCCGTGGTCGACTGCCAACCTCACCACCCTGCAGCTGGTCCCGAACACCCCGTTCGGTGCCTGTATCACAACCGCGACCGACGTCTGCGCCTTTGCGCCCGGGTCCCTGACGGCCGCCCAGGTGACCGCCGCGCGGGCCCGCTATGGCCTGCCGGCGACCTATACGACGGCTCAGGTTCTGGCGGTTGTTCAGGCCAACCGCCCGACCGCGCGCGAATACTATGCGGCCAATCCGTCGACGAACGTCAACGACTTCATCGGCACCTTCGTCCCCGGCGTGCCGGACATCGCCAACCCGAGCGGTAACTCGGCCCTCCTGCCCCGTCGCGCGGTTCCGATCCGGTTCGACCGCAACGGCAACATCGAAACCTACAACCTGGCCGGCGAACTGGCGACCAACCCGGGCGCTCCGGGCACCAATACGACCCAGGCCGGCAGCGACGGTCAGAACCGCACCGACGCCACGGTCCTGCGCGTCAAGCAGGAACGCTACGTCGCCAATGTGATCGCCAACTATCAGATCACCGACAGCCTGCGTTTCTACACCGAGAACCTGTATTCGGACGTCACGGTCCGGAACCCGATCTCGACCGGTGGCCTGGCCAACTCGGCCAGCTCGAGCACGCCGGAAAACGCGGGCCTGCTCGTCAATGTCAATCATCCGTTCCTGACCGACGCCAACCGCACGACTCTGGCCAACGCCGGGATCACCACCAACTTCATCCTGTCGCGGAACAACGAGGACGTGGTCAACGACCTGTCCCAGCAATCGACCAACGAGACGTTCCGCAGCGTCAACGGCATCAGCGGCGACTTCAGCCTGCTGGGTCGCGATTTCGGCTTCGATATTTCCCACACCTACGGCCAGGCCAAGACCCACGTCGAGTTCAGCGCCCTCAACGATGTGGCCTATGCCATGGCGATCGATGCCGTTCAGGTCGGCTCCAACGTGGTTTGCCGCGCCAAGCGCGACGGCCTCGCCGGCTACCTTGCCAGCTACGGCGGAAATAACACGACCGGCTACATCCCGGGCTCGATCCAGCAACCGATCTCCACGATCGGACCTGACGGCATCCGCACGCAATCGCTGTTCGCCCCGACGATCACCCAGGCCATGGTGGATGCCTGCCAGCCGTTGAACGTCTTCGGCGAAGGCCGTGCGTCGCAAGCCGCCAAGGACTTCGTGTCGGTTCGGGAAACCTTCGACAACGAGTCGACCCAGAACTTCACCCAGGCGACGGTGACGGGCTCGGTGTTCGACCTGCCGGCTGGCCCGCTGCAGTTCGCCGTCACCGGCGAATACCGCAAGGAAGAGCTGAGCTACTTCCCGTCGTCGATCACGGGCCTGGGCCGCACGCGTTCGGCACCTTCGGCCACCACCAATGCAGAGACGACGACCACGGAGTATGGTCTGGAACTGCGCATCCCGCTGCTCGGCGAAGGGTTCAATATCCCGTTCGTCAAGTCTCTCGAGCTGAACCCCGCGATCCGTTACACGGAACAGGAAGGTGAGGCCGAGCGTTACCGCAACCTCAGCGGCACAGTGGTGACGCCGAGCTATGACGGCGATCGTGAGGAAATCTACACCATCGCCGGCACCTGGGAAGTCAATGATCAGCTGCTGCTCCGCGGGAACATCTCCAAGTCGGTCCGCAATCCGTCGATGGTGGAACTGTTCCTGGGCAACCAGGCATTCTTCACCTCGTCGGGCGACGTCTGCTCGTCGGCCAACATCGCGTCTGCCTCGGCTCCCGCCACGCGCCGCCCCAACTGTATCGCTGAAGTCCGACGTGTGGCCGCCCAGTTCGGCGGTTCGCTGCTCGGGTCCGATGGCGTGCTTCGCGCGATCACGGACGATGCGTCGGCGCTGGCCTTCATCACGGGCACGGGCGGATATGTTCCGACCGGTGCCAGCTTCACCGGCGTGATCTCCGGCCGCCAGACCCTGGTCCCGGAAAAGGGTGACTCCTTCACCTTCGGCTTCGTGGCGCGCCCTGCATTCGTGCCGAACCTGATCGTCGCCGCGGACTATCTGGAAATCACGGTCACCGACGCCCTGGGACCGCTGCTGGCCGGCAGTGCCGCGACGTTCTGCTACGACAGCCCGAAGTATCCGGACAACACCTCGGAAATCGGCGTGAACAGCTGCGCGGGCATCCGTCGCGACAACACGTTCAACTACACCAACGGCTTCGAACTGCCCTTCTTCAACCTGGGCGGAACGCGGGTGAAGGCGATCAACGCGAACCTGAGCTATTCGATGGATCTGTCGGAGGTCTTCTCGACCGACTACGATCTGGGTGACTTCAGCTTCCGGACCAACGTCTACTACCTGATGGAGTACACCACGTCCTCCAGCGGCGACTTCCTGCCCACGGACATCACGGCCAACGAAAACACGCTGGCTAACCCGTCCTGGAAGACGCAGATGACCTTCCTGTACAACCGTGGCCCGCTCAGCGCGCGCTGGACCACGAACTTCCAGGACTCGGCCATCGTGTTCGGCGGCCCGACCGCTCAGGCGACGCTCGAGCAGTTCAACGTCATCCGCTACGACTCCTATGCCCTGCACAACCTGTCGCTGGGCTACGACATCACGGACGACATCACGGCCCGCGTTGCGATCGACAACGTGTTCGACCAGCAGGAGCTGGGCGAGAACGGCCTGTACAACGGTGTCTACGTCGACACCCTGGGTCGCCGCTGGACGGCGTCGCTGAGCTACACCTTCTAAGGCCGGCTCCGCCTCAGGTCGGTTCCAGACATCGGGGCCGGGCGAGCAATCGTCCGGCCCCTTTTCTGTCGTGGGGCTGTGGAACCAACCCCCTGCGTCGCTACGCCCGATTCCAGCCCGTCCGCGTCGTCAAAGGGGCCCGCGACGAAAATTTACCCGGGCCGCGCTTTGGTTTTCTGCCCATCCTCTCCGACTCACCGTATTCGGTAACCTTCCCTTAAGGGCGTTGGGTGATCCTTAACGCGCTCATAACCAATGCGGATCTGCGGGGACTTCGCATTGGAACCTTGGGGAGCAGGGTCGAAAAAAAGGTCGGTTTGGATATGTCTCTCTCGCTGGTGCGGCCGCAAGCCACGGAACTGAAGCCCCGGATCGTCGTGTTCGGCGTCGGTGGCGCGGGCGGAAACGCGGTCAACAACATGATCGACGCCGGCCTCGAGGGGGTCGAGTTCGTGGTGGCCAACACCGACGCCCAGCACCTGTCCTTCGCCAAGACCGACCGCCGCATCCAGCTGGGCGAGACCATCACGCAAGGGCTCGGCGCCGGGGCCCACCCCGAAGTCGGCATGAACGCCGCCGAGGAAAGCGCCGACGAGATCCATGCGCACCTGGAAGGCGCGCACATGATCTTCATCACCGCCGGAATGGGCGGCGGCACCGGGACGGGCGCGGCCCCCATCATCGCCAAATGCGCGCGCGACCGGGGCATCCTGACTGTCGGCGTCGTGACCAAGCCCTTCACCTTCGAAGGTCGTCACCGCATGCGCCTGGCCGACGCGGGCATCGCCGAGCTGCAGCGCTACGTCGACACCCTGATCGTCATTCCGAACCAGAACCTGTTCCGCGTCGCCAATGAGCGCACGACCTTCGCCGACGCCTTCGGCATGGCCGACCAGGTGCTGCACTCGGGCGTCCGTTCGATCACCGACCTGATGATCCTGCCCGGCCTGATCAACCTGGACTTTGCCGACGTCCGCGCCGTCATGTCCGAGATGGGCAAGGCGATGATGGGCACGGGCGAGGCCTCGGGCGACGACCGCGCCCTGCTGGCGGCCCAGAACGCCATCGCCAACCCGCTGCTGGACGAGACCAGCCTGAAGGGTGCCAAGGCCGTGCTGGTCAACATCACCGGCGGTCTGGACATGACCCTGCTGGAAGTCGACGAGGCCGCCAACGCCATCTCGGCCGAGGTGGACGGCGACGCCAACATGATCTTCGGTGCGGCGTTCGATCCGGCCCTGGACGGCAAGATCCGCGTCTCGGTCGTGGCCACCGGCATGGACGAGGTCGGTGGCATTCGTGCAGAGCCCGTCGCGCCGCGGCCGACCGCCTTCCACGATTCCCGCGGCACAGCCCCTGTCGCCCCGGCTCCGGCCGCCCGTGCCCCGGAACCCGCCTACCGCGAGCCGGCCTATCGCGAGCCGGTCCGCAGCGAGGCCGCCTATCGCGCACCCGAGCCCGCGCCGGTCGTGCCGACCTTCCAGGCCCCGCCGCCCGTCGCCCGCGCGCCCGAGCCGGTCATCCTCGCCGCCGAAGAGCCGCGAACGCTCGAACCCATCGTCGACCCCTGGGTCGAAGAGTTTGAGGCCGCTCCGACCCGTCCGACCGCCGCCGCCCAGGATCAGGGCGACCTCTATATGGACGGTGCCGCCCAGGCACCGCGTGAATACGACGAGCCAGGCTATGACGACCGCGATCACCGGAAGTCGGGCTGGAGCCTGTTCGGCAAGAAGCCCCGCGCCCCGTCCGCCTATGCGCCGGTCCAGCAGACCCCCCAGCGCGGCCAGCCCCAGTTGCGCACGACAGCCCAGCCCGCGCCCGAGCCCCAGAAGACGGAAGACGATCTGGAGATTCCTTCGTTTCTGAGGCGGCTGGCCAACTAGGGATTGGGCACCAGGCAGTAGGCAGTAGGAAAGGGGCGGTCCGGCGGATCGCCCCTTTTTCGTCTTGCCGGCGAACGTCGCGACAATCACTCGACTGCCTACTGCCTACTGCCTACTGCCTACTGCCTACTGCCTACTGCCTACTGCCTACTGCCTACTGCCTTCTGCCTGCTGCCTCCGCCACCATCCGTAACATTCCGAAACCCGACTTTGGTTTATGGTTTCCGAACAGACGGCTAGGCATCGATCTTCGGATATTGCGCTGCACACCAGCGCAGGTCGACGATCGAGTTGAACGCCTTGCCCGCACGCCACGATCATCGTGAACGGACCCTGGTCGCCCCGGCGATCTGCGCCGGCGTGGGCGTGCACACGGGTCAGCGCGTGCGCCTGGTCATCCGTCCCGCCCCGACCGGGACCGGCATCGTCTTCGTCCGCACCGACATCACGGACCGCGAAAACCGCATCGTCGTCTCGGGCGACGCCGTCGTCGATGCCCGGCTGAACACCATGATCGAGAATGCGGCGGGCGTGTGCCTGTCGACGATCGAGCATCTGATGGCGGCCTTCTGCGCGCTCGGCATCTCCAACGTCATGGTCGAGGTCGATGGGCCCGAGCTGCCGATCCTCGACGGTTCGGCCCTGCCGTTCGTGCAGCTGCTGGACCGCGCCGGGTTCCGCCGTCAGGAGGCCCCGGTCCGCTACATCGAGATTCTGGAGCCCATCCACGTCACCGACGGCGACAAGCACGCGGCCCTGCTGCCGTGCGACCGCTACGAGATGCGGTTCGAGATCGATTTCGACAATGCGGTCGTCGGCCATCAGGTCATCGATTTCGTCGTCGACGAGGAGACCTTCCGCACAGAGATCATGTCGGCCCGCACCTTCGGCTTCGCGCATGAGGTCGAGGCCCTGCGTCAGGCCGGACTGGCGCGCGGCGGCAGCCTCGAGAATGCGGTCGTCATCGACGGCGACGAGATCCTGAACCCCGGCGGCCTGCGGATGGAACGCGAGTTCGTGCGGCACAAGGCGCTGGACGCCATCGGCGACCTCTACGTCCTGGGCGCGCCCCTGCTGGGCCGCTACGAGGGCTACAAGGCCGGGCATGCGGTGAACAACCTGCTGGTCCGCGCCCTGCTGGCGACGCCGCACGCCTGGCGCGAGGTTGTGCTGGAGCCTGAACTGGCCCGCGTCGGCTAGACGGCCTTCTCCCCGCCGGTTGCAGTCGCTAGGGTCTGCCCCTGTCTGGTGGAGATTCCCATGTCTGTTTCCCTTCGTCTCGCGGCGTCCGGCGCGATTTCGGCCCTGGCGCTGCTCGCCGGTCTTTCCGCGCCGGCCGTGGCCCAGGACGCAGCGACCATTGCGGCGGCCGAGCGCGTCCGTGATGCCGCCCTGGCCGACAACATCGCCCTGGACTACGTCACCCAGCTGACCACCCGCTTCGGGCCGCGCCCGGCGGGCTCGTCGAGCGAGACGGCGGCGGCGGAATGGGCGGCGGGCTATATGCGCGAGCACGGCTTCAAGAACGTCCGCATCCAGGAATTCCCGCTGGTCGGCTGGGAGCGGGGCGAGGAAAGCGCCGCCATCGTGGGCGCGAACCCGCAGCGGCTGGTCGTCGCCGCCCTCGGTCATTCGCCCGGCACGCCGGAAGGCGGCATCGAGGCGGAGGTGGTGCGCTTCACCTCGCTGGAGGATTTCCAGGCGGTGCCGGACGGATCGCTGGCGGGCAAGATCGCCTATGTCGATGCCGGCCAGATGGTGCCGATGCAGACGGGCGCGGGCTACGGGCCGCTGACCCGCATTCGGGGTGCCGGACCCGGCGTGGCGGGGCAGAAGGGGGCGCTGGCCTTCATCATGCGCTCGGCCGGATCGGACCAGCACCGCATGCCGCACACGGGCACCACCCGCTATGTGAACGGCGTGGTGCCGGTCCCGGCCTTTGCGCTGAGCGCGCCCGACGCCGACCAGCTGAGCCGTCTGATCGGCTATGGCGAGCCGGTGCGCATACACCTGTCCTCGACCGCCCACACCTATCAGACCACCTCGCGCAATGTGATCGGCGACCTGCCGGGGCGGACCCGGCCCGAGGAGATCATCGTTCTGGGCTCCCACATGGACAGCTGGGACCTGGGCACCGGGGCCATCGACGACGGGGCAGGGGGGGCCATCACCATCGGCGCCGCGCGGGCCATCGCCGACCAGGGCCGCACGGCCCGCACCATCCGCGTGATCCTGTATGGATCCGAGGAAGTGGCCCAGCCGACCAATACCGGTAACGGCGGCGGAGCCTATCTGCGCAGCCTGTCGCCCGAGGACCTGGCCAACCATGTCTTCACCGGCGAGAGCGATTTCGGGGCCGACCGGGTCTATGCGCTGCAGCTGCCGGCCGGCGCCCAGACGGGGACGTTCGCCGATGCCGCGAACCGCGTGCTGTATCCGATCGGCGTGCTGCGCTCGTCCGAGCCGGAAACCGAGGGCGGGGCCGACATCGGGCCGATCGTCCAGGCCGGCGTGCCGGTGTTCGGCCTGCTGCAGGACGGTCTGCGCTATTTCGACCTGCACCACACCGCCGACGACACCCTGGACAAGATCGACCCGGAACAGCTGAACCAGAACGTCGCCGCCTGGGCGGGGCTGATCTGGCTGGCGGCGGATTCGGACGTGGATTTCCGGGCCCTGGCTCCGGGCAAGACCGCGCCCTGAGGCGGGCGTCGGCCGCGAGCGTGGCGAAACTGGTAGACGCAAGGGACTTAAAATCCCTCGACTTCGGTCATGCGGGTTCGATCCCCGCCGCTCGCACCATTCCCCTGCGCGCAGGGCCCGGCGGGTGACGAGGCCGGGCGTTCCGCCTATGACCGCTCCATGACGAGAGGATCGAGATGAAAGCCATTCTGGAACAGCTGGAAGCCCGCCGCGAGGCGGCGCGTCAGGGCGGCGGGGCCGCGCGGATTGCCGCCCAGCACGCCAAGGGCAAGCTGACTGCGCGCGAGCGGATCGAGGTGCTGCTGGACGAGGGCTCCTTCGAGGAGACCGACATGTTCGTCGAGCACCGCAGCCACCAGTTCGGCATGGAAAACCAGCGGGTGCCGGGCGACGGCGTGGTCACCGGCCGAGGCACGATCGGCGGGCGGCTGGTCTATGTCTTCTCCAAGGATTTCACCGTCTTCGGCGGCAGTCTTTCCGGTGCCCATGCGGCCAAGATCGTCAAGCTGCAGACTATGGCCCTGACCAATGGCGCGCCGATCATCGGCCTGTTCGACGCGGGCGGGGCGCGCATCCAGGAGGGGGTGGAGAGCCTAGCCGGATACGCCGACATCTTCCTGCAGAACACCCTGGCCAGTGGCGTCATCCCCCAGATCAGCGTGATCATGGGGCCGTGCGCGGGCGGCGACGTCTATTCGCCCGCCATCACCGACTTCATCTTCATGGTGAAGGACACGTCCTACATGTATGTGACCGGCCCGGACGTGGTTCGCACCGTCACCAACGAGGTGGTCAGCCACGAGGACCTCGGCGGGGCCCGGGTCCATGCCGGCAAGTCGGGCGTGGCCGACGGCGCGTTCGAGAACGATCTGGAGGCCCTCAGCGAAGTCCGCCGCCTGATCGGCTTCCTGCCCCTGTCCAACCGCGAAAAGCCCCCGGTGCGCGAGAGCTACGACGATCCGGACCGGGACGAGGCCAGCCTCGACACCCTGGTCCCGGCCAATCCGAACCAGCCCTATGACATCAAGGAGCTGATCCTGAAGACGGTCGACGAGACCGAGTTCTTCGAGATCGGGGCCGATTTCGCCCGGAACATCGTCTGCGGCTTCGGCCGGCTGGACGGCCAGTCGGTCGGCATCGTCGCCAACCAGCCGCAGGTGCTGGCCGGGGTGCTGGACATCGACAGCAGCCGCAAGGCCGCGCGGTTCGTGCGGTTCTGCGATGCCTTTTCCATTCCGCTGGTGACCTTCGTCGACGTGCCCGGCTTCATGCCCGGCACGCGCCAGGAATACGGTGCCCTGATCAAGCACGGGGCCAAGCTGCTGTTCGCCTATGCCGAGGCCACGGTGCCCAAGCTGACGGTGATCACGCGCAAGGCCTATGGCGGCGCCTATGACGTGATGAGCTCCAAACACCTGCGCGGCGACGTCAACTACGCCTGGCCCAGTGCCGAGATCGCGGTGATGGGGGCCAAGGGCGCGGTCGAGATCATCTTCAGGAAGGAGGCCGACGACCCGGCGGCCCTGGCCGCGCGCGAGGCCGAATACAAGGAACGCTTCGCCAATCCGTTTGTGGCGGCGGGGCTGGGATACATCGACGACGTGATCATGCCGCACGGGACGCGGCGGCGGCTGATCCGGGCATTACGCACGCTGAAGGGGAAGGTGCAGGCTAATCCGTGGAAGAAGCACGATAATATTCCGCTTTAGAATGGTGTTTCGATAAATTTTGACTAAGGAATTCAGTTGGCAAGGGCTACAATAAAATTTCCCGTACAGAGTGACCTTGCTACAATATTGGCATTTGCTCGAGAGCTTGATTATTTCGCAGGTCACGACGAGCTAATTATTGACTTCGGCAAAGAGCATTTCTTTGCGCCGTACGGAATGCTTTTGCTGGCATCCAAGCTCAAACATTTTCGATTGCGGAACGCTGATCTGAATATCAGTTTTCGAAATTACCAAGGACATCACTATCCAGCCCATATGGGCTTTTTTCGAATGTTTGGCGTTGATCATGGGCGGGAAGTTGGTGAGGCTTGGGGTAGTGAAAACTACCTGCCCATCACGAAAATGGTTCGTGATGATTTCTATGAGGTCGCGCATGATAAATTTCGGGAGCTCCCCGACTTAATTCAGAGGCACGCCGACAAAATTGCCCTGATGATTGCGCGTGATCAGACTGAAAACCGGGACCTTTTCGACGTTTTGTCATATTCGGTTCGAGAGGTGATGCGCAACGTCTTTGAGCACAGTGAAGCAAATGAGCTTTATTACTGCGCTCAGTATTGGCCAAAAAGTAATAAAGTAGAGTTTGCGCTCGCCGATTTCGGCGTTGGCATAAGGCGTGGGCTCGGGGAGAACCCGAATTTCCGATTTAAGTCGGACAAGGAAGCAATAGAATACAGTCTGCTGCCTGGCGTTTCCGGGAAAACGCACCTGCCGCGCACTTCGGAGGTTTGGTTCAACTCTGGCTATGGTCTCTACATGACCAGCCGACTCGCTCGAACCGGAGGTAATTTCGTTATCGCGAGTGGACAGATGGCGATTCATCTGTCGAGAAAAACCAAGAACAATTATCAAACTTCGTTCCCGGGGACGGCCTTGCGTTTCAATATGGATGTTGGCCAGATCGGGAACGTCAAAGCTCGTTTGGATGAGTTCCGAAAAGAAGGAGGCGAGATTGCCAAGACGATCTCTGGCTCAGGTAATCGTCCGCCATCGGCTATGTCGCTTCTGCTTCGCCGGGACTATTCTCGATAACTTTGAGCGCGTGCGAGCAGGATTTTTGACCTGACCAACCTCCTCTTCCTCTGCTCCCGCAACCGCCTCCGGTCACCGACGGCGGAGCAGGTGTTCGCCGCCTGGCCGGGGGTGGAGACGGCGTCGGCGGGGCTGGCGCCGGATGCGGACGAGCCCTGTACCGATGAACTGGTCGAATGGGCCGACATCGTCTTCGTCATGGAGCGGACGCACCGGGCGAAGCTGCAGCGGCGGTTTCGACAGAGCCTGAAGCGGGCGCGGGTGGTGTGCCTGGATATCCGGGACGACTACGCCTTCATGCAGCCTGAGCTGGTGGCGCTGCTGGAGCAGAAGGTGGGTCCGCATCTCCGCTCCCTCTCCCGGAGGGAGAGGGCTTGAGGCTCGGGGAGCGGAGCGATCCGTCAAGCCGAAAGGGTGAGGGGTTTGGCTGCCAACCGGTGAGGGCTTTACCCCTCACCCTTTCGCGTATCCAATCGCTGCGCTCCTGGACGCTCAAGCCCTCTCCCTCCGGGAGAGGGGTCGTGGGACGGACTTCCCACCTCCGGTTTGCCTTGCCCGCCGCGTCTCGCTAAGCCCTGAGGCGCAAACAGAGGCCAGAATGTTCTCAAAGATCCTGATCGCAAACCGGGGCGAGATCGCCGTCCGGATCATAAAGACCGCTCGCCGCATGGGCATCCAGACCGTGGTCGTGCACTCCGACGCCGACGCAGGCTCGATGGCGGTCGAGATGGCGGACGAGGCGATCCACATCGGGCCGTCGGCAGCGTCCGAGAGCTATCTGGTGCAGGACAGGATCGTCGAGGCCGTGCGTCGCTCGGGGGCCGAGGCCGTGCATCCGGGCTTCGGCTTCCTGTCGGAGAACCCCGTCTTCGCCCGGCGGCTGGAGGCCGAGGGCATCGCCTTCATCGGGCCGAACCCGCACGCCATCGAGGCCATGGGCGACAAGATCACGTCCAAGAAATTCGCGGCCGCAGCCGGGGTCTCGACCGTGCCCGGCTATATGGGGCTGATCGAAGGCGATGAACACGCCATCCAGATCGCCAACGAGATCGGCTATCCGGTCATGATCAAGGCCTCGGCCGGGGGCGGGGGCAAGGGCATCCGCGTGGCCCATTCGGACGCCGACATGGCCGAGGGGTTCTCCGCCGTGAAGGCCGAGGCGCTGACGGCGTTCGGCGACGACCGGGTCTTCCTGGAAAAGTTCATCATCGACCCGCGCCACATCGAGATCCAGGTGCTGGGCGACAAGCACGGCAACATCGTCAGCCTGTTCGACCGCGAATGCTCGATCCAGCGCCGCAACCAGAAGGTCATCGAGGAGGCGCCGTCGCCCCTGCTGGACGACGCGACGCGGAAGGCCATGAGCGAACAGGCCGTCGCCCTGGCCCGGGCGGTGAACTATGACTCGGCCGGGACGGTCGAGTTCGTCGCCGGTCAGGACCGCAGCTTCTTCTTCCTGGAGATGAACACCCGGCTCCAGGTGGAGCACCCGGTCACCGAACTGATCACCGGCGTCGATCTGGTCGAACAGATGATCCGCTCGGCCGCCGGAGAACGGATGGCCTTCGGTCAGGACGATCTGAAGATCAACGGCTGGGCCATCGAGAGCCGCATCTATGCCGAGGACCCCTATCGCGGCTTCCTGCCCTCCATCGGCCGTCTGGTCCGCTACGACCAGCCCGAGGAAGGCCAGCAGGACGGCTATGTGGTCCGGAACGATTCCGGCGTCCGCGAGGGCGACGAGATCTCGATGTTCTACGATCCCATGATCGCCAAGCTGAACACCTGGGCCCCGACCCGCATCGCCGCCATCGACGGCATGAAGCGGGCGCTGGAGGACACCCACCTGCAGGGCGTCGGCCACAATGTGCCCTTCCTCGCCGCCGTGATGGATCAGGCGCGGTTCCGGTCGGGCGCCCTGTCGACCAGCTACATCAAGGATGAGTTCCCCGACGGCTTCAGGGGCGTGGCCCCCGACCGGCGGCGGACCGACATCCTGATCGCCACGGCGGCGGCGATGAACGAGATCCTGACCGAACAGTCCGGCGACCCGTCCGACCGCACCGACTGGATCGTCCTCATCGACCGTGAGGCGCACGGCGTGTCCCTCGGATACGACGACGAGGAGGCGCTGACGCTGGAACTGGCGGGCGAGGACCGCGCCCTGCAGCTGTCGGACATCGACTGGCGCCCGGGCCTGGCCCAGTTCCGCGCCGTCCTCGACCACGAACCCTATACCGCCGAGGTCGCGCGCATCGCCGACGGCTTCCGCATCCGCACCGGCCCGGTCACCGCGCGCGTCCGCGTCCTGACGCCCCGCATGGCCGAGCTGTTCGCCCGCCTGCCCGAGAAACAGGCGGCGGATACCTCGAAGCTGATCCAGTCCCCCATGCCCGGGCTCGTCGTCTCCATCGCCGTCGAGGTCGGTCAGGAGGTCAAGGCCGGCGAGACCGTCGCCGTGATCGAGGCCATGAAGATGCAGAACATCCTCAAGGCTGAACGCGACGGGGTGGTGAAGGCGGTGGGGTCGAAGGCCGGCGACCCGGTCGCGGCCGACGACGTGCTGGTGGAGTTCGCCTGAGCCGGTTCAGGTCGTCAGGGCGCGGGGCAGTTTGAAGGTGACGGTTTCCGGCTCGCCCGGATCGTCGGCCAGGGTCACGGCGAACCGCGCCTGCATCGCCGAGACGACGGCCTGAACCAGCGGCTCGGGGGCCGAGGCGCCGGCCGTGACGCCGACCGTGTTCACGCCCTCGAACCAGCTCCAGTCGATCTGGCTCGCATCGTCGATCAGCCGCGCGTCGCGGGCCCCGGCGCGCAGGGCCACCTCGACCAGACGCACGGAGTTGGACGAGTTCTTCGATCCCACCACGAGCACCAGATCGGACCCGTCGGCCAGCTGTTTGACCGCCTCCTGCCGGTTGGTGGTGGCGTAGCAGATGTCTTCCTTGTGGGGGTCGGGCAGTTCGGGAAAGCGGCTCTTCAGCACGCCGACGATCTCGGAGGTGTCGTCCAGCGACAGGGTCGTCTGGGTCGCATAGGCCAGGGGCTGGTCGCCGGGACGCTGGAAGGCCATGGCGTCCTCGACCGTCTCGACCAGGCTGATCGCGCCGTCGGGCAGCTGGCCCAGGGTGCCGACGACCTCGGGGTGGCCGGCATGGCCGATCAGGATGATGTGCTTGCCCTGGGCATGATGGCGCTCGGCCTCGACATGGACCTTGGACACCAGGGGGCAGGTGGCGTCCAGGAACAGCAGGTCGCGGGCCCGGGCCGTGGCGGGCACCGACTTGGGCACGCCGTGGGCCGAGAAGACCACGGGCCGGTCGTCGGGGCATTCGTCCAGTTCCTTGACGAAGACCGCGCCCAGACCCTTCAGCCGGTCGACGACATGCCGGTTGTGGACGATCTCGTGGCGGACATAGACGGGCGCGCCGAACTTCTCGATCGCACGCTCGACGATCTGGATGGCGCGATCGACCCCGGCGCAGAAGCCGCGCGGCGTGGCCATGCGCACGGTCAGGGGACGGGCGGCCGCGAGCGGGGCGGTGACGGGCGAGGGGGCGAGAGCGTCCATGAACCGAACCTAGTCTTTCTGCGGCTTCCTCGCCACCGGGACGGGCTTCACGGTTTGCGACGCCTCGCTTTAGCCGCTATCAGGCGGGAAGCCTGACCGGGTTCCCCGCCAGCGGTTCAGCTTTCCGGATTTCGATACATGCGTCTTGCGACCGTCGCCCTCGCCGCCCTGGCCGTTCTCGCCTCCGCCGGTGCCGCCTCCGCCCAGAGCAGCCAGAGCCAGCGTGACCGCCAGGGCCAGCAGCAAGGTCGGGAAGACGAGGATGAGGCACGGCCGCCGCGCATCGCGCCCCTCCGTGCCCGCCCCAACGCCGGACCCTGCCCGTTCGTGAAGGTGCTGTACGACGCCGCGCGCTATGTCGAGCTGGACGGGGGCCGCGCCGCCGCCAGTGCCGTCGGCTATACCGGCGAAATCCAGGGCGTGACGGCCGGGTGCCGCTATCTGAACGACGACCCGATCGAGGTCCAGATGAACATCCTGTTCGATCTGGGTCGTGGCCCGATGGCCCAGGGCGATCAACGCACCTATCGTTACTGGATCGCGGTCACGGAACGGAATGAAGCCGTCCTGGCCAAGGAGTATTTCGATCTGCCGGTGAATTTCGACGGGTCCTCGACCACGTCGGTGACCGAAGCGCAGTCCGTGGTCATCCCGCGCGCGTCGGCGACCACCAGCGGCGGCAATTTCGAGATTCTGGTCGGCTTTGAGGTCACGCCGGAAATGGCCGAGTTCAACCGTTCGGGCAGCCGCTTCCGCATCAACGCCGGCACGACCGCGGCGACCCCTCCGGCCCCATGACGGACCTCAGGACCGCACTGGGCGAAGCGGTCGCGGCCGCCTTCGCCGCCGAAGGCGTGGACGCGGGCCTGGCGCGGGTCACGACCTCGGACCGCCCGGACCTGGCCGACTTCCAGTCCAATGGCGCCCTCGCCGCCGCCAAGGCGCTGAAGGCCAATCCGCGCGAACTGGCGGACCGGGTGGCGGCGCGGCTGAACGGCGACGCACGTCTGGCCGCCGTCGAGGTCGCGGGACCCGGGTTCATCAATCTGAAGGTCGCCGATGCCGCCCTGTCGGCGCGGGCGGCCGAGGTGGCGTCGGATGCGGACCGGGCCGGAGCCTCGCCGGTCGCGGTGCCGCGAACGGTGGTTATCGACTTCGGCGGGCCGAACGTGGCCAAGCCCATGCACGTCGGCCATCTGCGCAGCGCGATCATCGGCGAGAGCCTGAAGCGGCTGTTCCGGTTCCGGGGCGATGCCGTGACCGGCGACGCCCATTTCGGCGACTGGGGCTTCCAGATGGGGCTGCTGATCGTGGCCTGTGGTGACGAAGGTCTGGCCGACGCCTTCATGGCCGGCGGCGACGGGCCGTTCCCGGCCGAAAGCCCGGTGACCCTGGCCGATCTGGACCGGCTGTACCCGCTGGCCGCCGGGCGAGCCAGGGAGGATCCCGCATTCCGGGACCGGGCGCGCAAGGCCACGGCGGAACTGCAGGGCGGACGGCCCGGCTATCTGGCGCTGTGGCGGCATTTCGTGGCGGTCAGCCGCGAGGCCCTGGTGCGGGAATACGGCACCCTGGCCGTCGATTTCGACCTGTGGAACGGCGAGAGCGACGCCGATCCCCTGATCGCGGGCATGGTCGTGGACCTCAAGACCAAGGCCCTGCTGGTCGAGGACGACGGAGCCCAGGTGGTGCACGTCGCCCGGCCCGGCGAGACCCGCAAGAAGAAGCTGGCCGACGGTTCGGTGGTCGAGGCCCCCAGCCCGCCGCCGCTGCTGGTCGTCTCCTCGGAAGGCTCGGCCATGTATGGCACGACCGATCTGGCCACGATCCTGGACCGCAAGAACCGGATCGATCCCGACCTGATGCTGTACGTCGTCGACGAGCGCCAGGCCGAGCATTTCGAACAGGTGTTCCGCGCTGCCTGTCTGGCCCGCTATGCCGAGCCGGGTGCGCTCGAGCATCTGGGCTTCGGCACCATGAACGGCACCGACGGCAAGCCGTTCAAGACCCGGGCGGGCGGGGTGCTGAAGCTGAACGATCTGATCACCCAGGCCACCGACAAGGCGCGCGACCGCCTGCGCGAGGCCGAGCTGGGGGCCGATCTGGACGAAGCGACGTTCGAGGACACGGCGCACAAGGTGGCCATTGCGGCGCTGAAGTTCGCCGACCTGTCGAACAGCCGGACGACCAGCTACGTCTTCGACCTGGACCGGTTCATGAGCTTCGAGGGCAAGACCGGGCCCTATCTGCTGTACCAGGTCGTGCGCATCAAATCGCTGCTGCGCCGCGCGGGCGAGCAGGGGGCGAAGGCCGGGCTGGTGGCGATCTCGGAGCCTGCCGAACGCGATCTGGTCTTGACGCTGGACGCCTTCGACCAGGCGGTCGGCGAGGCCTATGACAAGCGCAGCCCGCACGTGATCGCCGAGCATGCCTATCGGCTGGCGCAGGCCTTCTCGAAATTCTATGCGGCCTGCCCGGTGCTGGCGGCGGCGGACGCGGCGACGGTGGCCTCGCGGCTGACCCTGTCGAAGGCGGCGCTGGACCAGCTGGTGATCGCGCTGGACCTGCTGGGAATCGATTCGCCCGAACGGATGTAGCCTTGACGACACGGACTCCGGTGTTCCCGAAGGGTTAACTGTTTCCTTCAGGGGCGGGACGAGGCCAGGTCATGGCACGGTCGGGGACGAGGGGAGGGCAGACGCAGGCAATCCGCCGCGACGGTTTTCGCCTGCCGATCTTCCGCAAGCGGGCCCGGCTGTATGTCGACGGGTTCAACCTGCATCACGCCATCCTTGACCTGAACCGGCACGAGCTGCTGTGGCTGGATCTGGCGGCCCTGGGGCGGGCCCTGCTGCCGCCGGACGAGCGCCTGGCCGGGACCGTCTGGGTCAGCGCCCATCGGCCGCAGCGCCGCGACCGGATGCAGGCGCTGATGGCCTATGAGGGTGCGCTCGGAGCGCGCGGCGTGCGCTGCCTGATGGGACATTTCGTCGTGCACGGAGATCATTGCCACGCCTGCGGCCACCAGTGGATGGACGCGACGGAAAAGCAGAGCGACGTCAACCTGGCCCTGTCCATCGCCGCCGACGCGGCCGCCGACCGGTTCGATACGGCTTACATCGTCACGACCGACGGAGATCATGCCGCGACCACGCGATTCCTGCACGAGAGCTATCCGCGCAAGCGGATCGTCAGCGTCGCGCCGCCGGGGCGAGGCCACAATCGCCAACTTCTCGAATGGGTCCATGCCCGGACCGAGATCGAGATCGGGATGCTGGAACGTTGCGGTCTGCCGGAGCGTGTCTTGACCCGGTCCGGCTATGTCGAGCGACCGATGGGGTGGCAGGCGAATGAAGAGGTGACGCCGCCTCCGTCCACGCCATCGCCGTCGGTGCCCGACATCCGTCGCGGTCATTTGCGCCTTGTGGTGTCCAACGCCTCGTCCTAGCGGAGCGATCATGACCGACCTGAACACCTTCATCGACGGCCTGCCCAAGGCCGAGCTGCATCTGCACATCGAGGGTTCGCTGGAGCCGGAGCTGATGTTCGCCCTGGCCGAGCGGAACGGGGTCGCCATCCCGTTCGACAGCGTCGAGGCGGTCCGGGCGGCCTATGACTTTTCCAACCTCCAGGACTTCCTCGACATCTACTATGCCGGGGCGAACGTGCTGCTGACGCGGCAGGATTTCGAGGACCTGGCCTTCGCCTATTTCCAGCGGGCGGCGGCGGACACGGTGCGCCACGCCGAGATCTTCTTCGATCCCCAGACCCATACCGATCGCGGCGTGCCGTTCGGGGTGGTGGTCGAGGGGCTGATCGCGGGGATGGATCGCGCCAGGGCCGAGCTGGGCGTGACGTCGGGCCTGATCCTGAGCTTTCTGCGCCACCTGTCGGAGGACGAGGCCTTCGCCACGCTGGAGATGGCCAGGCCCTATCTGCATCACTTCGTCGGCGTGGGGCTGGATTCGTCCGAGGTCGGCCATCCGCCGTCGAAGTTCCAGCGCGTGTTCGCCGCGGCCCGGGACCTGGGCCTGAAGCTGTGCGCCCACGCAGGCGAGGAGGGGCCGCCGGCCTATGTGTGGGAGGCGCTCGATCTACTTCGCATCGACCGGATGGACCATGGCAACCGGTCGATGGAAGACCCGGCGCTGGTCCGGCGGATCGTGGCCGAGGGGATGACGCTGACGGTCTGTCCGCTGTCGAACCACAGGCTCTGCGTCGTCGACGACCTGAAGGACCACCCGGTGCCGGAGATGCTGCGCCAGGGGATCAGGGTCACGCTGAACTCGGACGATCCCGCCTATTTCGGCGGCTATGTGAACGAGAACTACCGCCAGCTGGCCGCGGCCGTCGGCCTGACCCGCGAGCAGCTGACGCTGATGGCGAAGAACAGCTTTGCCGGATCTTTCCTCAGCGAGGCCGACAAGGCCGCGCGGATCGCCGAGGTGGAGGCCTACGCGGCCTGACCTTCATCATCCCGGCCGGAGCGCGGCGCGCGGTGCCGACGTCGGTTTGCCGCGCTTGACTTGGCGACAGAGTCGGGGCCTAGGTCGTCTCGCTCTCGCGGGAGAGATCGGGCCGTCCAGCCTCCCACTTTCGGACGGACCCGGAGCCGAAGGCGCAACCGCCCCGGAAACGCTCAGGCAAACGGACCGCGAGGACATTCGGACGCTGGAAAGTCACCCTTTGAGGGTGCGCCGACGGAGCAAGCCTTGTCATCCCGGACGGCACCCGCCGAGCCGGGACGGGGCGGAATCTCTCAGGTTTCACGGACAGCGGGGGCGCAGATGGCGGCGGAGCCTTCCGCCTCAACACGCGACCCCGAGAGTCTGACAGAATGACCGACCCGACGCTGAAGACGACCGTCCTGAACGCCGCGCATCGTGCGCTGGGCGCGCGCATGGTCGGGTTCGGTGGCTATGACATGCCGGTTCAGTACGAGGGTGTGCTGGCCGAGCACCGCTGGACCCGCGAGCATGCCGGCCTGTTCGACGTCTCTCACATGGGCCAGGCCAGGATCACCGGGGCCGATGCCATCGCCCAGTTCCAGCGGTTCGTGCCCGGCGACTATGCCGCGCTGAAGGCCGGGCGTCAGAAATACAGCCTGCTGCTGAACGAGAGTGGCGGCATCATCGACGATCTGATGGCCGGAAAGCCCGATCACAGCGGGCTCTATATCGTCGTCAACGCAGGCAACAAGGACGAGGACTTCGCCTTCTGGCGCGCCCATCTGTCGGGTGACGCGACCCTGACCGTGCTCGACGACCGCGCCCTGATCGCCATTCAGGGGCCCGAAGCAGCCGAGGTGATGGTCGCCCATGAGCCGGTGCTGGCCGAGTTCGGCTTCATGGACTGCGCCCGTCTGATGCTGTTCGGGGTCGACTGCTACGTCTCGCGCTCGGGCTATACGGGCGAGGACGGCTACGAGATTTCCGTGCCGGCCGTCGAGGCCGAACGGATCTGGAACACCATTCTGGAAGACGCCCGGGTCAAGCCGATCGGGCTGGGCGCGCGGGACAGCCTGCGTCTGGAGGCCGGCCTGCCGCTGCATGGCCACGACATCGATGCGACGACCTCGCCGGTCGAGGGGGCGCTGACGTTTGCCCTGTCGAAATCGAGGAAGGACGCCGCGGACTTCAACGGGGCCGGGCGCATCCTGAAGGAATTGGCCGAGGGCCCGTCGCGGGTCCGCGTGGGCCTCAGCATCAAGGAAGGCGCCCCGGCCCGCGAGGGTGCGGAGATCGCCGATGCGGACGGCACGGTGATCGGCGTGGTCACCTCGGGCGGACCGTCACCGACGCTCGGCCGCAACATCGCCATGGGCTATGTGCCGCCGTCGCACGCCGCGCTCGGCACCAACCTCAAGGTCATCGTGCGCGGCAAGACCTCGGCGTGCGAGGTCATCGACATGCCTTTCGTCGCCCAACGCTATCACCGCAAACCCGCAGCCTGATCCTCCGGTCAAGCCGGAGGATGACGAAGAAGGAACACCCCATGCATTTCACCAGGGATCACGAATGGGTCCGGCTGGATGGCGACATCGCCACCGTCGGCATCACGAAGCACGCCGCCGACCAGCTGGGGGACGTCGTGTTCGTCGATACGCCGGAAGCCGGCAAGACCTTCGGCAAGGGCGACAGCTTTGCCGTCGTCGAGAGCGTGAAGGCGGCCTCGGACGTCTATGCCCCGGTGTCGGGTGAGGTGGTCGAGGGCAATGCGGCGCTCGCCAGCGCGCCCGAGACCGTCAATGCCGATCCGGAAGGCGAGGGCTGGTTCGCGAAGATCAAGGTGTCCGACGCCAGCCAGGTCGACGGCCTGATGGACCGGGCGGCCTACGACGCCTTCCTCGCCACGCTGTAAAGTCTCCGCTCATCCCCGCGAATGCGGGGACCCAGTTCTGTCGTGAGGCAGGGTGGCTGGGATGAGCGGTTCGTCCTCCCCGGCGACAGTCTTCGCCCAAAGCACTGGTTCCCCGCATTCGCGGGGATGAGCGGAAAAAACAGAATGCGCTATCTGCCCCTGACCCCCGACGACCGCACGGCGATGCTCGCCGCCATCGGCGTCAACTCCATCGACGACCTGTTCGTGGATGTGCCCCAGGCGGCGCGGCGCGACGGCTTTGTCGACCTGCCGCGCGTGATGGGCGAGCTGGAGGTCGAGCGGGCGTTGAAGGCTCTGGCGGGCAAGAACACGGCGGCGGGGGATGTGCCGTTCTTCTGCGGGGCCGGGGCCTATCGCCACCATGTGCCGGCGACGGTGGACCACATCATCCAGCGGTCCGAGTTCCTGACCAGCTATACCCCCTATCAGCCCGAGATCGCCCAGGGGACGCTGCAGTACCTCTATGAGTTCCAGACCCAGGTCGCCAACCTGACCGGGATGGAGGTCGCCAATGCCTCGCTCTACGACGGCTCGACCGCGACGGCCGAGGGCGTGCTGATGGCGACGCGGGTGACGCGCCGGAACAAGGCGGTCTTCTCGGGCGGGGTGCATCCCCATTATGTCCGGGCGTCGGAGACGGTGGTCCACGCCGTGGGCGTCGAGACCGTCAGCCTGCCGGCCGCGATCGATGCCGAGGCCGCCGTGATCGAGGCCATCGACAGGGACACGGCCTGCGTCGTGGTCCAGACCCCGAACGTGTTCGGCACCGCTACCGACGTGACCAGGATCGCGGAGGCCGCAAAGGCCGCAGGGGCCCTGCTGATCGTCGTGGTGACCGAGGCCGTGTCGATGGGTCTGCTGAAGTCGCCGGGCGAGATGGGGGCCGACATCGTCGCCGCCGAGGGCCAGTCGATCGGCAATGCCCTGAACTATGGCGGGCCCTATGTCGGCCTGTTCGCCTGCAAACAGAGCCTGATCCGCCAGATGCCCGGTCGCCTGTGCGGCGAGACGGTGGATGCGGACGGGGAGCGGGGCTTCGTCCTGACCCTGTCGACGCGCGAGCAGCATATCCGCCGCGACAAGGCGACCTCGAACATCTGCACCAACTCCGGCCTGTGCTGCCTGGCCTTCTCGATCCACATGAGCCTGCTGGGCGAGACGGGACTGCGCAAACTGGCCTTGCTGAACCACGAGAAGGCGCTGGCCACGCGTGATGCGCTCGCCGCCATTCCCGGTGTCGAGATCCTGACGCCGCGCTTCTTCAACGAGTTCGCGGTCCGCCTGCCGAGGCCCGCCGCCGAGGTGGTCGAGGCGCTGGGCAACCACCGCATTCTGGCCGGCGTGCCCTACAGCCGTCTGGCCCCCGGCGTCGGCATGGACGACGTCCTGCTGATCGCCGCCACCGAGACGACGCTGGATGCCGACATCCAGATCCTCGCCAAGTCGCTGACCAAAGTTTTGGGAGCCTGAAGATGAGCACGATGAACACCGTCGGCCGCCCGACCGCCCCGAACGCCGTCCCTGACCACGACTACAAGCACCCGACCCTGACGGGCGGGCGCGGCCTGTTGCAGGACGAGCGGCTGATCTTCGAGACGGACGGCTGGTACAAGACCGGCGTTGACCTGCCGGAGCCGGCGTCGGACGGCGGCGATCTGGGCGCTCTGGTGCGGCGCGATCCGATCGGCCTGCCGGGGCTCTCCGAGCCCGAGGCGATGCGCCACTATGTGCGGCTGAGCCAGAAGAACCACGCCATCGACCTGGCCCTGTATCCGCTGGGCTCGTGCACGATGAAGCACAATCCGCGGCTGAACGAGAAGATGGCGCGCCTGCCGGGGTTCTCCGACATCCACCCGCTGCAGCCCGTCTCGACCGTGCAGGGTGCGCTGGAGCTGATGGACACCCTGGCCCACTGGCTGAAGACCCTGACCGGCATGCCGGCGGTGGCGATGTCGCCCAAGGCCGGAGCCCACGGCGAGCTGTGCGGCCTGATGGCCATTCGCGCCGCGCATGAGGCCTCGGGCCAGCATGAGGCGCGGCGCAAGGTGCTGGTGCCGACCTCGGCCCACGGGACCAATCCGGCGACGGCGGCCTTCGTCGGCTATACGGTGGTCGAGGTGGCCCAGACGGACGATGGCCGCGTCGACGTCGCCGACCTGGCCTCGAAGCTGGGGCCGGACGTGGCCGCCATCATGGTGACCAACCCCAACACCTGCGGCCTGTTCGAGCGCGACATCGTCGAGATCGCGCGGCTGACGCATGAGGCCGGGGCCTATTTCTACTGCGACGGGGCCAATTTCAACGCCATCGTCGGGCGGGTGCGGCCGGGCGATCTGGGCGTCGATGCCATGCACATCAACCTGCACAAGACCTTCTCCACGCCGCACGGCGGCGGCGGGCCGGG
Organism: Brevundimonas sp. AJA228-03; assembly: GCF_017795885.1. Taxonomy (NCBI): domain Bacteria; kingdom Pseudomonadati; phylum Pseudomonadota; class Alphaproteobacteria; order Caulobacterales; family Caulobacteraceae; genus Brevundimonas; species Brevundimonas sp. AJA228-03. The sequence goes on along the minus strand of NZ_CP059297.1, from coordinate 2,534,035 downwards.
TGCCGGTCCGGTGGTGCTGTCAGCCGCCCTCGCGCCCTTCGCCCCGGCCCCCTGGGTGGTCCATGACGGGGACGGCTTCAAGCTGATCGAGCGCGAGGAGGACGAGGCGGCCCAGGCCTTCGGCCGCATGTGCGCCTTCAACGGCCAGATGGGGATGTTCGTCCGGGCGCTCAGCTACATGATGAGCCATGGCTCGGACGGTCTGCGCCAGGTGGCCGAGGACGCGGTCCTGAACGCCAACTACATCAAGGCCCGGCTGTCCGACGTCATGTCGGCCGCCTTCCCGAACGGACCGTGCATGCACGAGGCCCTGTTCGACGACGAATGGCTGAAGGGCACGGAGATCACCACGCTCGACTTCGCCAAGGCGATGATCGACGAGGGCTTCCACCCGATGACCATGTATTTCCCCCTGGTCGTCCACGGGGCCATGCTGATCGAGCCGACCGAGACGGAATCGAAGGCCGAACTCGACCGGTTCATCCACGCCCTGCGCCTGCTGGCCGGGGCCGCGAAGGCCGGCGAGGTCGAACGCTTCAAGGGCGCGCCCTTCCATGCGCCCCTGCGTCGTCTGGACGAGACCCGCGCCGCGCGGTCACCCAGGCTGCGCTGGACGGCCCCCGAGGGGCACAATATGGCGGCGGAATAGGGTCGTTTGGCAGGGGGCGGCGGAAGGGCTAGGCTCCGCCCATGTCGCCAGACACCGCCGTCCCGATTCTGGAGCGCCTGATCCCCGGCCTCGCCGCTGTCTATGTGTTTGGCAGCGCGGCCCGGGGCGATGCGCGCGCCGACAGCGATCTGGATCTGGCGATCGTCGTGGACGGGCCCCTCGCGCCGGGCTTGCGCGAGGAGGCGCGTCTGGCCGTCGAGGACGGCTTGGGCATCGACGTCGATCTGGTCGATCTGGCGACGGCATCGCCGATCCTGGGCCGGGAGGTTCTGCGGGAAGGCCGCAGGATCGCCGCCTTCCGACCCTTCATCGCTGACCTCGCCGAGATCCGGATGATGCGGGACTACGAAGACCTGAAGGAACGCCGGCGCGGGATCGAGGCGGACATCGCCCGCCGCGGCCGGGTGCTGGCGGCGTGAGTGACGACGTCATCCTTGCCAAGGCGCAAAGCCTTGAGCGTTGCGTCCGAAGGGCACGTGAGGAACTTGCGGCGAGCGCCGACTTCGCAGTCGATCTGACCCGTCAGGATGCCGCCATCCTGAATGTCCAGCGCGCCTGCGAGCTGGCGGTCGACATAGCCTTTCGTCTGGTTCGCCTGAACGATCTCGGCGCACCCGCGACGAACCGCGACGCCATCGACCTGCTGGCGGCCGCAAGGATGATCGATGCGTCCCTGGCCCTGTCCCTGAAACGGATGATCGGCTTCCGAAACGTGGCTGTGCATCAGTACATCGATCTGGACATCACCGTGGTCGAAAGCGTCATCCGGCTCGGCCTTGATGATCTGCTGGCGTTTTCGAGCGTCGCCCTCAGGCTCTCGCCGAACGCAGGATAGACCCGATGCCTCACTGGACCACCGCAAACATTCCCGACCAGACCGGAAAACGGGCCATCGTCACCGGCTCGACCGGTGGCACCGGATACGAGACGGCGCTGGAGCTGGCCCGCAAGGGGGCCGAGATCGTGATCGCGGCGCGCAACCCGGCCAAGGGCGAGGACGCGGTGCGCCGCATCCGCCGCGCCGTGCCGACGGCACAGGTGCGGTTCGAGGCGCTGGACCTGGCCGATCAGGCCTCGGTCGTGGCCTTTGCCGACCGGATGCTGGCGACCGGGCGGCCCATCGACATCCTGGTCAACAATGCCGGGGTCATGGCCCTGCCGACGCGCGAGGTGACCGGCGACGGGTTCGAGATGCAGCTGGCCACCAACTATCTGGGCCATTTCGCCCTGACGGCGCGTCTGCTGCCGCTGCTGACGGCGGGGCGGGCGCGGGTGGTGCAGCTGTCCAGCATCGCCCACCGGCGGGGGCGGATCCGGTTCGACGACCTGAACCATGCCACGGGCTACAGGGCCTGGCCCGTCTATGCCCAGTCGAAACTGGCCATGCTGATGTTCGGGCTGGAGCTGGACCGGCGCAGCGCGGCGAACGGCTGGGGCCTGACCAGTGTGGTGGCCCATCCCGGCTATGCCCGGACCGGCCTGATCGCCAATGGCCCTCTGGTGCGCGCGCCCTTCCAGCGGGCGGTCATGGCCGTGATTTTACGGCCGCTGATCGAGCCCCTGATCAGCCATTCGGCGGCGGCGGGCGCCCTGCCGATCCTGATGGCGGCGACCGACCCCTCGGTGGCCGGCGGGGCCTATGTCGGGGCGACGCGTCTGATGGAACTGAAGGGCCCGCCGGGACCGGCCAAGGCCGAACCCCAGGCGCTGGACACGGCAGCGGCGGCGCGGCTGTGGGAGGCGACGGAGGCCATGCTGGGGGTTCGGTTTCCGATCTGAATGTGGATCATCATCGGGCCAAGGCGCGTGGGGAGGATACGACGTTCAGGTCGTATCTCCCCGGGCCTCGATGGAACGGCACAGGCCCTAATGGTGGTGCGCTTCGGTCGTCGGGGCGTTGTCAGTCTGCGGCAGGGATGAAGCCTCGGCGGATGGATGGGCGGCGGCGGCCTGGGCGCGGGCCAGACCGAGCATGGTCATCCTGCGACCCGGCGTCCGCGCCAGCGCCCGGCGGTAGGCATCCTCCGCTTCCACGGGACGTCCCGAAGCCAACAGAAGATCGCCGAGGAGCTCAAGGGTCGGCTTGGGAATGGCCGGCGGGCCGAAATCCTGCGGTACCGCCAGCTCATGCTCAGCGGCCAGCCTCAAGGCGGCCAGGCCGCCGTCTGCATCGCCCCTGGCGATCAGGGCGAGAGCCGCGATCTCCTCATCCATCACCTTGTAAAGTCTGAGAACCTGGGCCTGTTGCGCTTCGGAACCAGGCGTGGCCGGGCGTCTCTCCAGCTGCGTCACCAGATCATGCAGGCGGCCCGCGACTGCCTGCATCCGCGCCGGGTCGGCCACCGCTGTCAGGGCTTCGCCATAGGCCAGGTTGATCCGGGTCTCCAGGAGTGCGTCGTCGTCCAGCCGTGTCGCCAGATCGGACGACCATTCGCCGGTCTCGACCGCCCGGCGAACCAGCATATCGGAGTAGGATTGCACCGCGGCCTGGTAGAAACGGGGCCGCTGGGGGCGCATCTCAGATATGGTCCGGGTCGTCTGCCAACAGGCCGCGATCCGGTCGTCGGCCCGCGGCACATCGCCCTTCTGCAGGTGGCCGTAGACGAGCCACTCCTCGTAATGGAAGCAGGCGGCGGCCGGCTGACCCTGAGCGATCTCGCGGGCGTTCTCCGCGCGCGTCGCATTGATATTGGCCTCGATCACCTCGTCCCACATGCCCAGCGCAATGAAGATGTGGGAGGTCATGTGCAGGGCGTGCGGGGCCTCGGGTGCGACGGCACCGTAGAGACGCGCGGCCCGAAGCCCCAGGGGCGCATGAACCGGGTCGTCATAGGAATGGATCAGATAGTGCAGCACGCCCGGGTGATGCACGTGCGTCGGGAACTCCGCCTCCAGGAGCGCCGCCGCACGCATATAGGTCGCAAAGTCGCGCCCCTCATGCGCCGTGCCCAGCAAGGACAGGGCATAGAAGGCGGTCGCATCGACATCGGTTGGAAAGTCCGTATGGAGCTTCTCCATCGCGGCTGCGTAGAGGTCATCGCGGACCTCCTTGGGACCGTCGCCATAGAGGGTTTCTATGGCCGCGAGATAGCCGGCCTCGCGCGGAGTCCGGGCAAACCCGGCCCGGGCGTCTCGCGTGGGGGCCAGCCGCTCGAGGACGGCGCGAGCGGCGGTCGTATCCTGCTCCATCCAGACCGCGTGATTATAGGTCATGGCCTCGCCCCAGTAGGCCATGGCGAACCCCGGGTCGGCCTTCTGAGCCTCCTGGAAGGCCTCTGCAGCCTGCTCGTATTCGAAGTTATGCAGCAGTGCGAGGCCACGCAGGAAGGGCGCCTGCGCCTCGGCCGCGCCGGAATTGGCAAAGGTGACGTCGCCGAGCTTTGCGCTCGGCACCGTGGCACAGGCCGAACCAAGAAGTGCCAGAAGGCACCCCAATGCCGCCAGGATTTTCCCCACCTGTATCTCCCGACGCGTTCGACGACTGCAGGAATTTCAAGGCCGCACGCACGAGAGCGCCACGCTTCTGACGCTCCCGTGCGCGCGTCAACTTGTCAATAGTCAGCGATCCCGCCGGGCTGCCCGGCGAGGGAGGTATGGTGAGGGTGCGGTTCTGCCGCGGCTATTTCATGCCAGTCCAGAGACTTGCAGCGCCTCGCGTAGCGAAGCGGAGATCGCTCCCTTGTCATCCCCGACGGAGCGCCAAGCTTGTCATCCCGGCCGTAGCGAAGCGAAGAGCCGGGACGTTCGGCCGTGACATCAAACCTCCCGGAAATCGCGGCAGCGATTGTCCGGGAGACAGTCTGACCGCACTCCCCGTCTCCCGGACAGCCGCTTCGCGTCTTCCGGGAGGTCGAAGGAGGGCGTCTTCCGTCCCGGATAATCGCTGGCGCGATTTCCGGGATGACAAGGGGACTCGTTTCAAGGTGCCTATATCGAGTTTGGATAATCGCTTCGCTTCGGCCGGGATGACAAGGTGAAGCTCGATGTGATGGGCCCCCGGCCTCACGGCGGGCCGGTCTTGCGGGCCCGGGCGGCCTGGCGGCGGCGTTCGGCGCGGGAGAGCGGCGGAACAGGGTGGACTTCCTGTACTTCCTGTACTTTCGACGACGACGGCGAGTGGGTACCCGTGTCGGCGACCGCGCCGACGAGGCGGGCCGACTGGACGATTGAGCGGGCCGTGGCGTTGATCTCGTTGAGGGTGTCGATCGACGCGCGCGACGCGGCCCGGGCGACCCGGGCCTCCAGCCGGGCGCGGTCGGACACCTGACGCAGGGCCATGTCGCGCAGCCGGCCCCAGGCCAGGGCCCGGTTCAGCCGACCGCGTCGCGCCTCCACGCTCATCCGGCGAAAGGCGAGGGCGGCCAGGGCCTCGTCGTCGATGTCGGGCAGGTCGTCGTCCGTGGGGAGGTCTTCGGGTTCGGGATCCGCCTGATCCACCCGCCGCCAGCCCTCCGCCCGCGCCCGCTTGTGGAAGGCGGATTCACCCAGGTCAAACCGGACGCAGACCTCCTCTGCGGTCAGGCCGCCGAGCCAGGCGTCCCGGGCGGCGGTCCAGGTCTCGGGCGATCGTTTGCGGTAGGGCTGGCTCATGGGCGGGAGCCTGGCATGGGGGTGCGTCAGAAGCGGACGTAGGGGCGGGGCGGGGGCAGTGAATCCTCGATCTCCCGGACAATCGCTGGCGCGATTTCCGGGAGGGGTTCCGCCTCGATGGCCAACGTCCCGGCGCTTCGCTACGCTACAGCCGGGATGACAAGGTGTCCGAAATGGAGACGCCCCAGCGCCTAGTTCAACCGCGTGCCGATCTGGCCGATGGCGGCGTCGAGGAGAGGGTCGGTCTTCTGGGTCGCGAGGCGGGCGGCGAGGATGGTCTCGGCGGCCTCTGCGGCGATCTCGGCCGCGGCGGCCTTGACGTCGGCGGAGGCCTGGGCTTCGGCGGCGGCGATGCGGCGTTCGGCCAGGGCCTGACGGCGGGCCAGGGTTTCTTCAAGCCGGACCCTGGCCTCGGCCTCCATGATGCGGGCATCGGCCTCGGCGGCGGCGAGCATCTCGCGGGCCTGGATGTCGGCGGCGGCCTTTTCGGCACGGATCTGGGCCAGCAGGGCCTCGGCCTCGGTGCGCAGGCGCTGGGCCTCGTCCAGCTCGGACTGGATCTTCTGGGCAGCACCATCGAGCTGGGCTGCGATCATGGCCGGGACCTTGACGAGGATCAGGATGCCGAAGAACACCACGAGGCCGGCACCGACCCAGAACTCAGGGTTGGACAGGTTCCAGAACTCACCGTCGAAAAAAGCGGGCATATCAGGTGGCTCCCTTGACGGCGGCAGTGGCATCGGCGGCGGTCGGAGCCACACCGGTCAGGCGCTCAACGATGGCCGAGGCGGTATCGGCGGCGATGGCGGCGACGTTGGACATGGCGGCGTCGCGGGTCTTGCCGATGGCGGCCTCGGCCTCGGCGATGCGGGCGTTGACGACGGCCTCTTCCTCGGCGGCGCGGCGGTTGGCGTCTTCGGTCACGCGCGCCCTGGCGGCGACGGAGGCGGCGCGGGCGTCGGCGCGAGCCTTGGCGACCTCGGCCTTGGCGATTTCGGCCTGGCCAGCGGCCTCGACCTGAACCTGGCGAGCGGCTTCGACGGCCGTTGAAATGGTCGCGGCTCGCTCGTCCTTCACGGCCCGCAGACGCGGAAGGAAGATCCTGGACAGCAAGACATAAAGGACCGCGAAGATGATCAGCAGCCAGACGATCTGGCCCGCCCACCACTGGAACTCGAACTGCGGCAGCCCGCCCGAGGCGTGTTCGGCCTCTGTCCCGGTCGCGTGGGTATCCGCGGCGTGAGCGGCCTCGGCCGACCCCGTCGTGACGTCATGAATGGGAGGGGCGTCGCTGGGATGCACAGCCATGATCAATCCGGTGGGCGAGTGAATTTGTCACGGGCGGCGTCCGGTTTTCCAACCGCCGCCGCCCGCGCAACAGGGGAGGTATCAGCTGAAGAGGATCAGCAAGCCGAGCACGAAGGCCAGGATGCCCAGGGCTTCGGTCAGGGCGAAGCCCAGGACCAGGTTGGTGAACTGCCCACCGGCGGCCGAAGGGTTGCGCAGTGCACCTTGCAGGAAGCCCGAAAAGATCGTGCCCACGCCGATGCCGGCACCGATCATGCCCAGGGTGGCGAGGCCCGCACCGATGTATTTTGCTGCTTCAGCGTCCATTTTAGTCCGTCCTTGAGAGAAGTCTTCGAGTGAAGAGGGGTGGGTGAAGGGGTGATTAGTGGTGGTCGGCGTGGACCGCGTCGTTCAAGTAAACGCAGGTGAGTACCGCGAACACGAACGCTTGCAAGAAGGCGACGAGGAACTCCAGCGCCGTCAGGGCCAGCACGCCACCAAACGCCAGCACGGCTGCCACATAGGCCAGGTAGGCGATCCCGCCCGAGGCGGCCAACGCAGCCAGGGAGACGATGAAGCCGGCGAAGACCTTCATCGCCACGTGACCGCCCAGCATGTTGCCGAACAGTCGGAGCGATAGCGTCACCGGGCGAAGGAAGAAGGAGATGATCTCGATCGGCGTAACGAAAAGCAGCATGTACCAGGGCACACCGGAAGGGGCGAACAGCTTGAAGAAGCCCCAGCCGCTCTTCACGAAGCCGACGATGATGACCATCACAAATGTCATGGCGGCAAACGTCAGGGCCACCGCCAGTTGGGCTGTCGCTGTGAAGACCGTGAACATGCCCAGCATGTTCATGGCCAGCAGGAAGATGAAGAGCGTGAACACATAGGGGAAGAAAGCGCGCCCCTCGTGACCGATGATACCGGTCGAGAGGTCGTCGATGAAGCTGAACATACCCTCGCCGACGACCTGCAGGCGTCCCGGTACGACTTTCGGCGAAGCCGTCACGGCCGCGAAGAACAGCACGATGAGTGTGGCGGCAACCATCATCGCAACCGTCGAATTGGTCAGCGACAGGTCGATCAGACCCAGACCCGGTACGGATACCGGGGGGATGTCCAGAACCTTCTGGACCTGGAACTGATGCATCGGATCGGCCATGCCGATGTGTCTCCTTAGTCAAGGTTCCGAACGCCCTGCGGCGTGCGGTCAGCGTTGGTCGTCGCCTTCGTCCGGCTCATCGGGAAGGTCCCGGGGCGGGCCAAACTCCGACAGAGCGCGAGCGCTGAGCTTTTTGGCGGAATGCACCGCCAGCCAGATCGAAACGCCGAAGCCCAAGAGGGTCCCGACGATAGTTCCCCATGGCCGGGACCCGACAAACGCGTCGAACCCCCAGCCCAGTCCCAGACCCACAAGCACCCCGCCGATCATCTCGGCCATGATGCGATACCCGTAGCCCGCAGCGGCTTCGCCGTACTGCGTCGGTGCCGGCGTTGCCCTTGCCTTGAGCGAGTCGGCCTGAGCGTTGAGGCGTTTGATCGCCTCTTCGCGCGATTCCGTCGGTAGGGACATGGGTTGTGGCTCAGCGTCCCGGCAAGCCAGGACGGGGTCTGAATTCGGCGCGGAACCTATAGGCGGGGGCACGGAAGGTCAAGGCGGGCGAGTGCATCGCTAACTCTCTGAAATAAAATGATTCTTTCCGAGCTTCTGTGCCTGTCCGCCATATTCGCCGGGGTGCACGGAGGTTGGAGGGGCTGCACGCTTCCCACGCCACCGCCCCCGGCCTATAGGCCCTGCCTTTCCCGGAGCCGCCGCCGTGCCTTTTCCCTTCACCCTGACTGCGACCGAAGGGCGCGCCCGGACCGGGGTGCTGACGACGCCGCGCGGCGACATCCGCACACCCGCCTTCATGCCCGTGGGCACGGCCGCGACGGTCAAGGCGATGAGCGTGGATCAGGTGAAGGCGACGGGGGCCGACATCATTCTGGGCAACACCTATCATCTGATGCTGCGCCCGGGGCCCGAGCGGATGGAGCGGCTGGGCGGGCTGCACGCCTTCATGGGCTGGGACAAGCCGATCCTGACGGATTCGGGCGGGTTCCAGGTCATGTCCCTGGCCGGGATATCGAAGGTGAAGGAGGAGGCGGTGACCTTCTCCAGCCACATCGACGGATCGAAACACGTCCTGTCGCCGGAGCGGTCGATCCAGATCCAGGCCGACCGGATCGGGGCCGACATCTCCATGCAGCTGGACGAATGCGTCGCCTGGCCGGCCGAGGAAGCCCGCGCGCGGGCGGCCATGGAACTGTCGGCGCGCTGGGGGGCGCGATCAAGGGTCGCGTTCGGGACGCGGGAGACGCAGGGTCTGTTCGGCATCCAGCAGGGATCGACCTTCGAAGCCCTGCGGCGCGAATCGTCCGAGCGGCTGATCGAGATCGGCTTCGACGGCTATGCCATCGGTGGCCTGGCGGTGGGGGAGGGGCACCAGGCCATGTGCGAGGTGCTGGACTATGCGCCCGACATGCTGCCCGCCGACCGGCCGCGCTATCTGATGGGGGTCGGCAAGCCGGTCGATCTGGTCGAGGCGGTCTGGCGCGGGGTGGACATGTTCGACTGCGTCCTGCCGACGCGGGCGGGCCGCCACGGTCAGGCCTGGACCTGGGACGGGCCGATCAATCTGAAGAATGCCCGCTTCGCCGAGGACCGCACGCCGCTGGATCCCTCGATCGATTGCATCGCCTCGTCCGGCTATTCGAAAGCCTATCTGCATCACCTGATCCGGGCCGACGAGATCCTCGGCAAGACCCTGCTGAGCTGGCACAACATCGCCTTCTATCAGGCCCTGACGGCGGCGATGCGCGACGCCATCGCCCACGGCCGGTTCGAGGCATGGCGCAAGGCCTTCCACGCCCGGCATGTTTCGAACGGCTAAGGCAACACAGCCTTCGTCATCCCCCGTCTCGCTGCGCTCGCCGGAGGATGACGACATGAGAAAACGGCCCCGGAGCGATCCGGGGCCGTTCGGTTTTCTGACGGAGACCCGGGGCTAGCCTGCCCTGGCCTCCAGACTGGTGATTTCTTCCTTCAGTCGGAGCTTTCTTCGTTTCAGCTCCCTGACCTGCAACTCATCCACGGCCGGTCGACTGAACTCCCGCTGGATGGTCTCATCCAGCTGGCGGTGACGGTTTCCCAGTTCGCGGATACGAGCTTCGATGGTCATGGCTTGCGCCTCCATGTCTAAGGGACCACACAGTGAGCGCCCGGATTGGCGGTCTGTGAAATCACGGTTCGGTGACGTAAATGGACCGTTAAAATCCTCCGGGCACCGATCAGCCTGACCCCCAATATGGACCATGATGTGAACGGAGCCGTACGGAACCCGCCGAGCCGACTGGTGGTCGGCATTTCGGGCGCATCGGGCGTGATCTATGGCGCGCGGGTGCTGGATGCGCTGAACGAACTGGGTGTCGAGAGCCATCTGGTGGTGACGCGCGCGGCCCTGCTGACATTGTCGCAGGAAACCGATCTGACGCCCGACGAACTGACGGCGAAGGCGAGCGTGCTTCACAGGCTGAACGACGTCGGCGCGACCATCGCCTCGGGCTCGTTCCGGACGCTGGGCATGATCGTGGCCCCGTGTTCGGTAAGGACGATGAGCGAGATCGCCACGGGTGTGACGTCGACCCTGCTGACACGGGCGGCGGACGTGGTGCTGAAGGAGCGCCGCCCTCTGGTGCTGATGGTGCGCGAGACGCCGTTCCACCTGGGTCACCTGCGGACCATGACGGCCCTGACCGAGATGGGGGCGATCATCGCGCCGCCGCTGCCGGCCTTCTATGCGCGCCCCGAGAGCATCGCCGACATCGTGGACCAGTCGGTCGGGCGGGCGCTGGACCTGTTCGGGCTGGACTGGGAACCGGTGCGGCGCTGGGACGGGCTGAAGGGTCCGGCGTGACGGGATCCCGATCTTCCGCTCATCCCCGCGAAAGCGGGGATCCAGTCCTTTGGAGCTGGATGATTTCGAGCGAGCGACGCCCTCGATCCCCGACGCCCTGCCTCACTTCAGCACTGGGTCCCCGCTTTCGCGGGGATGAGCGGAAAAATGATTGACGTTCAATCGCGTGCAGAGCTCTGGGCCTGGGCACTGACCGCCTATCGCGCGTCGGGCGTGTCCGAGACGTGCCTCGGCCTTCAGGATGTGAACGGGCAGAATGTGCCGCTGCTGCTGTGGGCGGCCTGGGCGGCGCGCACGGGCCGGGCGCTGGACGAGGACACGGTCGAGGCGGCCTGCGATGCCGCGCGGGCGTGGGACCGGGTCGCGGTGACGCCGCTGCGGGCCGTGCGGCGGACCCTCAAGCGGCCGGTGCCGGACATCGACGATACGGCGCGAGAGGCGCTGCGGGATCAGGTCAAGGCGGTCGAACTGGCGGCCGAGCGGCATCTGCTGGCCGGACTCGAGGCGCTGGCACCGACGGCGGAGGGTCCGCCGCGGCCGGCGATCGAGGGTCTGGTGGCGGTGGCCAGGGCCTGGAGCCGGGTCGTGCCGCGCCCGGCGCTGATCGCGCTCGCCGAACGACTTCCGGCGTGACCGACGAAGCGCTATAAGCCGCCGCGCGCAGGGTATCCGATGAACGACGACCAACCGTTTCTGACCGAGGAAGAACTGGCGCTGCATGCCCAGGTCAAGGCGCTGCGGCTGGAGCATTCCGACCTCGACGCCTCGATCGAGGCTCTGTCGCACATGCCGATCCCCGACCAGCTGCTGATTGCCCGGCTGAAGCGCAAGAAGCTGTCGCTGCGCGACGAGATCGTGAAGATCGAAAGCCGGATTCTGCCCGATATCATCGCCTGAGTTCGTTGGACTCTCTGAGTCCAGAGAAACTCATCCAGGTCATTGAAATCTATACAATTGTACGCGTTGCACCCGGTTTTTCTGAGTCCATTTCTGACGCCCGGGCGATCTTGGCCGCAAGCTTTCAGAAACGCACTTAATCATCTGAAAAACAGGGACTATCGCCCCCGTTTTCTGACCCACATGGCCGCATCGGCTTCGGCCAGCCAGGTCTCGACGTCGGTCTGGCCGGCGAAAGCCCGGACGCCGAAGGAGCCGGCGAGGGGGGCGGGCCGGTCGTCGTAGCGGAAGTCGGCCTCTTCCAGCGCCGCCTTCAGCCCGGCCGCCTTCTCGCGGCCTTCGTCGATACCGGCGTTCAGCAGCAGCAGGCCGAACTCGTCGCCGCCCAGCCGTCCGACGGCATCGGTGGCACGCACATTGTCCAGCAGCAGCCCGGCCACGCGGACCAGGGCGGCGTCGCCCGCGGCGTGACCCAGACTGTCGTTGACCCCCTTGAAGCCGTCGAGGTCGAGGTACAGCAGGACGGCGGGCACATTGTAGCGGCTGCAGTAGGCCATGGTCCGCTGCATGGCCGCGACGAAGCCGCGCCGGTTCAGGACGGGGGTCAGGACGTCGTAGTCGGCCGCGGCCTCGGCCGCTTCGGCGCGGGCCCGCAGGGCCTCGACCTCGGCACGCAGACGGGCGATCTCGGCCTGGGGATCAAGCCCGCTGTCGATGTCGGCGGCGTCGGTCACGAGGGGCGAAGGCTCCGGGGGCGCGCGACTCAGACGAATGAGGCACGGCCCTAGGCTAACGCCGTCAGTTGCGGGCGCAACGTGCGTGCTGTAACCGGCCGCTTTCGCAGCCGGGGGCTTCATCGACCATGACGACGACGACCGCGCCGGTGGCGATCATCATGGGCAGCCGCTCGGACTGGCCGACGATGAAACACGCGGCCGACGCGCTGGATCGGCTGGGCGTGGCCTGGGACGCGCGGGTGATCTCCGCGCACCGGACGCCCGCACGCCTTTACGACTTCGCGACCACGGCCCGGGCAGCGGGGTTCAAGGTCATCATCGCGGGCGCGGGCGGGGCCGCGCACCTGCCGGGCATGGCGGCCGCGATGACGCCCCTGCCGGTGCTGGGCGTGCCGGTGGAGTCCAGGGTGCTGAAGGGGCTCGATAGCCTGCTCTCCATCGTCCAGATGCCGGGCGGCGTCCCCGTGGCCACCCTGGCCATCGGCGAGGCGGGGGCGAAGAACGCGGGCATTCTGGCGGCGCAGATCCTGGCCCTGTCCGATGGGAACCTTGCCGGTCGGCTGGAGGCCTTTCTGGCGGCCCAGACCGAGGCTGTGCACGAGACGGTCGAGGACTGATTGAGCGCCGTGTCCGATCCTTCTCCCCTGGCCCCGGGATCGACGCTCGGGATCCTCGGCGGTGGCCAGCTGGGCCGGATGCTGTCGCAGGCGGCCTCGCGGCTGGGCTTCGATGTCGTCATCCTGGACCCGGAGGAGAACAGTCCGGCGGGGCGGGTCTCGCGCGGCCAGATCGTCGCCGCCTATGACGACCCGACGGCGCTGGGCGTGTTCGGCCGGGTCTGCGACGTGGTGACCTTCGAGTTCGAGAACGTCCCGGCCAGTTCGGTCGAGCGGCTGGCGGAGGCCGGGGCCCTGGTGGCGCCGGGACCGACGGCGCTGGCCGTGGCCCAGGACCGGGTGGACGAGAAGACCTTTCTGAACGCCGTAGGCGCATCGACGGTCGGCTTCGTCGCCGTCGAGGGTCTGGACGACCTGAAGGCCGGGCTGGAGACGCTGGGCCTGCCCGCGCTGCTGAAAACCCGCCGCGACGGCTATGACGGCAAGGGTCAGGTCTGGATCAAGTCGGCGAAACAGGCCGAGGCCGCGCTGGCGTCGCTGGGTGGACGCCCCGCCATCCTGGAGGCCAGGGCACCGTTCATCCGCGAGCTTTCGATCATCGCCGCGCGCGGCCGGGACGGGTCGGTCGCGGTCTATCCGCCGGGCGAGAACCGGCATTCGGGCGGCGTCCTGCGGACCACCCAGGCCCCGGCCGGGCTCGACAGGAAGACGGAGCGGCGCGCCCGGGCGATCGCAGCGGCCGTTCTGGACGGGCTGGCCTATGTCGGGGTGATCGGCATCGAGCTGTTCGATCTGGGGGACGGCAAGCTTCTGGTCAACGAGATCGCGCCGCGTGTGCACAACACCGGGCACTGGACCCAGGACGGCTGCGTCTGCGACCAGTTCGAGCAGCATATCCGCGCCATCGCGGGCTGGCCTCTGGGGCCGACGGCAGCCCATGCGCGGGTCGAAATGACCAATCTGCTCGGCGACGAGGTGAATCAGTGGTCCCGCGTGGTCGCGCGCGCCGATCAGCGGCTGCATCTGTATGGCAAGACCGACGCCCGGCCGGGCCGCAAGATGGGCCACGTCAACCGGGTACGGCCGCTGGGCTGAGGCCCCGAACATCTGGACCGCGTCGGTCGGCGGATGCTAGATCACTCGCGTCCGGGGAGAACATATCGCCATGCGCATCGGTCTCTATCCGGGCACCTTCGATCCCGTCACCAACGGGCATCTCGACATCATCGGCCGGGCCGTGAAGCTGGTGGACCGGCTGGTCATCGGCGTGGCCCAGAACGACGACAAGGGGCCGCTGTTCAGCACCGCCGAGCGCGTCGAGATGGTGCGGGCCGAGGTCGCGGGCCTGGGAGGCGACATCGATGTCCAGCCGTTCTCGACCCTGTTGATGCATTTCGCCGAGCGGCTGAACGCCAATGTCATCGTGCGGGGCCTGCGCGCCGTGGCGGATTTCGAGTACGAATTCCAGATGACGGCCATGAACCAGCGCCTCAATGCCGACATCGAGACCGTGTTCCTGATGGCCGATCCGCGCCACCAGGCGATCGCCTCGCGGCTGGTCAAGGAGATCGCCCGGCTGGATGGTGACATCGACAGCTTCGTCAGCCCCGCCGTCGCCGCAGCTGTGCGCGAGCGGGTCAAACGCTAACCCCGGGATGCCTCGCTTGAAGCTCACGCCTTTCGCCTTCGCCGCCGCCCTGTCGGTCCTGATGCCCGCCGTCGCTTCGGCGCAAACGGGCCCCGCGCCCGCCGCCACGGACTGGCGGACGGTCGCGCCCGAGAACCTGCTGGTCATCGACACGTCCAGGGGGCGGATCCTGGTCGAGCTGGATCCGCTGGTGGCCCCCAACCATGTCGTCCGCGTCCGCACCCTGGCCGATCAGGGGTTCTACGACAGCCTGACGTTCCACCGCGTGCTGACGGGCTTCATGGCCCAGACCGGCGATCCCCTGGGGACCGGGGCGGGCGGGTCGGAGCTGCCGGATATCGCGGGAGAGTTCAGCTTTCGGCGCGGCCGGGATGCCGGTTTCGCCCCGGTCGAGGGCGGCGGCACGGGCCTGGTCGGCTTCATCCATGCGATCCCGGTCGTGACCCAGCCGGATGCCCAGATGATGGTGACGTCCGACTTCAAGACCCCGGCGACGGGTCTGTTCTGCGCCGGGGTGGTGGGCATGGCCCGGGCCGGTAGCCCCGACAGCGCCAACAGCCAGTTCTTCCTGATGATGGGCCGCAACGACACCCTGAACGGCAATTACACGATCTTCGGACGTGTCGTGTCGGGGCTGGATGTCATCTCGCGCCTGAAGCCGGGACCGGAAGCCGAGGACGGCAAGGTCACCGACAACCCCGACATCATGACCCGTGTCCGCACCGCCTCCGCCCTGTCGGAGGCGGAACGTCCGACGGTGCGGATTCAGGACCCGCGCTCCGCCGCCTTCCAGGCCCATGTGGCCGAGGCGCGCGCCGCGAAAGGCGCGACCTTCAACGTTTGCGACGTCCAGCCCGTGACCGAGGTGATCGCTCCATGATCCGACTGTCCGTTCTGGCCCTGACCCTGCTGGCCTGCGCCCCCGTCGCTTCGGCGCAGGACATGGGGACGACGGCCACCGAACCGTCCATGGCCGTCGCCAGCGACTGGCGCACCGTGCCGGCCGAAAACCTGCTGGTCATCGACACGAACAGGGGCCGGATCTTGGTCGAGATGACGCCGGAGATTGCGCCCCTGCATGTCGAGCGGATGCGGCTGCTGGCCCGGCGCGCCTTCTTCGACGGCATCGTCTTCCACCGCGTGATCGACGCCTTCATGGCCCAGACCGGGGATCCGCTCGGCACCGGGGATGGCCAGAGCCCCTATCCCGACCTGAAGGCGGAATTCACCTTCCGGCGCGGGCCGGACATGCCCTTCGCCATGGTCGCGGCCCCGGCCGGCGCGCCGCTGGGATTCCTGAACAGCCTGCCGGTCCAGACCCAGCCCGACGCCCTGATGGCCACGACGGCCGACGGCAAGGTCCACGGCTGGGGCACCTATTGCCCCGGCGTGGCGGGCATGGCGCGCGACGAGGCGAACGACAGCGCCAACAGCCAGTTCTTCCTGATGCGCCAGCCCTATCCGGCGCTGGACAAGCGCTACTCCGTCTGGGGCCGGGTGGTGTCCGGCCTGGACATCGTGAGGGCTATCAAGGTGGGTGACGGCGAAAACGGCATGGTGACGGCCGATCCCGACCGGATGATCCGTGTCCGCGTGGCGTCTGACCTGCCGGTCGACCAGCGGCCGGTGGTCCAGGTGATGGCGACGTCGTCGGCGGCCTTCCTCACCCTGATCGAGAGCGTGCGGATGGTGCGCGGTGCGGATTTCTCGATCTGCGACGTGGACCTGCCCGTTCAGGTCTCGGGCCCGGCGGCGCCCGCCGTCTGAGGCCGTCCCCGGCCGCGTCCGCGCCGCCGCCGTACGGGCCGTCTGGCCTGACGCATCTGCTGCAGCAGCAGGCCCTCGCGCAGGCCGCGATCGGCGACGCGGACACGCTCGCTCGGCCAGGCCCGCTGGACGGCATCCAGGATCGCGGCGCCCGCCAGCACCAGGTCGGCGCGGTCGGGCCCGATGCAGGATTCGGCCGCCCGCCCCCCGGGCCCCATGGCCTTCAGCCGGTCGGCCGCCGCGTCGCACTCGGCCCGCGTCATCCACAGGCCGTCGACCCGGTCGCGCTGATAGCGGGGCAGGTTCAGGTGCACGCCCGCGAGGGACGTGATCGCGCCGGAGGTTCCGACGAGGTGGCCCTGGCCGCCCTCATACAGGCGCCGGAACTCCGGATCGTCGAATCCGTCGGCGGCCAGGGCTGCGGACATGTCGGCCACCATGGCCTCATACCAGGCCTGACCCGAGCCCTCCGGCTCGGGATGGCGCTCGGCCAGGGTGACGACCCCCAGCGGCACGGACAGCCAGGCAACCGTCTTCATCTCGGTGCCCGACTTGCGCAGCCAGGACAGCTCGGTCGAGCCACCGCCGACGTCGATGACCAGAACGGCCTCTGCCGCCGGGTCGAACAGGTTCAGACAGCCCTCGACCGACAGGCGGGCCTCCTCGACCGGATCGATGATGCGGAGCTTCAGCCCGGTGCCCTTGCGCACCCGCTCCACGAAGGCGGCTCCGTTCTCGGCCTGACGACAGGCCTGGGTGGCGACCGCGATCAGCCGGCTGGTGTCGACGCCGCGCCGGATCACCCGTTCGGCGCACTGGGCCACGGCCTCATAGGCGCGGTCCATGGCCGCCTCGTCCAGACGACCGGTGCGCGACAGACCTTCGCCCAGGCGCACGATCCGGCTGAAGCTGTCGACCACGCGGAAGCCGTCCCGCGCCGGGCGCGCGATCAGCAGACGGCAGTTGTTGGTCCCCAGATCAAGCGCGCCATAGACGGGGCCGTCGCGAGCCGACGCATCCCCGTTCGACGCCCGCTGGACCCGGGACCGTTCGTCGCGCCGTCGTGGCGCGCCGTCGGGTGCCGGCATGGGCCGAACTTTCACCTGGGCGCAACCGGGACGGGCGCCTGTCCCGGTCAGCCTAATGCGCGTTGATCGTCCGTGCCAAGCCTATCTGACGCCAGGATGAACGGATCTGACAGCGTCCCGCTCAGGCCGGCTGTCGTACAGAAGGGTCATGACCCGGTCCCTGACTGCCAAATTCGGCCTCGGCCAGATCGTACGTCACCGCGAGGAATCGTTTCGCGGGCTCGTGGTCGACGTCGACGGCGTCTATGCCGGACCCGCCAGCGAGCCCGGCCCGGATTATCGCGACCAGCCCTTCTATCGCGTCCTGGCCATGGGCGAGGACACCGGCTTTCTGGTCTATGCCGCCGAGGCGGTGCTGGAGCCCGACCCCGACATCGCCCCGATGAACGCCGACGACCGCGCCCGGTGGTTCACCATCGACGAGGCGGGACACCATGCGCCGAGGGCCCAGCCCATTCATTGACGCTTGGAGGGCGGGCGGGTGGCCTCTAGATTGGGGGCAGGGAGTTTCGCCATGGCCGATTTCGAACACGTCTTTCAAAGCCCGCCGGAGGGCGCGGCCGCCGACTGGACGATCAGCCAGAACTGGCGGGCCTATACCCAGGTCGAGCACGACACCTGGGACACCCTGTACGCGCGGCAGATGGAGATTCTGCCCGGGCGGGCCGCCGGTGCCTTCATGAAGGGGCTGAGCGCGCTGGACCTGAACACCGGCGGCATCCCCGATTTCGCCCTGATGAATCCGAAGCTGAAGGCCCTGACCGGCTGGACCGTGGTCTGCGTGCCCGGACTGGTGCCCGACGAGGTGTTCTTCGACCACCTGGCCAACCGGCGGTTCCCGTCGGGGCAGTTCATCCGCAAGGCCGACCAGCTGGATTACCTGCAGGAACCGGACATCTTCCACGATGTCTTCGGCCATGTGCCGATGCTGACCGACCCGGACTTCGCCGACTATATGCAGGCCTATGGCAAGGGCGGGCAGCGGGCGCAGAGCCTGGGCATGCTGAGGAACCTGGCCCGGCTGTACTGGTATACGGTGGAGTTCGGCCTGATCGACCAGGGCGAGGGCCTGCGGATCTATGGCGCGGGCATCGTGTCCTCGGCGTCCGAGAGCGTCTTCGCGCTGGAGGATCCATCGCCCAACCGCATCGCCTTCGACCTGGAGCGGGTCATGCGGACCGACTACCGCATCGACGACTTCCAGCAGGTCTATTTCGTCATCCCCTCGATCGAGGCCCTGAACGATGCGACCCTGGAAGACTTCGGCCCGATCTACGACCGGCTGAAGGGGCAGACCGACATCGGCATCACGGCGATCCAGCCCTATGACCGGGTCGTCACGCGGGGTACTCAAGCCTATGCGGCCAAGGGCGGGAGGTTCGCGGCGTGAGAAAGACCTTCGTCGTCCTTCTGGTCACGGGGCTGGCGGTGTCGGCCGCGGCCTGCACCGATGCCAGGCGCGCGCGGAACGCGGCGACCTTTGGCGACAAGCCTGCAGACATCACCTGCTGGACCTATGGGACCGAGACCTTTGCCGGCCGCTCGACAGGCAAGGTCGAATACAACGACGGCGGGCGCATCGCCTTCGTCGACGCCGCGAACGGCCGCTACACCACGATCGATGGCGAATGCCGGGTGGTCTATCTGGCCGACGGCGACGAGGCTGCGAAGGCCGCCGTAGCCCCGGGTGAAGCGGGCGGGCCGGTCGCGCCGCCGCCCGCGGTGCCGGAAGCCTAGTTAGGCTTGTCATCCCCGACGGAGCGAAGCGGAGATCGCTCTCTTGTCATCCCCGACGGAGCGCAGCGGGGGTCGGTCCCTTGTCATCCCCGACGGAGCGCAGCGGAGATCGCGCTCTTGTCATCCCCGACGGAGCGCAGCGGAGATCGCTCTCTTGTCATCCCCGACGGAGCGCAGCGGGGGTCGGTCCCTTGTCATCCCCGACGGAGCGAAGCGGAGATCGGGGATGGCGAAAGTCCCATCGTGTCTGGCCACGCCCGGACAGCCCGCATGGGCTGAGCCGGGCGACAGCGTGGGACCGAAAGAATGGCGGGAACCACGCATGAACGCCACGGCGAGGCGTCATACACCCGCGTCGCCGCCACCCGTCTCCCGGCTCAGCCCGGGCGGGCTGTCCGGGAGGGTCAGGAGGTGTGGGACCGTCCCGTCCCCGATCTCCGCTTCGCTCCGTCGGGGATGACAAGCCATCCGGGCGCCTAATCCTCGACGATCAGACTCTTCGTCTTCGTGTCGCGCATCAGGACGTAGGTGATCAGTGAAATCCCGATCATGCCGGTGACGTACCAGAAATACAGGCTCTCGCGTCCGTCCAGCTTGAACCACAGGGCGACGTATTCGGCCGTGCCGCCGAACACGGCATTGGCGAGGGCATAGGGCAGGGCGACGCCCAGCGCCCGGATATGGGCGGGGAACAGCTCGGCCTTCACCACCGCATTGATGGCGGTGTAGCCGGAGACGATGACCAGGGCAGCGAGGCTCAGGGCGAAGGCGGCGAGCGCATTGGTGGTGACCGCCAGGGTGCTCATGATCGGCACGGTGCAGACCAGGCCCAGGACCCCGAAGGCGATCATCACCGGCTTGCGGCCGATCCGGTCCGACAGCGCCCCCACGGCGGGCTGCAGCAGCATGAAGAGGAACAGGGCAGCGGCGCTGATCTCGGTGGCCTCGGCCTTGGAGAAGCCGGAGGTGTTGGTCAGGAATTTCTGCAGGTAGGTCGTGTAGGTATAGAAGGCGAGCGTCCCGCCGGCCGTCAGGCCGATGACGATCAACGCCTCCTTCGGATGGCGCAGGACCAGTTCCAGCGCGCTGGATTTCGGCGCGGCGCGGGTGCCCGGATCCGTGAAGGCGGTGGTCTCGTCCAGGCCCCGGCGCAGCCAGAAGACCACGACTGCCAGGGCCGCGCCGACGAAGAAGGGGATGCGCCAGGCCCAGTCCGACAGGGCGGTCTCGCCCAAGGTCCGCTGCAGCAGGATCAGCAGCATCAGGGCCAGCAGCTGGCCCGAGATCAGGGTCACATACTGGAAGCTGGACCAGAAACCGCGGTGCCGGGCCGTGGCCATCTCGGACAGATAGGTGGCGCTGGAACCGTATTCGCCGCCGACGCTGAGGCCCTGCATCATGCGGGCGATCAGCAGCAGGGCAGGGGCGGCGAGGCCGATGGTGGCATAGCCGGGCGTGCAGGCGATGATCAGCGAGCCCGCGCACATCAGGCTGACCGACAGGGTCAGGCCGGCCTTGCGCCCCCTGCGGTCGGCATAGACCCCCATGACCCAGGCCCCGACCGGCCGCATCAGGAAGCCGACCGCGAAGATGGCCGCGGTGCTCAGCAGCTGGGCGGTCGGCTCGCCCTTCGGGAAGAAGACCGGGGCGAAATAGACGGTGAAGGCCGCATAGGCGAACCAGTCGAACCACTCGACCAGATTGCCGGCCGAGCCGCCGACGATGTTCTTCAGGCGGCGGGCGGGGGTCATGGGGTGCACGCAGGTGGGGCCATCGCGGGTCCGATCAGAGGCGCTGGAACGGGTAGAATCCGGACCCGAGCTTAAGCAGGCCGGTCAGTTCGTCCAGCGCGCCCCGCGTCTCTGCGATCAGGGCCGGGTCGGCGAGGTCGGCGGGGGCCAGGGTGTCGCGGTAATGGCGGTTCGCCCAGTCCGACAGGCGGGCGTGCAGGGCGTCGGTCAGGCGCATGGCGGGGTTGGTGGCGGCCAGCTCGGCCTCGGTCAGGACGACGCGCAGGCGCAGGCAGGCCGGGCCGCCGCCGTTCCGCATCGACTGGCGCACATCGACGTATTCGACCCGGCCGATGGGGCCGTTGGAGGCGGTCAGAGACTGGGCGACCGCGTGGCTGCGGGGGTTGTCGCGGGTCTCGGTCGGGCAGATCAGGGTCAGGCGATCCTCGCCCGGGATCTGCACCAGCATGGAGTTGAACAGATAGCTGGAGATGGCGTCGGCCAGGGGCAGGTCAGCTGAGGACACCTCGACGAAGATCGGCTCGAAGCCTTGGGCCGCCGCCCGGATGGCGGCATGGGTGGCGGCGGTGTCCTCGAAGGCCAGGTCGTGGTGGAACAGGGTGTCCAGCGCGCCGACGCAGACCACGTCGTTGTGGAAGGTGCCGCCGGCGATGGCGGCGCGGGACTGTTGGGCGAGGACCGCGCCCGAGGCCGCGTGGCGACGGGCGATGGCCTCGGAGGCCTGACGCGTCTGGCGGGCGGGGAAGGGGCCGTCCCAGACCTGATGGGCGTCGCGGCCCCAGACCAGAAGGTTCACGCCGGGCGACCCATGCTCGGCGCACAGGCGGACATGGTTGGCGGCCCCCTCATCGGCCAGATGGGCGACGGCGGGCAGGGCGTCGTGGACGGCGAAGCGGGTGGGGTCGGGAAACAGGACGTCCAGCGACCGCTTCGTCTGGGCGTGCTCCAGGCTGCGGTGCAGATTGGTGTGCAGGTTGGCGGGGGTGAAATGGACGCGGCCGTCGGCTGAGTCCGCGCTGGGCGTCACGGTGGCGGCATTGGCGGCCCACATGGGACTGGCGGACAGGGCGGCGGCGGCGAAGGACGGGGCATCCTTCCAGGCCTGCTCCAGCACGCGGGTGTCCGGGCCGGTGAAGCCGAGGCTGCGCAGGAAGGGGATGTCGGGGCGCTCGTGCGGCGGCAGGACGAACTGGGGCAGGCCGAGGTCGGCGAGCCGCTTCATCTTGTCGAGCCCCTGCAGGACGGCCGCGCGGGGGTTGGACGCCTCGCCCTTGTTCAGGCTGGAGGCGAGGTTGCCGGGGCTGAGACCGGCATAGGAATGTGTCGGACCGATCAGGCCGTCGGCATTGGCTTCGAGGGCGGTCACAGACCCCTCTCCCGGCGGGAGAGGGTCATTGTCTCAACCCCTTGATCTCGCCCTCGATGTTCTTCACCGCCCCGGCCTCGAAACTGGCCACCGGATAGGCGCAGTAGTCGGCGGCGTAGTATGCGGACGGGCGGTGGTTGCCGCTGGCGCCGAGGCCGCCGAAGGGCATGTCGCCGGCGGCGCCGGTGGTCGGGCGGTTGAAGTTGACGACGCCCGCACGGATGCGGCGGATGAAATGGTCCCAGTGGGCGGGGTCGTCGCTGATGAGGCCGGCGGACAGGCCATAGCGGGTGGCGTTGGCGGCGGCGATAGCGGCCTCGAAGGTCGGGACGCGGGTGACGGACAGGAAGGGGGCGAACATCTCCTCGTCGGGGACGTCGATGCCGGTCACGTCGAGGATGGCCGGTTTGACGAAGGCCCTGGGCAGGCTGCCGACAGGACCGGAGGCGCGGATCACCCTGGCACCTATGTCGATCCGCTGCTGCAGGGCCGCCAGCGCCTGTTCCGCCGCGCGCTGCGAGATCAGGGGGCCACCATAGGGTTCGGGCGTCGCGTCCCAGGGGGCGAAAATCAACCGGTCGACGAGGCTGTTGACAGCCTCGACGATGGCGTCGCCCGACGCCCCCTCGGGCACGATCAGGCGGCGCGCGCACGAGCAGCGTTGGCCGGTGGTGACGAAAGCGGATTGGACGACGAGGCCGGCGACGGCCTCGGCATCGGCGGCATCCCAGACGACCAGCGGATTGTTGCCGCCGAGCTCCAGCGCCAGGATGACGTGCGGATCGTCGGCGAACTTGCGCCTGAAATGGGCACCGGCCGCACCGGAGCCGGTGAACATCAGGGCGTCGATGGGCTGGTCCAGCAGGGCGGCCCCGACGTCGCGGCCACCCTGAACGAGGTTGAACACGCCCGCGGGCAGGTCGGCTTCCTCAAGGCATTCGGTGATCAGCTGACCGGCGTGGGGCGTCTCCTCCGACGGCTTGAACACGACGGTATCCCCGGCCAGCAGGGCAGGGACGATATGGCCGTTGGGCAGGTGGCCCGGGAAGTTGAACGGGCCCAGCACCGCTGCGACGCCGTGCGGACGGTGGCGCAGGGTGGCGTGGCCGAAGGCGGTCTCGGCCGTGCGCTCGCCGGTGCGCTCGTCATAGGCGCGGATGGAGAGGTCGACCTTGCCGGTCATGGAGCCCAGTTCCGCCGTGGTCTCCCACAGGGCCTTGCCGGTCTCTCTGGAGATGGCTTCGGCGAAGGCGGGGGCGCGGGCCTTGAGCGCGGCCTGATAGCGTTTCATGGCCGCGATCCGCTCGGTGCGCGGGCGGTCGGCCCAGTCGGGGAAGGCGGCGCGGGCGGCCTCGACGGCGGCGCCGACCTGATGGGTCGAGGCCTCGTTGCCGCGCCAGACGCGGGCTTCGGTCGCCGGATCGAAAGAGGCGAAGCCGTCGCCCGCGCCCTCGGTCCAGGCCCCGTTCAGATAAAGGTGTCCCTCGGACATTCAAACAACTCCGCTCATCCCCGCGAAAGCGGGGACCCAGTTCTTTCATGACGCTCGGGGCGTCGGATTCCGACGTGCGTGATCTCTCAATGTCGGAGCCGCCAGACCACTGGGTCCCCGCTTTCGCGGGGATGAGCGGGGAGAGGGGGTCATGACTTCACCCTGACGACATCGCCCGTGCGGACTTTCAGGGCCTCCGCCACCTCGGCGGGCAGGCGCACGGTGTCGCCGTCGATCGCGGCCCGGCCCCGCACCGCGCGGAAGTCGCCGACGCTGTCGGTCGACACCAGCGAGGGCAGCTCGGCCTCGACGTCGTCGACCACAGAAGCCGTCAGGCGGCGGGCGTCACGCACGGTGCGGATGTGGTCGCGGGAACAGCTGACGGTCGGGCCGGCATCGAAGATGTCGATCAGGCCGTTGGGGCGAAAGCCCTCGCTTTCCAGCAGGGCCATGGCCGCCACGCCCTGGGGGTGGACCTTGCCGATCACGGCGCGGGCCGGCTCGGGCAGCAGCGCGACGTAGATCGGGTGGCGCGGGGCGAGGTCGAGGATGAACTGCTTGTCGGTGGAGCCCGTCATCATGTCCGCCTGGTCGAACGGCATGGGGAAGAATTTGTGCGCCACATGGTCCCAGAAGGGGCAGGCGCCGTCGGGGGTGAAGACGCCCCGCAGCTCGGCGAGGACCGTCTCGGCGAACAGGTCGGGCTGGGTCCCGATCAGCATGTAGCGGGACTGGGACAGCAGCCGCCCCGCGCCGCCCTTGCGCCGGTCCGCCTTCAGGAACAGGGAACCGACCTCGGTCCAGCCGGTGCATTCGTTGACCAGCTGCAGCGTCTGATGCTCCAGCCTGATGTCCAGCGACGGGGAGGACGAGGCGTTGGTCACGAGCCGGAACGAGAAGAAGGGCCGGTTCAGCCCGACCGCCGCCTTGACCGAGGCGATGCCGTCCACGTCGCCGGTGTCGGTCTCCTCCATCATCAATGTGTACCACCGGGCCTGGGGGGCCAGGGTCCCGGCGAAGCTGTCGCGGCTGATGTCGAGGCGTTCGGCCAGCTGGTCCGGGTCCTCGGGCAGGCTGGTGAAACCGGGGCCGGAGAGGATGGCCAGTTCCAGCAGGTGATCCAGGTCGGCGGGACCGGCGGGGCGGATGACGAGCATCAGGTGATCCTCCCCTGTTGGGGGAGGGGGACCGCGTCTTCGCGGTGGAGGGGGCTAACCCCGGACTCCGGTGTCTGTGGTGGGCCCCCTCCGGCGCTGCGCGCCACCTCCCCCGATGGGGGAGGATTGAGCCGCAGCGACTTCAGCTTCAGCGCGTCGATCTCTCCGGACGCGATCTTGCACAGCATCAGGGTCGAAAGCTGCGCCCGCTCGACGAAGCTGTCGGGCCAGGCGAACTCTTCCTGCGAATGGATCAGGCCGCCCCGGACGCCGAGGGTGTCGATATTGGGCAGGCCGGCGGCGTGCAGGTTGTTGCCCTCGCAGACGCCGCCCGAGGGCGACCAGGCGATGGTCTGGCCCAGCAGGGCACCGGTCTCGCGCACCGCCTCGAACAGGGCGGTCTGGGACGCGTCCATCGGCTTGGGCGCGCGGGTCATGCCGCCGTGCAGGTCCAGGGTCAGGCCGTCGAACGGGGGCGAGGCGACGATCTCGGCGATGGCGTCGGTGATCCAGGCGGCGGCCTGGGCATCCGGGACGCGGACGTTGAAGCGGACGACCGCATTGTCGGCGACGACGTTCAGCGCCCCGCCGCCCGAGATGCGGGCGACGTTGACCGTCACGCCTTCACGCCGGCCGTTCAGGGCGTGAAGGGCGGCGGCGACGATGGCGGCCCCGGCGACGGCGTTGGCGCCTTCGTGGAAGGCGCGTCCGGCGTGGGCGGCCTTGCCCGTGACGATCAGGTGGAAATTGCCGCTGCCCTTCCTCGCCCCCGCCAGGGTGCCGTCGGCCAGGGCGGGTTCGTAGGTCATGCCGACATGACCGCGCGCGCCCAGTTCGGCCAGAAGGGGGGCGGAGGCGGGCGAGCCGATCTCCTCGTCCGGGGACAGCAGGACGGTCCAGCCCACGCCGTCGCGATCGGGGTGGGTTTCGAAGGCGGCCAGGGCCCCGAGCATGACCGAGATGCCGCCCTTCATGTCCGCGATGCCCGGGCCGTTCAGGGCCCCGTCGGCACGGCTCACAACGGTCTGGAAGGCGCTGTCGGCCGGGTAGACGGTGTCATAATGGCCGGTCAGGACGACCTGGATCGGCGCATCGGGGCGGGCGGTGATCTTCAGGGCGTCGGCGCGGGCCTGGGAGCGGACGGTGCCGTCGTCGGCGACGGTGGAAAAGCCCTGGGTGGGGATGCGGGCGACCTCGGCGGGCAGGCGGCCGGCCTCGGCCTCCAGCAGGGCCAGGATTTCGTTCAGGCCGTCGGGATTGTCGCTGCCGGAGTTGATGTTCGACCAGGCGACCGCACGGTCGATCAGGACCGCCGCGCCCCGCCCGACCAGGTCGAGGGCGGCATGATCCTGTGGGAGAATCCGCATGGCCTTACCTTAGCCGGGCCGATCCGAAAGGTGAAGGCTTGCGATACGTCCGGATTGAGTGTAAAGCCTGCTTGTCATTTTGGGAGGATTTCGATGACCGACTGGATCAAGGCCTTCAACCCGGGCAGCCCGATCACCACCGAGGCCGAGGCCGAAAGCGCGGCACGGGCCAGCGCAGTGGCCATGTTCATCGGCGCACTGGTCGGCGTCGTAAGCCTCGCATGGGCTGTGGCCAATCCTGCCGAACTCCAGGCGGCCGTGGACGCCGCCAGCGCTGCCAATCCGGCGGGTGCCGCCTCCGCTGCGGCCAGCGTCCAGATCGGGCTGTGGACCGCGGGCGGGTTCGCCGCGCTTCAGCTGATCCTTGGCGTGGTCCAGTGGCGGAACCCCGGCAAGATGCTGGCCATCCTGTTCATGGTCCTCGTGATTTTCGGGATCGTATCGACGGCGGCGACGCCTCTGATCGCCAGCGCCATGCCCAATATCCCGGCGACCCCGATATGGCAGATCGCCCTGTCGCTGATCGTCATGGTGGTCCAGCTGATCCTGCTGATCGCGGGCCTTCGCGGCATCGGGCGGCTGGACCGGCTGCAGATGGAAAGCGCCCGCTAATCTGACGGACGATTCGGGCGGCGGTCGTCATCACCGGCGGCCGCCCCCGGCACCCGCGACTGACGCCGCCACCGGATCGACAGGGTGGCGTCGCCCTGGCCGCCGAACCGGGAGCTGATGGCCACGTTCCGGCGCACCTGCCATTCGACGTTGACGGCCGCGCCGCCTTCACCTCCGCCGATGATCTCCAGATAGACGTCGTCGGTGATGTAGCGACCGCCCGAGACGGTCAGGGCCGAGGCCTCGCCACTGAATGACAGCCGGTCCAGACCGGCCAGTTCGCGCAGATTGCCGATCACGTCGAAGCCGCCGCCGCCCGCCAGGGACGCCACCCCGGCTGCCAGCTGCGCCGCCTCGAACGGCGACAGCTGCGAGGCCGAGCGGCCGAACAGGACCTGGGACAGGATCTCGTCCTGGGGCAGCTGGGGTGTCGAGGTCAGGACGATGACGGGCAGGGCGGCGGTGCCGGTCACGCGGATGGTGGCGGCCAGGGCCGGGTCCTCGCGCACAGCCGCCAGGTTCAGCCGGATCCGCGCCGGATCGGTGGACAGGGCGACGGAGCCGCGATCGTCGAACACGAACCGCTTGCCCGCGAAATCATAGTCGCCGCGCACGATCCGCGCCGTGCCGCTGAGGGTCGGCCGGGCGACCGTGCCGCGCACCCGCGCATTGACGCTGAGATAGACGTTCAGGCCGCGTCCAACCACGCGCACGGCATTGCCGGTCGAGCGCAGACGAATGTCCAGACCGATCTGGGGCCCGCGATGGGTGGTGACCTCATCGCTCCCGGCCGGGTCGCCTCCCGCCCGGTTGATCTCGACGACGTCCATGGCGGTGACGCCGCTGGGAACCGGGGGATTGGCCTCGATCCGGGCCTCGTCGATCGCCATCTGACCCGCCAGCTGGATGTTGCCGTCGGCCCCGCGCGTGACGGTCAGGGGGCCGGTCGCGCGCCCCTGGGCGATGTCGTTGTCGATGATCCGGAAACGGGTCAGGGCCAGCTGGAAACTGGAGCCGGAGCCCTGGCGCAGGCCGATGCGGCCGTCGCCCGAGACGGTGCCGCCCGCGCCGTCGGTGGCAGTGAAGGTCTGGATCAGCGCCGTCGTGTCGTCGAACCGGCTGGCCAGGGTGACGTCGTTCAGCACCAGGCCCGTGCCATTGTCGCGGAACCGGCCCTGGGCCAGGTTCAGGCGACCGGTGATCAGGGGGGCGTTTATCGTGCCGTTCAGGATGGCGCGACCGTCGACCTGACCGGCCAGGGTGCGCTCGCCGCCGAAGAAGACGTCCCAGATCGGCTGGATCTGTCCGTTGACCACCACTTCGCCGGACATGGGCCGGGTCTTGTTGATGGCGAGGCGCAGCGGGGCAGCCGAGGCCTCGACCGGCAGGGTGACATCGGCGGTGGCGCGCACGGCGTCGGTCCCGGCCGCATTGGCCTGGATGCGCAGCGTGTTGTTGACCAGGGTCGCATTGACCGAGCCATCGACCGACAGGCCGCGCGGGGCATCGACGCTGCGCAACTGGGCCAGGGTGACGTTGGCGGAGCCCGACAGGTCGTCGCCCGAACCGCGCAGGGAGACCCGGCCCGTGACCCGGCCGCCGAGATCGGGCGCGATGGAGCCCAGTTCGACGCTGGTCAGATCGGCCTGGATCACGGCCGCTCCGGCATCCTGGCGCATCTCGCCCAGCAGGATGCCGCCGCCGACCGTCATGTCGACGCGGACCACCCGACCGTCGCCGGCCAGGGCGATCACCGCCGGGCTGCGAGTGGCGAAGGCCACCTCGCGCACGCGACCGTTGCCGGACAGGGTCAGGCTCCGGGCCGTGTCCTGGTGCGCGTATACGCCGGTGCCGTCGAAGGAGACCGGGGTCGGTCCCCCGACGTCGGCGACGACGCGGAAGGGCAGGCGGTCGAGGGTACCGCGTCCGTCCAGACTGATGCGGCGGATCACATAGGGCGATCCGGAGAAACTGAGGTCGCGGCCGGTCACGTCCAGAATGGCGCTCTCGCTGCCCGGACCGTCGGTGAGGCGGATGCGGCCTTCCGCCGTGCCGGACGTCAGGAAGGCCCCCGGCCGCGCGGTGAAGGTCAGGTCCGCGCTGGACGGCGTATTGTTGTTCAGGGCCAGGGCCCCCTGGGCGGTGACGCCGCCTGCGTTCAGATCGACGTCGGTCAGGCGGAGCGCACTGCCGCCGAGGTAGAAATTGCCCGAGGCGGTCGCCGGGCCGTAGTTCGAACCGGCCGTGAGCACGACGCGGCCATCCGAGGCGTCCGCACCCTTGCGGAAGCTTAGGATCAGATGGGTGTCGGTCAGGGTCAGGGCCCCGGCGGCGACGCTGGCGAAGGTCGCGGTCAGGTCGGCGCGGGGCCGGGCGAGGGTGCCGGTCAGGGCACCATTGCCGGTCATGGCTCCGTCGATCGCGACCGGCCCCACGCCGAAGGGCCCCTGGGCATTCCAGTCCAGCGCCAGGCGCAGGCGCCCGGCCGACTCGATCAGGCCCTTCGCGCTGGCCCGGCCCGCCGCCCCCGTCAGCAGGCCCTGCTCGACCTCGATGCGTCCGCCATTCAGGGCACCGCCCAGTTGCAGGCGGGGAGTGGCGCCCAGCAGGCGATCCAGCTCGGCCATGCCCGTGGCCAGACGCGCGGCACGACCGTCGAAGGTCAGACGCCAGGGTGCGCCCGATCGGGCCGAGGACGCCTGGATCGGTCCGCCGAATGTGCCGCGCGCGCCGGGGCGAAGGCGGCCGACGTCGGTGATCTCGGCCCGGCCCCGGAAGTCCAGGCCGCCCAGCAGGTTGCGACCGCCCGAGCCGGTCAGGGTCAGGGCCTGGCCGCGCGCGTCGATGTCTTCCAGCAGGATCGCGCCGTCCTTCGCGCGGGCGGCGGCGAACTTGAAGCGCGGTCGGGACCCCAGCAGGGCGCCGACGATCCCGGCGCTGCGACCGCCCGTCACCGACAGGTCGCCGCCCAGGGTGAAACGGCCGTTGTCGGCGGCGAAATCGAGCGGGCCGGACACCTGGCCGGCCGCATAGCTGGCGATGTCGGCGTTCGACAGGCGGACATTGCCGTCGAGTTTCCAGACTTTCGCATCGCCCGTGAACATCGCCGAATAGGTCGCTGCCCCGCCGATGGTGGTGCCCGCCAGCCGGGACATCGATCCCGTGGAGATGGACACGGCGACGCCGTCGTCGGCCGTCTGGGTCTTCAGGTCGATGATCCCGCGCGCGCTGGAGGTCAGATTGTCGGCGATCAGCCGCCAGGCCATGCCCTGGACGTTCCCGTCCTCGGCCGTCGGCACCGAGGCGAAGCCGAACCGGGCCGTCCGCCCGATCCGCTGCACGAAGGGCTCCAGCAGATCCGAGCCACTGAAGTCGAAATAGCCGGAGATCCGCGATCCCGCGACGCCATAGCGGCCCCGTACCGTCAGGGGGACGAACGGCCCCGTCTGGAGGGTGGCATTGACGATCTCTCCATTCACCACGGCGACGGCGGAGAAGGGCTGGTCCGGCGAATAGCCCAGCGACCCGGCCAGGGGACCGCCCTGGGCCTCGCTGGCGCGAAGGTTCAGGCGCAGGTCCTCGATCTTGCCGCCGAAGGTGGTGGTGACGCGCAGATAGTCGCCGGGCCGGTTCCGGCTGTAGGCGTTCAGGGAGGCCGACTTGTTGCCGAGACGCGGGATCAGGGCGTCGCCGTTCAGACGCCATTTGCCGTATTCCTTCGAAAAGCCTTCTAGAAGTTCGACGTCGGCCGAGAACCGGTCGATGTCGACGCCGATGGGGCTGGGCTGCGGCGGCTTGCCGTCGGGCGGATCGAGCGTCGGGCGGCGCAGCAGGCGGATGGACCGGGCGCTGATGTCGGTCGCATGGAACCGGCGTGTGACGAGTGGCCAGAAATCCCAGTCCACGCGGACATCGCTCGCTTCCAGCCAGACGCCGTCCCTGTCGGTGACGGTGACGCGCGCCAGGGTGAAGTCGTCGAACAGGTCGCCCGTCAACCCCTCAACGTTTATGCGGCCATAGCGGCTGATCTTCTTGCCGGCGATGAAGCTGGTGATCAGATCGCGGCCGGGACCCGAGACCAGATACATCCGTCCGCCGACCGCCAGGATCAGGGCGAGGGCCGCCAGACCGACCAGCACCAGACCGGCGATGAAGCCAAAGGCCTGAAGGCGCGTGCGACGGCGCCTTTCGGCCTTCGTCGGCGTCTCGACCTCGGGCGTTTCGGGGCCCGGATCGGTCAAAACGCCTGACCGATGCTGACATAGACCTGGAAGCTGGCGTCGCCTTCACGCTTGTCCAGGGGAATGGCGATGTCGGCGCGGATGGGGCCGAAGGACAGGGTGTAGCGGCCACCGACACCGACCGAATAGCGCAGGTTCGAGAAGTCCGGGGTTTCGTCGAAACCGATGGATCCCGCGTCGATGAAGGCCACGGCGCCGAAATTCCGGCCCAGATCGCGGCGGACCTCGGCGGAAACCTCGAACAGGGAGATGCCGCCGCGCGGGGTGTTGTCGGGCAGACGCGGGCCGACGCCCTGGTATTCGTAGCCGCGCACCGAGCCGCCGCCACCCGAGAAGAACAGGCGATCGGACGGCGCGCTGAGCTCGCTGCCGCCGAGGATGGAGCCCAGTCTCATGCGGCCTGCCAGGACCGTCCGGTTGCGCGGGTCCAGCGGCCGGTAGCCGGTGATCTGGGCCTCGCTGCGCAAAAACAGGATGGTGTCCTCGCCCGCCACGGCGGTCGGCTGGATATTGACGGTCAGTCGCCACCCGTTCGCGGGGTTCAGCGGATCGTTCGACTGATCGATATAGGCGCTGATGCGGCCGGTGAAGAGGGCGAGGTCGCGATCGAGGCTGACCGGCAGCCGGGTGACCGGATCGAACCGGCCTTCGTCGTATCGGCCGAAGTCCAGGCCGACGCCATAACTGTACCAGGACGTCTTGCCGAGGCGCTGGCGCAGGTCGGCGGACAGGACCCCGGCCGTGCGGATATAGGCGTCGGTGTCCTCGTTCACGACGGCGGCGGACAGGGCCAGGGTCTGGCCCGGCGCGCGCCAGTGGGGCAGGGA
Source organism: Brevundimonas sp. AJA228-03 (assembly GCF_017795885.1). Taxonomy (NCBI): domain Bacteria; kingdom Pseudomonadati; phylum Pseudomonadota; class Alphaproteobacteria; order Caulobacterales; family Caulobacteraceae; genus Brevundimonas; species Brevundimonas sp. AJA228-03. The sequence goes on along the minus strand of NZ_CP059297.1, from coordinate 2,502,225 downwards.
CAGGTCGGCCCCGATCCGGCTGTCGACATTGGCGATGCGCGCCTGAAACCGCAGGGTGTCGGCTCGACCGAAGCGGTTGTACCAGGTCCACAGACCTTCGACCCCCGATCCCTCGGCGGTGGAGAAGGTGGCACCGGCCTCGAGGATCCTGCGGGGGCGATCGGTCAGGGTCACCACGATCGGGCGGTTGCCGTCGGGCGTGGTCTGGTCCGGGCCGGTCAGGGCCACGGCCACCCCGTCATAGACGCCGGTTTCCAGCAGGCGTCGCTCCAGCTCGCCGACCAGTTCGGGATCGTAGCGCTGGCCCGCGCTCCAGGGGGCCAGGTTGGCGACCCACTCGGGATTGGTCGGTCCCCGGGTCTCCACGCGGACGCCGTCCAGACGCACCAGGGCACCGGAGCTGATGTTGAAGGTCGGTTGCACCGTCATGGCGGCATGATCGACCACCACGCGGCGCGGCCGGGTGGCGGCGTCGGGATAGCCTTCGCGCGTCAGGCTGGCGATGATCCGACCCTCGGCGGCGACGACCTCGGCGGCCCGACCGGGGTCACCGGGGGTCAGTCCGATGTCGGTCCGGGCCGTCTGGATGACCTCGGGCTCCGGCTCCGGCGCGACCCACTGGATCGTCGCGGGGGCCAGGACGAAACGGGGGCCGGGGCGCACGCTGACGATGGCCACGGGGGCGTCCTCGCCCTCGACGATGTCCTCGAGGATCGACTGGTAGTAGCCCTCGGACCGCAGCAGGGCCTCAGCGGACTCCATCGCCCCGCGGGCGCGGCGTCGGGCCTCGAAACGGTTTCCCGGCGCATCGTCGACTGCGCCGATGGCCTGGACCAGACGGGTCCGAAGATCGGCGGGCAGATCGCCCCGGACCTGCGCCCGGGGGTCGGCATGGGCGTCATCAACACCGCCCAGCCAGCCGCACGCCGTCACGAGGACGGCCGACAGGCACAATGCGTAGCGGTGACGACACAACCTCAATCTCTATCCTTCATCGTCGACCCCCGCGGTCGACGGGCGCGGCTTGTGAGACCCGATCGCGACGACGTTGCGGCAACGGCTCAATAGAACAGGGTTTCGCTTTCCGGCTGAACCGACTGTTCCGAAGACCGTTCGTCGGCAGGCAGGGTGGTCGTCGATGGCGTCGTCGGCGCGGTCGTGTCGGTGACGGGTGCGGTCTGGTCGGCCGCTGACGGCGCAACCGGCGTTTCCATGGGCTGCGACGCCGTCCCGGTCTCCTCCCGATAGGGCTCGTCACAGGCCGACAGGGTCAGGGCGGCCACCCCGATCGCCGCAACAAACATCAATGACTTCATCTGCATCTCCCCCGGATCGGCGTCGAAACGCCCCGTGCTCCGGCCCGTTCCATAACGCGACACCGCGCCGGGGTCACGCCCGTTCAGCCTGACGGAAACCAATCCTTCGTCTCTTTCAGCTTATGGTGTTCGGTGAAGAGAGGTGCGCAATGACCGCCAACGGCTATTCCATGATCGCGCAGGTTCGCTTTCGTGAGCTGAAGACGCGGATCGCCCTTGCCCTGTTCATCGCCGGGACGGCCTGTTTCCTGTCGAAATCCTTCTGGCCCGCCGTCTGGTTCGGGGCGGTTCTGGTGGGCCAGTTCATCGACTGGCTGGTATGCCGACCCATCCGGCGCAATCCAGAGATCAATCCCACGCAGGCCTATCGCGTGGCGATGTGTGCCACCACCAGCCTGAATGTCATCATCTTCTCGGGCATCTCTGCCTATCTGTGGATGACCGCCGGCGAGGCGGGACGGCTGTTCGCCATGATCCAGGTGGCCGGAGGTCTTCTGCACGTCAGCCTGCATATGCACCATATGCGAGCGCTGCTGCTGTCGGCGGTCATCCCTCACGGTCTCTATTTCCTGGGTTTGCCGATCATGGGAGCCATTCTGGGGCGCCAGCCCCAGGACTTGCTGATCGCCATCGGTGGCGTTCTGTACATGACCCATCTGATCGTCGCCGCCCGCCAGAGCTCCATGACCACACGCGCCATGCAGGAAGCCAATGACGAGGCGCGGGCCGAACGCAGAAAGGCCGAGATCGCCAGCGCCGCCAAGTCCGACTTTCTGGCCGTCGTCAGCCACGAGATTCGCACGCCGATGAATGCCGTGATCTCGGCCGCCAATCTTCTGCGCCGGACGCGCCTCGACCGCCAGCAGCGGGAACATGTCTCCATGCTGCTGGATGCGGGTGACGTGCTCGTCGGCCTGCTCAACGACGTGCTGGACTTTTCCAAGATCGAAGCCGGCAAGATGCAGCTGGAGATGGCCGATATCGATCTGCGCGAAAAGATCGGTTCGCTGGTCCGGCTGTGGGAGCCCAAGGCCAGCGCCAACAGCGTGCGGCTGAAGGTGATGATTTCGGACCGGACACCGGCCCGCATTCGCACCGACCCCCTGCGGCTGCAGCAGATGCTTTTCAACCTGCTGTCCAATGCGGTGAAGTTCACCGAGCATGGCGCCATCACCCTTTCGGTCGACTGGCAGGCCGGGCCGGGTCACCTGGTGGTGTCGGTTGCAGACACGGGATGCGGCATTCCCGCCGATCGGCTGGCGAACATCTTCAACAGTTTCGAACAGGTCGATGCGGGCACGACCCGGAAATACGGCGGTACCGGTCTGGGACTGGCCATCAGCCGTCGCCTGGCCGAGATCATGGGCGGGCAGCTGACTGCCGCAAGCGTAGAGAACAAGGGTTCGACCTTTACCCTGACCCTGCCCGTCGAGGTGGCCGAGGCCGCCATTCCGGAGCCGAAGCGTCGGGCCGTCACCAGCGGCTCTCTCGCCGGCAAGATCATCCTGGCGGCGGACGACCACGCCGTGAACCGCCGGATCCTGGCCCTGCTGCTGGAGCCGCACGGCTGCAATCTCGTTCTGGTCGAAAACGGCGCGGAGGCGGTCGAGGCCGCGGCGAGCCAGCGGTTCGATGCCATACTGATGGACATGCAGATGCCGGTGATGGACGGGCTCGAGGCCTCGGCCCAGATCCGGCGGTCAGACCTGAACCGCAGCACGCCGCTGATTGCGCTGACGGCCAACGCCATGGATGTGCACCGCGCGGTCTGGGACGCGACGGGTGTCTACGCCTTCCTGACCAAGCCGATCGATCCGGTCCTGCTGGCCCAAACCCTGGCTGAAGCGTGCGCCTCCGTCGAAGACGAGGCCCCGGAGCACAACGCCGCCTGAATCCACGAAAGCGGCAACCGGCCTTGACCCGGCTGCTGCGATGCACCAGAAGGCGCAACCGCGAAACGGCGTCGCCGTTCAGCAGCGATGCGCGTCCTTAGCTCAGTTGGTTAGAGCATCTGACTTTTAATCAGAGGGTCCTCGGTTCGAGCCCGAGAGGACGTACCATCCGCATTCTGTCGCGCGATCGCGCCCGACGCGGTCGATCGTGACGTCGGTGCGGTCTTGCCTTCCGGGACATGACGGTGGAAGCGTGCGGGACGGGGTGGTCGGAGTACGGTCTTGGTGAAGCTCGGCGTCATGTCGGCCCTGGTGGCCGTGGCTCTTGTGGGCTGTTCGGCGGCGACCCAGGTGCGCGACGGCGTGGGCGCGGCGGTCACGGCCCCGCTGAACGACTTCAATCTGAGGCGCGAGTTCATCCCCACCGTCCTGCTGCAGGCGGAGGGCAATCCCTATGACACCCGCAACCTGAACCAGTGCACCACGATCGCGGCCGAGGTCATCCGCCTGAACGATGCGCTGGGTCCGGACACCGATGAGCCGCCGCACGACGACGGGACCCTGATGAGCGAGCGGGCCCAGGACGCGGCCGCGCGCGCGGCGCTGGATGCGATCCGCAACAGCGTGACCGACTTCATTCCCGGGCGGAACTGGGTCCGGCAGCTGTCGGGGGCCGAACAACACAGCCGACATGTGCAGTCCGCGATCCAGGCCGGGCGGTCGCGCCGGGCCTATCTGAAGGGGCTGGGGATGCAGCGGAACTGTGCGCCCCCCGCATCCCCCAGCTGGTACCGGCCGCGCAGCGCGGCCTACCCGCAGTAAACCTACTCTCGGTTGCCGAACACGGAGGCGGCCGTGGGTTCGGCGGTGCGACGCTCGCGCTCCTCGGGCACGAATTCCGGCTCGACGGGTTCCGAAGCGATCGGCTCCAGCGCCGGTCCGCCCTTTTTGGCGTCGTCGCGGTTCTTCTTTTCGGCCGCTTTGGAGATCAGGTCGTCCAGGACCAACTGACCGACCAGGCCCAGGGTCACCGGATCGACCGGCTTGATGTTGGGGCTGTTCCAGTGGGTGCGGTTGCGCACGCTGTCGATCGTCGACTTGGTGGTGCCCAGCAGTTTGGCGATCTGGGCGTCGGTCACCTCGGGGTGATTCTTGACGAACCAGCTGATGGCGTCCGGCCGGTCCTGACGACGCGAGACCGGCGTATATTTCGGCGCGGGCTTGTTGGTCTTCAGCAGTTCGGCGTGACGGCTGACGATCGCGGTCATCCGATAGCTTTCGTCGGCCTGGGCCCTGTCCAGTTCCTCGCGGGTCAGTTGACCGCCCGTGATCGGATCGACGCCCCGGATGTCGCGGGCCACGTCGCCGTCGGCGATGCCGCGCACTTCGAGGGGGTGCAGGCCACAGAAGGCGGCGATCTGTTCGAACGTCAGCGAAGTGTTGTCGACCAGCCAGACGGCGGTCGCCTTGGGCATCAGGATGTCGGTCATGGGTGGTGGTCCCGAAAGTGTGCGAGGGCCCGGCGATCCCGGGCTCCGGATACGACGGCGCCCGGCCTTTCGACCGGGCGCCTGATGCTGGCGATATAGGCCGTTTCGCGCGAAAAGAAAACGACGTCATGCAGTGCTATACAGCAACGGTTCATCCGGACTGGAAAACAATGGCTCACCGGATGCGAGAGGCATCCCCCCTGGAGGAAGAAAATCATGAAGACACCCGCTTTCATCGCTGCCGGTGCCGTCCTTGCGACGGTCGGCTTCGCGTCGGTTCCCGACGCGGCCGAGGCCCAGGCGCGGGGCGCGCCGCGCGGCAGCTATGCCCAGTCCTGTTCCGGGGCCTATGTGAATCAGGGTCGGCTGTATGCCGACTGCCGGGACACGCGGGGCCAGACGCGGTCGACGTCGATCGAGCTGGCCCCCTGTTCGTCCAGCGACATCGGTAACGACAACGGCCTGCTGGTTTGCCAGGGCGTTCGCGGCGAGTTCGAGAACAACGGCGGCAACAACGGCGGCGGCTGGAATGGCGGCGGTGGCGGCAACAACGGCGGTGGCTGGGGTGGCGGCGGGAATAACGGCGGTGGCTGGAACGGTGGCAACAACGGTGGCGGCTGGAACGGCGGCAACAACGGCGGCCGCAACAGCATCACCGTCTTCGCCGATCGCGACTATCGCGGTGCGTTCCAGACGTTCCGGGGCGAGCAGTACAATCTGTCCAACACGGACTTCAACGACCAGATCAGCTCGATCCAGCTGAACGGCCCGTGGGAGGTGTGTTCGGACTCCGGCTTCCGCGGCTACTGCCAGGTCATCGAGGGCAATGTGCGCAACCTGAACACCACCGGCCTGAACGACCGCATCTCCTCGATGCGCCCCCTGCGCGGCGGCGGTCGCTACTAGACCGTCAGGACGATCTTGCCGACGTGCTCGCCCGCTTCCAGCCGGAGGTGGGCGAGACCGGCCTGGTCCAGCGGAAAGGTGGCATCGATCGGCGGCCGGATCCGGCCGGACGCGACCCAGGGCCAGGCGTGCGTCTCGATGGCTGCGGCGAGCCGCGCCTTTTCGTCCGCCGGGCGACGGCGCAGGGTCGAACCCGTCAGGGTCGCCTGCTTCATCATGACCTTGCCCAGCTCGATCCGGGACAGGCCGCCGGTCAGCGTCGCGATCACGACCCAGCGGCCGAAGGGCCTGAGCGCGTCCAGGTTCAGCCCGGCATAGTCTGCACCGACCATGTCGAGGATGACGTCGGCCCCACCGGCATCGGCGATGCCCTTCGCCAGGTCGCCTGAGGTGGCGTCAAGACTGACGTCCGCGCCCAGATCGCGCGCAGCCCCGGCTTTCGTGGCCCCGCGCGAGGTTGCGATGACGCGGGCCCCGGCCGCCCTGGCCATCTGGATCGCCATGACGCCGATGCCGGAGGTGGCGCCGTGGACCAGCAGGGTCTCTCCGGCCGCGAGTCGCCCGCCCTCGAAGACGTTGGTGAACACGGTGAACAGGGTTTCGGGCAGGGCGGCGGCCTGGACGAAATCGAGGTCGTCGGGCAGGAGCAGGGTATGGCGGGCGTCGACCACGGCGTATTCGGCATAGCCTCCTCCGGCCAGAAGCGCACAGACCCGGTCGCCGAGCGCCCGGCGGGATACGCCGGCTCCGACCTGATCGACCGTGCCCGCGACCTCCAGCCCCATGATGTCCGAGGCCCCCGGCGGAGGCGGATAGGCCCCGATCCGTTGCAACAGGTCCGGCCGGTTCACCCCGGCGGCGGCGACGCGGATGCGGATTTCGCCGGGACCCGCCTGCGGTTCCGGGCGCTCGCCGATCTGCAGCGCGTCGGCCGGCCCGGAGCCGCCTTTGATCTCGATCACCCGCATGCGGCGTTCCCTGTCTTGCAATCGTCCGTGTCCGGGCGCTCAAATGGGGCGTTTTCCGATGATGGCCAAGGAGGCGACGATGAGTTTCGAAGATCTCGATCCCCGGCCGCAACGCGGGGCGATGCTGACGGCGCTGGGTCGAGAGGACCTGGACCTTTATTCCGTCGAGGAGCTGAACGAACGGATCGAGACCCTGACCGGCGAGATCGACCGCGCCAGGGCCGCGATCGCCGGCAAGAACGCCAAGAAGTCGGCGGCCGACGCCCTGTTCAACTTCGGCTCCTGATGGCATTCCGCCTCGATCCGATCCGTGGCATGGCCGTTGCAGTCCAAACGGCTGCGGTCCCGATGCGGCTCGTCGAAACAGCGGACGTCGATCGTTTTCATGAGTATGGTTGAGTTGATGGCGAGCGACGAGGAACAGTCGGCAGTGCGGTCCCGGGCAGGCGAGGTGCGCGATTTCGCGCGTTCCGAACTGTTCGAGCGGACCTTTCAGGAAGGCATGGACCTGGTCGAGGAGACCGCCGCCTATCTGGACGGCGACGGACGGCGCGAATCAAGGCTGCTGTCGCGCGCCTCGGCCCTGGCCTATGCGGGCGAGAGCATGAAGCTGACGACCCGGCTGATGCAGATCGCGTCCTGGCTCCTGGTGCAGCGGGCCGTCCGCGAGGGCGACATGGCGCCCGAGGCCGCCTGCGACGCCCGCTATCGACTGACCGAGCGCAAGGTCGAGACGGAGCCGACGCATCCGGAAATCCCCATCGCCTTGGTCGAATACCTGGTGCGGACCGAGAAGCTGCACGACCGGGTGCTGTATCTGGATCGTCGCCTGTATCTGGACGCGCCGGGCGAGCTCGACGCCAATCCGGTGCTGAGCCAGATGGGCCTGCTGGAAGCGGCGTTCCGGCTCTAGATCCTACGGCCCGACGTCGTTGGCGACGCGCGCGCCGTCATCGACGACGGTCGGCAGGCTGACGGCAATGCCCAGGGCCTCGGCCAGCGTCTGGTCGCGACGATAGATGTCCTCGCGGAAGGCCACGCGGCCCTGACCATCGACAAAGGCGGTCCAGTAGAGCAGGCGCACGTTGATCTCGCGGCCGGTCTGGATGCGCCGGGTCTGGCGGGTTTGCTGGGCCGTATCGAATTCGGCCAGCAGGGCCGGATCGGGCGCGAGCAGAATGCGCGCGAACTCCACGGCGTTCTGCACGCGGACGCAGCCGTGCGAGCGTTGCCGGACCGACAGGTTGAAAGCCGCCTTGGACGGCGTGTCGTGCAGGAAGATGGCGTAGCTGTCGCGCAGCTCGAACTTCACATAGCCGAGCGCGGCGGTCGGGCCGGCGCGCTGGATGACCTGGCCGTTCTGCACATACATGTTCTGGCTGGCCAGATAGGCGGGTCCGCGCGGCAGGATCTCGCGCCTCGCGATGCCGGCGGGCACATACCAGGGCGGATTGGCCACGACCGAGGCGAACGGCTTTTCAAGACTCGGCGTCTGGGTCGCCGGCGCGCCGCAGACGACGCGGTTGGAGTGAACGGGGCGGCCGTCCTTCCAGTAGACCATGATGGCCGCGGCGGTGTTGACCTCGATCCGTTCAGGACTGAGCTCGCGCTTCAGCCAGCGACGACGTTCGAGGTTGAGCGCGATCTGGCGGGCCCGGTCCTCGGCCGAGGCCCCCAGCGAGCTCTGGGTGCCCGCGCCGATCCGGCCGTCGGGGGCGAGGCCGTGCCGGGCCTGGAAGCCCCGGACGGCCGTCTGCAGCTCGGGTCCATAGACCAGGCCCTGGGCTGTCAGGCGCGCGCCGTCGGCCTCCGACAGGTCGCCCTCGGCCACCAGGCGCTGGATGATGATGGGCACGCGGGTGTCGCTGTTGCCCGGCTCGATCGCGGCACCCGCGCGGAACCGCGCCCAGCCCCCGTTGCGGATGATGCGGCGATAGCGGACGTATCCGGCCGAAAGATTGTTGTAGCCGATGTCGGTCGGGGCCAGGCCGTTGAACCATTCGACGATCTTGTTCTGGACCATTGCGTCGTTCAGCCCGGCGGGCAGATCGACGACGTTCTTCTGCATTTCCCACAGCTCTTCGACCGATTCCGGCCGCACCCGACCGCGAGCCAGAACGTCGGCATAGGCCATGGCCGCGCCCGTGGTCCGGACTTCGGCGCTGTCGGGGTCGGCGGCCAGCTCCACGAAATCGAAGAAGTCCGACCTGGCCAGACCATGACGCTCGGCGCGGTTCGACGCCTCGTTCAGCTTGCGCAGACGGTCGGCGTTCCACACCGGGCGCCAGCCGTTGAGTTCGTAGAAGGCCCGCACGTCCGCCTGCACGGCCTGCGGCAGGCGATCGATCTGGTCGCTATAGGCGGTGTAATAGGGGCTGTTGATCGAATTGGCCGGGGCCGGCTGCGCCGGGACCGTCTGGGCCGAGGCCCCGCCGGCCAACGCCGCCGCGGCCACGCCGAGGGTCAATTCACGTCGATTCATGGTCGTGTCGCTCTGTGTTCGACGCCGTGTTGAACCCGGCGTTCGCGCCCCGGCATCGAACCGCCGCATGTTATCGACCTTCCGCCCAAACAAAAAGCGCCGGTCGAGAAACCGGCGCCCTTCGTGTCGTCCGTGCCGCAGTTTGCGACTACTTCTTGATGAAGCCGCCGAACTTGTTGTTGAAGCGCGAAACGCGGCCGCCGCGATCCAGCATCTGCTGGTTGCCGCCGGTCCAGGCCGGGTGCGTCGACGGATCGATGTCCAGGTTCAGCACATCGCCTTCCTTGCCGTAGGTCGACCGCGTCTGGTACGTCGAGCCGTCCGTCAGGGTGACGGTGATGAAGTGGTAGTCGGGGTGCGTATCGGCCTTCATGGTCGTGTTCCAGTCTCTGTACGCGATGACGATGCCGACCGTCGGTGCGTGAAAATGAGAAAACCCGCCAGAACCCCGGCGGGAATGAGCGGCGGCGTTTACACCGGGGGGCCTTTGGGGGCAAGAGGCGCGCACCATGACAGACAGCGCCGCGCCGACCCGTGATTCCATGACAGGACAGGCGGAGGCGGCGGGGCGTCCCGGCGCGGGCGCGATCCTGGTCGAACAGATCGGCGAGGCCAAGCAGCGCCGTGCCAAGGGTCGCAGCGTCAAGCCCCTGCTGCGCCTGTGGCCCTATCTTTTGCGGCACCGGCTGAACGCCCTGTTCGCCATGTTCTGGCTGCTGGGCTCCACGGCCGCGTCCCTGGCCCTGACCGGCACGGCGCGGGGGGCCATCGACCACGGGTTCGAGAACGGCGGTCAGGACATCGATCGCTGGTTCCTGATCCTGGGCCTGAACGCGGTCGTTCTGGGTGTCGCCACGGCGGTCCGCTATTTCTACGTCACCAAGACGGGCGAGCGGGTCGTGGCCGATCTGCGCAAGGGTCTGTTCGACCGCATCCTGACGCTGGACCCTTCCTTCTTCGCGCAGATGCGGACGGGGGAGGTGCTCAGTCGGCTGACGACCGACATCGCCCTGGTGGAGACGCTCCTGACGACCTCGGTGTCGTTCGCCCTGCGCAACTTCCTGACCCTGCTGGGCGGTGTGGCCTTGCTGTTCGTGGTCAGCCCCAAGCTGACCGGTCTGGTGCTGCTGACCGCGCCCGTCCTGATCGCGCCGATCTTCATTTTCGGCCGGTCGGTGCGGAAGCTGACCGTCAGGTCCCAGGACCGGTTCGCCAATGCCGTCGGCTTCGCGGGCGAGAGCGTCGACGCCATCGAGACGGTCCAGGCCTTCGGACGCGTCCGGAGCGCCATCGACCGGTTCGGGGCGGTGGTCGAGGAGGCGTTCGGCGTGTCGCTGGTTCGCATGAAGGCGCGGGCCTGGATGACGGCGGTGATCATCGTGGTCGTGTTCGGCGGGGTGACCTTCGTGCTGTGGCTGGGGGCCCAGGACGTGGCCCGGGGCGTGATGACGCCGGGGGCGCTGCTGCAATTCGTGCTGCTGTCGGTCTTTACGGCCGGGGCCGTCGGGGCGCTGGGCGAAAGCTGGGGCGACGTGCAGAAGGCGTCGGGGGCCATGGAGCGGATCGACGAGCTGATGCGGGCGACCCCTTCGATCGCGCCACCTGCGCATCCCGTGGCCCTGCCCAGCCCCGCCGAGGGGCGGGTCGCCATGGCGGGCGTGCGGTTCGCCTATCCGGGCCGGCCGGATCTGCCGGCGCTGAAAGGCTTCGACCTGGTGGTGCAGCCGGGCGAGACCGTGGCGCTGGTGGGGCCATCGGGCGCGGGCAAGTCGACCGTGTTTCGCCTGTTGCTGCGCTTCTATGATCCGCAGGAAGGGGCCGTCAGCGTGGACGGCGTGGACGTGCGTGCCGCCGACCCGGTGGAGGTGCGCGGACGCTTTGCCTGGGTGTCGCAGGAGGCCCCGCTGTTCTCGGGATCGGCGCTGGAGAACATCCGTTTCGGGCGCGAGGCCGCCAGCGAGGCCGAGGTGCGTCAGGCGGCCGAGGAGGCCCAGGCCCTGGGCTTCATCGAGGCCCTGCCCGAAGGGTTCGGCACGGCTCTGGGCGAGCGCGGCAAGAGCCTGTCGGGCGGCCAGCGCCAGCGTCTGGCCATCGCCCGCGCCCTGGTCCGGGACGCGCCGATCCTGCTGCTGGACGAGGCGACCAGCGCGCTCGATGCCGAGAACGAACGTCTGGTCCAGGCCGCACTGGACAAGGCGATGGAAACGCGGACCACCCTGGTCATCGCCCACCGCCTGGCCACGGTGCTGCGCGCCGACCGGATCGTGGTGATGGAGGACGGAGCGGTCGTCGAGACCGGCACCCACCACGAACTGGTGGCCAGGGGAGGGCTGTATGCCCACCTGGCGGAGCTGCAGTTCCGGGAGGGGTGAGCCCGTCTCCTCCCCGTCGGCCTTGCCGACGGGGAGGTGGCTCGGAGCGTAGCGGAGAGACGGAGGGGTTCTTGCCGCACGAAGAACCCCTCCGTCAGCTCGCAAGGGCTCGCTGCCACCTCCCCATGCGCGAGGCGCATGGGGAGGAGACGCGTCTCAGTCTCTGGCCTGAACCGCCACGCCCGGGAAGTCGGTGAACACGGCGTCGACGCCGAGGGCGTAGAACCGTTTCAGCCAGCCCGGCAGATCGCCGCGATAGTCTGTCGACAGGAACGGGTCTTCCGCACGAAAGGTCCAGGCGACGACGTTCAATCCAGCGGCGTGGGCGTCTTCGATCAGGGGCGTCGGGGTCGTCGAAGCCCCGGAGGCGTCCCGCGGCACGATCATCGCCGTCTCGACCCCGATGGCATCGGCATAGGTGGCGATCGTCGCCAGACCGTCGGGGGTGGCCATGGCGGCATAGGTCATTCCAGGCTGGTCTGCGGGGCCGCCCGACGCCGCCATGAGCTGGAGCAGGGGGGCATCGGTGCTCCGGGCCAGCGATCGCAGGGTCTCGACCTCGAAACACTGGACCATGATCGGGCTGTCGGCCGCCATCAGGGCGTTCGTGCGCAGGGCCTCGAGGAACGGAGCCTCCATCGGCAGGCCGATCGAGGCGAAATAGGTCGGGTGTTTCAGCTCGGGGGCGACGCCGATGACCCGGCCGGTACGGGCCGTGGCGGCGCGGGCGATGTCGATGACCGCCTGGAAGGTCAGGATCGTCTCGTCGGCGAAGGCGGTGTTGCCGGGACGCAGGGTCGCCAGGCGTTCACGGGCCCTCAGGGTCTCCAGCTCGGCCAGGGTAAAGTCCTCGGTGAACCAGCCGGTCGTGACGACGCCGTCGATGGTCCTGGTCGTGCGTCGGGCGGCGAATTCGGGATGGTCGGCGACGTCGGTGGTGCCGGAGATCTCGTTCTCGTGCCGGACGATCAGATGGCCGTCCTTCGACAGGACCAGATCCGGCTCGATGACATCGGCCCCCTGTTCGATGGCCAGTTCATAGGCGGCGCGGGTGTGTTCGGGCCGCTCGCCCGACGCCCCGCGGTGGGCGATCACCAGCGGGTGGGGCGGGGTCTGGGCGTCGGCGGGGCTGGTGACGAGCATCAGGGCCGCGAGGATGAACCGGATCATGGCGGAAGGGTAGGGGACGGGGATGACGGGCCGGTGACGACGTTCTCCCTCCCCTGCGGGGGAGGGACAAGATCGTGGCTCAGCCCCGCAGCACCTTCGTCAGCTGCGGGTGCAGTTCGGGGTTCGACGCCAGGATGGAGACGCCGGTCTTGGGGTCGCCATCCGGATCGATGGTGGTGACGATGCCGCCGGCCTCGGTGACGAACAGGATGCCCGCCGCCACATCCCAAGGCTTCAGATTGCGCTCATAGTAGGCGTCGTAGCGACCGCAGGCGACCCAGGCGAAGTCCAGGGCGGCGGAGCCCAGGCGACGGATGCCGGCGACGCGCTGGCCGATGGCGTGGATGTCCTTGATCGACTGGGCGTGGCCCGACTTGCCGATGAAGGGCAGGCCGGTGGCGATCAGGCTTTCCGACAGGTCGCGCCGCCCGGCGACGCGGATGCGGGTGTCGTTCAGATAGCAGCCCTTGCCCTTCTCAGCCCAGAACAGCTCGTTCATGATCGGGTTGTAGGTGACGCCGGCGACGATTTCGGAGCTGCCATCCGGCGCATGGCGTTGCAGCCCCACCGTGATGGCGAAATGGGGCATGGCGTGCATGAAGTTGGTGGTGCCGTCGATCGGATCGACCACCCAGGTGTGGGACTTGTCGGTCCCCTCGATCATGCCGCGCTCCTCGCCCAGGAAGCCATAGCCGGGGCGGGCCTTCATCAGCAGTTCATACAGGGTGTCCTCGGCCTTGATGTCGGCGGCCGTGACGAAGTCGCCGGGCCCCTTTCGCGACACCTGCAACTGCGCCACCTCGCCGAAGTCGCGCAGCATGGGTCGGGCGGTCTTGCGGACCGCGTCGATGATGACGGAAACGAGGGCGGAGGCGAGGGCCATGGGGGAAGCTCCTGGTCCGCATGTCCTGAAAGGCGCCCGGCCCGGAGATGCGGAGAAGTTCAACGGCTCCGGATGGGGCCGAGTGGTTGCCATGAGTGGCGAGTGGCGAGTGGCGAGTGGCGAGTGGCGAGCAACGTGGCCGGAACGATATCAGCGACCCGTCAGCCCATCCTTCTCGTCACTCGTCACTCGCCACTCGTCACTTCCTATTCAGCGCGGCGGACGTATTCGCCGGTGGTGGTGTCGACGACGATGCGTTCGCCCACGCCCATATAGGGCGGGATCATGATGCGGACGCCGTTGTTGGCCCTGGCGGGCTTGTAGGACGAAGAGGCCGTCTGGCCCTTTACCGTCGGCTCGGTCTCGACGACCTCCAGCGTGACCTGTTCGGGCAGGGTCAGGCCGATGGGCCGGTCCTCGTGCATCTCGATGACGACCTTCATGCCGTCCTGCAGATAGGCCACGCGGTCCTCGCCGACCCAGTCCTTCTGCAGCTCGGTCTGCTCATAGGTGGCGTCGTCCATGAACACGAGGGCGTCGCCCTGCTCGTACAGATAGGAGAACTCCTTCTGCTCCAGGGTGACGCGTTCGACCTTGTCTTCCGAGCGGAAGCGTTCGTTCAGCTTGTTGCCGGTCTCGAGGTTCTTGGCCTCGACGTTGGCAAAGGCACCGCCCTTGCCGGGCTTGACGTGGCTGGCCTTGGTGACGACCCACAGGCCCTTGTTGTGTTCGAGCACCATGCCGGGCTTGATGGTGTTGCCGTTGATTTTCGCCATTGGGGGTCACTGTCTGGAGGGGCGCAGCCGGTCCCGTGACGGGCGCGCGAAATCGGGCGCGATCCCTAGAGGAAGCCGCTCGCAAGGGCAAGCCGAGCACAGGGGGCGGTGCCGGGCGCCGGCAGCACGGAGCGGAAGGGGCGGAGGGCGGACGGGTTCCGCCTCAGATCGCCCCGTCGTCGGCGCGGATCATGTCGGCGGGATCATGGTCGTAGTCCAGCAGGTCGCCGGGCCGGCAGCCCAGCACGGCGCACATCCGCGCCAGGGTGGAAAACCGGATGCCCTTCACCTTTCCGGAGCGGAACAGCGACAGCTGGGTCTCGCTGAGCCCGATCTCTGCCGCCAGGTCGCGGGCCTTGAGGCCGCGCTCAGCCGCCGGTGGCGGCCTTGTCCGGCGCGATCTCGGACATGGCGGACTGCAGATAGTTCTGCTCGCCCAGCTGTTCGATCAGCTTGAACTGGGCCTCGAGGAAGTCGATGTGCTCCTCGGTGTCCGACAGGATCTCCATGAAGATCTGCCGGCTGACATAGTCGGACAGCTGTTCGGCCTGGGCGACGGCGGCCAGCAGGGTGTCGCGTCCGCCCAGTTCCAGCTGCAGGTCGGCCCCCAGGCATTCGACCGCATTCTCGCCGATCTTGAGCTTGTGCAGGTCCTGCATATTGGGCAGGCCGTCGAGGAACAGGATGCGCTTGATCAGTTTGTCGGCGTGTTTCATCTCGCCGATCGATTCGTCATAGATGATCTGGCCCATGTGCTTCAGGCCCCAGCTTTCGAACATGCGGGCATGCAGGAAATACTGGTTCACGGCCGTCAGTTCATTGGTCAGCACCGCATTCAGGCTGCGGATGATCGCGGGATCGCCCTTCATGGCTCAGTTCCTTCGTGTTCGGGCCGGACTATTCGGCGGCGAGAGCGAAGGTGTCCCGGCTGTCCTGAATCATCTGGCGCATCTCGCAGACGCATTTAGCACACTGCGCGGCACATTGGTTGCGCTGGAAAACATCGGCGGGCCGCGTGGCCCCGGCCTCGATGGCGCGGGCGACGTCCCGTTGGCGAAGGCCATTGCAGTTGCAGACGTACAAGGCAGGCGATCCTGTCGGCCAGTTGCGATTGGTTCTCTGTAGCAGATGCCCCGGAGATTGCAACGCGTTCGCAACATGAGCGGCGGTTGACGGCCGGGCCGCGTTGACGCACCTCCCACCGATGTCTCTGCCGCCCTGCCAGCTCTATCTGATCACGCCGCCGACCATCGACGATCCGGACGCCTTCGCCGCCCGACTGGAGCGCGCCCTGGACGCCGGCCCGGTCGCGGCCCTGCAGATCCGGTTGAAGCCGGCCGACGATGCGACGATCACGGCGGCCGTCCAGCGTCTGGCCCCGCTGGCTCAGGCGCGCGGCGTGGCCGTCATTCTGAACGACCGCCCCGATCTGGCGGCGATGCTGGGCTGCGATGGCGTTCATGTGGGGCAATCGGACGCATCGGTCGCGTCGGCACGTCGGATCATGGGCAAGTCGGCGATGATCGGCGCGACCTGCCACGACAGCCGCCACCTGGCGATGGAAGCGGCCGAGGCCGGAGCCGACTATGTGGCCTTCGGGGCCTTCTTTCCGACGCGCACGAAGCAGACGGAGCACCGACCGGATCCCGAGATTCTGACGATCTGGCAGGAGGTTATGGAAATTCCGTCGGTCGCGATCGGCGGTATCACCGTCGAGAACGCCGCCGGCCTGGTCGCGGCCGGAGCGGACTTCCTGGCCGTCAGCGCCGGGGTCTGGTCCCATCCGGACGGCGAAGCGGCCGCCGTTCGCGCATTCGCTGCGCTTATGGCCCCATCGCGCTGACTTCAGGGGATATTAGGAAGCTCGTGGTTGAAGGGAGTCAACCGCCACTCCCGAGTTGTTACCCATGGCCACCGCCCGCGCCCTAGGCGCGACCAATCTGGCGTTCAGCGAGGCACCCGGTGTCGCCGTTCGCCCGACCGTGACGACGGCCGCGAGCCTTTTCGCCCAGCCCCTGGCCCCCATGCTGACCGTGCTCGGCATCGTGGTGCTGGTGATCCTGGCCGTGACGACGGCGAGTGAGGACGGCCTGGTCTCTGCCTTGTGGGCGGCGAACGGACTGGCGGTCGGCGTCTGGCTGCGAAGTGGTCGAGGCACCAGTTTCGACCTGAGTTTCGGTGCCCTGGTGGCGCTCGGCGTGCTTGCGGGAGAATTCCTGGCCGGGAATCCACCCGTCCTGGCCGTCTGGTTCACCGTGGCCAATATGATCGAGATCGTCGCGGCCGTGACGCTGGCCCGGCGGTTCGCACCGACGCTGAACCTGGCGACCGTGACCGGAGCCTCCCGCTTCATCTTCTGGGCGGCGATCGTCGCGCCATTCGTGGCCGGAGTGATTGTCGCCTCGGTCTTGCTGGCGACCTATGGCGCGCCGTTCCTGATGAGCTTCCAGACCTGGTGGTTCGGTCATGCCCTGGGTCTGGCCGTCGTCGCGCCGTTCGTTCTGGCGTTCGAGAAGCGCCAGCTTCAGTCGATGCTCGAACCCCTGCGGGTCGCCGAAACCGTGGGGCTTTTCACACTTCTGGGCGGTGCCTGTATCGTCGTCTATTTCTTTCTGGCGCTGCCAATCAGCTTTGTCGTCATCCCCATACTGATCCTGATCGCGGCCCGGCTGAGACTGCCCGGCGTGACGGCGGCGCTGGTGTTGGTGTCGGTCGCCGCCATCGGTTCGCTGATGGCGGGACTGGGTCCGTCGTCCTACCTGGGGGCACCGTTGGCCGAGCGTGCGGTGATTGTCCAGCTGACGATCCTGTTCGGCTATGTGCCCATTGTGCTGGTCGCCTCGCTGCTGGAAGAGCGCGACCGCCTGTCGGAGCGCGCCAGGGCCGGGCAGCTTCGCGCCGAACGGGCGTCGGCGGCCAAGTCGCGACTGCTGGCCAATGTCGCTCACGAGATCAAGAGTCCCATCGGCGGCGTCATCGGCATCGGCGATCTGTGGTCCGGCGGACAGTTGGGCCCGGTGACGAAGACCCAGGCCGAAATGGCGGCCATGCTGGTCAAGACCGCGCGCCAGGTCGAGGCGCTGTCGCACGATCTTCTGGATGTCGCCCGAGCCGAATCCGGAGCCGTCAAGGTCGAGCTTCGGCTCACCGACGTGCCCGGCATTCTCGAAGACATTCGCGCCGCGACCGTGTTGAGGCCGGAGGCGCGCGCCCTGTCCGTCAGCGTTCAGTGCGAGGGCGACGGGCTGATCGCCATCGCCGATTCGCAGCGACTGGCGCAGATCATCGACAACCTGGCCAGCAATGCGGTGAAGTACGCCAGCTCAGGCGGCAGCCTCGTGCTCCGGGCCCGCCGGATCCATGATGGCGTCCGGATCGAGGTCGCGGATCGCGGGCCGGGCCTGACTCACGAGAAGCAGGCTCAACTGTTCGAGCCCTTCAACCGCCTGGGCCTCGAGCGATCGACGGTCGAGGGCCATGGCATCGGGCTGGCCCTGGCCAAGCGCCTTGTCGAACTGCAGGGCGGATCGATCGGGGTCGAGTCGAAGCCCGGCGAAGGCGCGACCTTCTGGATCGAACTGCCCGCCGCCTGAGCGAGACCAGTACAGCCGTCGCGGGCCGGGCGCTGGACCGAAGTCGCCGATCCAGATAATCATCAGCTGATGAATTCCTGCGACGCACCGTCGCGCGATGCGTTGGTGTATGGACCTGGAGGAGAAGAAGGCGTCAAGCCCGACATTCTCTGTGGTCATGAAGGAACACGCCCGTGGATCTCGACGCCCTGTTGCTGTCGCGACTTCAATTTGCCTTCACCATCGCCTTCCACATCCTGTTCCCCGCCTTCACCATCGGGCTGGCGGCCTATCTGGCGGTGCTGGAGGGGCTGTGGCTGTGGACCCGGCGCGAGGCGTTCAAGACACTGTATCTGTTCTGGGTGAAGATCTTCGCGCTCAGCTTCGGCATGGGCGTCGTGTCGGGGGTGGTGCTCAGCTACCAGTTCGGCACCAACTGGTCGGAGTTCATTCGCCTGACCGGCGGTGTGATCGGACCGCTGCTGGCCTATGAGGTCCTGACGGCCTTCTTCCTGGAGGCGTCGTTCCTGGGCGTGATGCTGTTCGGCTGGAAGAAGGTGGGGCCGAAGCTGCACTTCACCGCCACCGTGCTGGTGGCGATCGGCACGTCGATCTCGGCCTTCTGGATCCTGTCGGCCAACAGCTGGATGCAGACGCCCCAGGGGTTCCGGATCATGGCGGACGGACGGTTCGAGGCTGTCGACTACATGGCCGTGATCTTCAACCCCAGTCTGCCGTCGCGGCTGGCGCACATGATGCTGGCAGCGTTCCTGACCACCGGGCTGGTCGTGGGGGCCGCGTCCGCCTTCCGGCTGCTGAAGGATCGCGCGGCCGGGGTCGTCACCAGGGGCTGGAGCGAAAGCCGCATCTCGCTGACCATGGCGGTCGGGCTGATCGCGGTGCTGGCCCCGCTGCAATTGGTCGTCGGCCATGCCTCGGGCGAGGTCACGCACAAATACCAGCCCTCCAAGACGGCCGCGATCGAGGGCTATTGGGAAACCCGGGCGGACCAGCCGCTGCATCTGTTCGGCATCCCCGACCGCGATGCGCAGAAGAACCATTTCGAGGTCTCCATTCCTGGCGTCGGCAATCTGATCCAGGGCGTGCCCAGGGACGAGGTGATCAAGGGTCTGGACAGCTGGGCGCGCGAGGATCAGCCGCCGCCGTTCATTCCCTTCTTCGGGTTCCGGATCATGGTGGGTCTGGGCCTGCTGATGATCGGTCTGGGCCTGTGGGGCGCGGTTCTGATCGTCCGGCGTCGACTGTTCGACAGTCCATGGTTCCTGCGCTTCGCCGTCGCCATGGGACCCTCCGGCTTCCTGGCCGTGCTGGCGGGGTGGATGGTGACCGAGGTCGGGCGCCAGCCGTGGATCGTCTATGGCGTGCTGAAGACGCGCGATGCCGTATCGCCGGTGGTGACCAGCCAGGTCGCGACCTCGCTGATCGCCTACATCATCGTCTATTCGATCGTCTTCACGGCGGGGGCCATCTTCATTCTGCGCCTGATGGCCGAAGGCCCGGTCGCGGCCACGACCGGGCCTTCGCCGCGCGGACAGCGACCGCCGGGGACACCCATGGCCATGGCCCCGGACGACGCGACCCCCGATGACAGCGGCGATGGCGGCGTGCGTGGAGCGGTGTCATGAGCCTGGACCTTCCCCTGATCTGGGCCGGGCTGATCGCGGTCGCGGTGCTGCTTTATGTGACGCTGGACGGCTTCGACCTGGGCATCGGCATCCTGTTTCCCTTCGCCCGGTCGAAGGAAGAGCGGGACGTGATGATGAACACCATCGCCCCCGTCTGGGACGGGAACGAGACCTGGCTGGTGCTGGGCGGCGGCGGGCTGCTGGCCGCGTTTCCGCTGGCCTATTCGGTGCTGATGCCGGCGCTGTATCTGCCGATCCTGCTGATGCTGGCGGGCCTGGTTCTGCGGGGCGTGGCGTTCGAGTTCCGGTTCCGGGCGAGGCTTCGAGGCCGCAAGTTCTGGACCCAGATGTTCGCGGGCGGCTCGATCCTGACGGCGGTGGCGCAGGGACTGGTGCTGGGCGGCTTCATCCAGGGCGTGACGGTGCGCAACGAGCGCTTTGCGGGCGGGCCCTTCGACTGGTTCACGCCCTATACGCTGCTGGTTGCGGTCGGTCTGGTGGCCGGTTACGCCCTGCTGGGCGGGGCCTGGCTGATGATGAAGACCAAAGACAATCTGCACGGCGACGCCAGGCGGTGGACCGGCGTCAGCGCGCTGGTCGTGACGGTGCTTCTGGGGGCCGTCAGTGTAGCGACGCTGCTGATCCACCCGCGTGTCGCGGCGCGCTGGGGGTTCGATCTGCAGGACGGGTTCGCCCTGGACTGGGGCATTCTGCTGCCGCTCCTGCCGATTCCGCTGCTGGGGCTGGCCGGGCTGGCCCTGGTGTTCGTGATGTCGCGGCGAGGGTCGCATCGGTGGCCGTTCGTGGGGGCGATGCTGGTCTTTCTGTCCGGCTATCTGGGGCTGGCGGCGGGATTCGCGCCCTATATCGTGCCCTATGCGCTGACCTTCCGGCAGGCGGCGGCCCCGCTGAACGCCCTGGGCCTGATGCTGGTCGGGACGGTGGTGATCCTGCCGCTGATCCTGGCCTACACCGGATGGGTCTATTGGGTGTTCCGCGGCAAGATCGACGAGGAGGCCGGCTATCATCATTGATCCCGTTCCCCCGCCCGAAGGCGACGAGGCGACCGGGCCGCTGTGGAAGAAGCTGGCCTGGTTCGTCGGGCTTTGCCTGGCGGGCTCGGTCAGCGTGGCTGGCGTCGCCTATGTGCTGCGGAGCTTGCCGTTCGGCGGCTGAAGCGCGATGGTCGCGGCCATGTTGCATCTCCTCGTCGCCCTCGCCCTGATCGCCCAGCAGACCGCGCCCGCAGCCCGCGGCAACGACCTGACCCGGATGCTGAACAGTGCGCCGCCGGGCGCGACGCCGTTGCCGAGGCCTGCGCCGGTCGCGCCGACCGGAGGCCCCCTGATCCAGCCGGCACCGACCGCTGAGAGCCCGACCGTCGCGACATCGGTTCCGGTGAGGCCGTCAACGCCCGCAGCGGCATCGGCCCCGCCCGTTGCGTCATCATCCCCAACGACCCCGCCGTCCGCGACGCGATCGGCGACCCCGACTTCGGCCGCGACGCCGCCGCGTTCGGCATCCTCGACGGCTGCATCCATCCCGCCCCGGCCGGATGCTTCAACCGGCGAGGGACCTGCGGGCGGGGCAGGGGGCGTGCCCGCTGCCCGGGCATCGGCCGCGCCGCCGGTCGCGCCGCCGGCGCCGGCACCGGTGACGCTGGACGCCCGAGCCGTCGCGGCCCTGGCGTTCACCGTCACCCTGCCGACCGGATTCTCGATCACCAGGGGACGGCCGGGGCCGGACTTCAACGTCTATACGATCCGGAGGGGCGGGCAGCCGTTCGTGATGGTCTATACCGGCCCGGCCTCGCAGTTCCCGATCTACTCCGGCGAGATGGTCGAGGCGGGCGGTCGGGCCTCGATCGTGGCGAGCGAGGACGGTCGACGCGTGGCGCTGGAGCATCTGTTCACCCGGAACACGGCACCCCGGGAGATCCACATCTGGATCACCAGCCTGGAGGGGGCGGACCGGCTGCTGGCCGAGCAGATCGGTCAGTCGGTGGACGCGCGCTGAGACCTCAGGCGCGGCCGTCGTTCGTGTGATCGTCGTAGAGGGCGCAGCCGCTGGTCTTGCCGAAATGGCGGCCCCAGCGGCCCGCAGGCGTGTCGAGGGCGGTGACGCCCATCGGCTTGCAGCCCAGGCCGCAGTCGCCGCAGGATGTCATCCGTTCCCGGACCAGACGGCGAGCTCGTTGCCGGAGGGGTCGATGAAGTGGAATCGCCGCCCGCCGGGGAAGGCGAAGATCGGCTTGACGATCCGGCCGCCGGCCACCTCGACCCTGGTCAGCATGGCTTCCAGATCGTCGGCATAGAGGATCGGCAGAGGGGCCTTTGCGCGGTCCGCCGCATCGGCGTCGAAGCCGCCGTCGAGGCCCTCATTGAAGCCGACATAGCTGGGGCCGTAGTCCTGGAAGGTCCAGCCGAAGGCGGCTTCGTAGAAGGCCCTTGTCCCGGGCAGATCCGTGGCGGGCAGTTCCAGATAGTCGAGTTTGCCGTCGTGTCGCATCCTTGGTCCCCCTGTTGGACGGTTAAGTTAGTCGGATGAGAACAAAATGGCAACTCAGGATCAGGGCAGCCAGCCGTTGCGCGATCCGAACGCCTGGACCAGGTCGGGCCAGACGGCGGCGGGCTTGCCGGCGATCAGGCGGATGCCGAAGCCGTGGCCGCCCTCCTGGAACAGATGAGCCTCGGTCGTGACGGCTGCGGCCCGCAGGGTGGCCAGCAGGTTCAGGCTGTTCTCGACCGGCACGGACGCATCGTCCAGCGCATGGATCAGGACGGTGGGGGCCACGCCGGACCAGTCCATCTGCTCCAGCGACCAGGCGGCGATCTGTTCGGGCGTCGGGGAGGCCCCGAGCAGCAAGTCGCGCGATCCGGCATGGGCGAAGGGGTCGGCCATGGTGACGACGGGATAGAGCAGGACGTTCAGGTCGGGGCGGAAGGAGGCGGCGTCGGCGGCATCGACGGCGTCGTAGGTCGCGTCGCGGCGGGCGGCCAGCAGACCGGCCAGGTGCCCGCCCGCCGAACCGCCGAGGCTGGCGATCCGGGTCGGGTCGATCCCGTAGTCGGCAGCGTGGGCGCGGATCAGACGCATGGCGCGCTGGGCGTCCTGCAGGGGCGCGTTCGGACCGGCCGTCCAGCCATCGGCGGGCAGGCGATAGCGCAGGACGAAACAGGTGACTCCGGCGGCCGCGAAGACCCGAGCGACGTCCAGACCCTCCTTGTCCACCACAGCCCAGCGGTAACCGCCGCCCGGGATCAGCAGCAGGGCGGCTCCGTTCGGGTGCAGCGGCCGCATGACCGTCAGGATCGGGTCGGTGGTGTACTGGGCGAAGCGGTCGTGGAAGGCCGGATCGGTCGAGCGTTCGGGCACGATCGCGGTGACGGTGACGTTTTCTCCGCCCGGCGCGCCCTTGGGCCACAGGCGGACGACCTCGGTCGGGTCGGGCGGGGCGAGGGCGGGCGTCCGGGTTTGGGCGGACGCGGACACCGGTGCCAGGGCCGGGGCGGCGGAGGCGAGGGCGGCGACGCCCAGGAGGGTGCGACGATCCAGGGTCATGGTGTCAGGCGATCTCGACCGCAATGGCGACCGCTTCTCCGCCGCCGATGCACAGGGAGGCCATGCCCCTCGACCGGCCCCGCGCCTGCAGCGCCGCGATCAGCGTCGTCAGAACGCGGGCACCCGAGGCACCGATGGGGTGACCCAGGGCCGTGGCACCGCCGTTCACGTTCAGCCTGGCGTGGTCGATGCCCATTTCCTGCATGGCGATCATGGGGACGACGGCGAAGGCCTCGTTGATCTCCCACAGATCGACGTCCTCGACGGTCCAGCCGGCCTTCTTCAACGCCTTCTGCATCGCCGGGACCGGGGCGGTGGTGAACAGGCCCGGTTCATGGGCGTGGGCGGCGTGGCTGACGATGCGGGCGACGACGGGCAGGTTCAGAGCCCTGGCCACGCTCTCGCGCGTCATGACGAGGGCCGCGGCACCGTCGGAGATCGAAGAGGCATTGGCGGCGGTGATGGTGCCGTCCTTGCTGAACGCCGGCTTCAGGGTCGGGATCTTTTCCGGCATGGCCTTGCCGGGCTGTTCGTCCTGGCTGACCGTGATGGTGCCCTTGCGGCCCGCGACCTCGACCGGGGTGATCTCGGCCTCGAAGGCTCCGGTCTCGATGGCCTTCAGCGCGCGGCTGAGGCTTTCGAGGGCATAGGCGTCCTGGGCCTCGCGCGTGAACTGATAGGTCCGGGCCGAATCCTCGGCGAAACTCCCCATCAGCTTGCCGGGCGTATAGGCGTCCTCCAGCCCGTCCAGATACATGCTGTCGACGATGACGTCGTGGCCGATGCGGGAACCGCCACGGTGTTTCGTCATCAGATAGGGGGCACCGGTCATCGATTCCATGCCACCCGCGACGATGACGTCGGCACTGCCCGCCGCGAGGCTGTCGGAGGCCATCATCACGGCCTGCAGACCCGAACCGCACATCTTGTTGACCGTGGTCGCCTCGACGTGCTGGCCCAGACCGGCACCGATCGCGGCCTGGCGGGCGGGG
Source organism: Brevundimonas sp. AJA228-03 (assembly GCF_017795885.1). Lineage (NCBI taxonomy): Bacteria > Pseudomonadati > Pseudomonadota > Alphaproteobacteria > Caulobacterales > Caulobacteraceae > Brevundimonas > Brevundimonas sp. AJA228-03. The sequence goes on along the minus strand of NZ_CP059297.1, from coordinate 2,478,199 downwards.
GCCTGGCCGAGGCCGGCGGGCAGGACGCAGCCCATGTAGATCTGCTCGATCTTCGCCGGATCGAGACCGGCGCGTTCGACGGCGGCCTTCACCGCGGTGGCCCCCAGCGCGGTCGCCTTGACCCCGCTCAGGGCACCCTGGAAGCCGCCCATGGGCGTCCGGGCAGAGGAGACGATGACGACGGGATCGGACATGGTGCGGCTCTCGGTTTCGTTGCGGTGGATCTAGCGCCGGGCGAGGGGGATTGCGAGGGGGGCGGCGGTCGCGCGGTTCCGCCTTACCCCACCGCCGACTCGAACACCCGGAACCGCCTCATCGGCGAGGGCCTCAGATGCGGCGCGCGCACCCGCTCGTCCAGCCAGGCCGCCCAGTCGGCGGGGTCGACGACGGCGGGCTGGCGGTCATGGGTAGCCACGATGTCGGGACCCGCATCGACCGTCAACAGGCTGAAGCGAGGGCCTTCGGGCGTCGACTTCCACAGGGCGGCGAAGGTGATGAAGTCCCTGTCCGCCAGGGCGATGGTCCATTTCGTCTTCGGGTATTTCGTGCCGGTGTATTCGTAGAACCAGCTGGCGGGGACGAGCGCCCGGCCGGTCGTGAAGCTGCGGCCCTCGGTGCGCATATTGATCAGCAGGGGGCGCTTCGGCGCGGTCGGCGGCAGGCCCCAGCGCACGGTGGTCAGGGTCGCCTGGCCCGTCCCGTCGCCACGGATCAGCAGGGCCGGATCGGTCGGGCGAACGGACGCGGTGGGCTCTGCATTGGGGGTGCCTTCCGGAAACAGCATCGGGATCGCAGCGTCGGCGAAGCTGGCCATCAGCGTCGCCGGCGACACCTTCATCGCATAGTTGTTGCACATGATCCTGGCTCCTCCGGAGCACGCGACGCTCACGCCGCGGTCGCTCGCTACTTGAGCGCACTTTCGTGCCAGGGCGCTACCGCTCGGAACGCGGTTCCTCGCTACTTGAGCGCATATTTGTGGAAGGGCGCTACCGGTCGGAACGCGGTTCCTCGCTAGGGGAGCGCGGCCGGGTCCGGGGCGATTTCGCGCTGAGCTCGCCGGGGTGCCAGTTTGCGGCGCTGACGGGCGAGGGCGAGAGGCTGGCCGGAGGGCGAGAAGGCGATGCCGTCGTCCAGAGCCCAACCGCCACCCAGATCGCGGACGGTGAACTGGAACACGGCCCAGCCCTCGGGCGAAGTCTCCGGCGTCAGGGGCTCGATGAAGTCGTAGCGCAGGTCGACGCTGGCCGAGATGATCGGCGGGGCGGGCAGGACGGTCATATAGGACGGAAAGATGCCATCCAGCAGGAAACACAGGTCCAGTTCGTCCAGCGGCTTGTGATCGGTGGTGCGCATCCACAGACGCAGGGTCGGGTCCGTGACGGGGTTCTGCTGATACAGGCGCGGCCCGCCGTCGAACCTGTGCTCGATATAGCGGGTGAACCAGGGCGCCAGGGCGGGATCGACGGGCGTGGCGTCCAGAGCGTCGAACGGGGTGAGCGGCGCGCTCAGGGGCTTGATCGTCTCTCCGTGCGAGACGGTGCCGAAGGTCGCAAGGGCCGACAGGGCGGGGCGGTCGGGCTGGCCCGCGTCGATACGGGCGAAGGCGACGTTCCGGCCGCCGCGCAGCAGTGTCGGGGTGAAGGCGCAGGTCTCGAACCGGGCGGCGGCCAGATACTGGACCGTCAGGGTCTGCAGCGGCGGCGCGATGGCCAGTCCCTCTCGCGCCGCGCGGGCTGCCAGGGCCGCCATCAATCCACCGAACGGCGCACCCCGGGTCGGGTCCATGGCCAGGGGGGCATTGGAGAAATCGCTGGTGAGGCCCGCCGACAGGCTGCCGTCCGTTCCCGACGTCAGCGACAGGGCTTCAGCGAGCGTTTGCTGCGACATGGGCTTCGTCCGGAAGAAACGGGCGGAAGCCGTAGCCCCCGCCCGGGAAGTTGGGAATGCAGGAACGCCACGACGGATCGAGAGGTTCGTTGCCAAACAAGACTGACGGACTGGGTTCCTTTTGGCAACCCTCTTGCCAAAAGCCTGACGCAACGTCATTTTCATGTCATGGGACGCACAGCCGACTATTCACGCCAGAGCTGCTCGATCGCCGCGACGCTGGAGGTCATCGGCGATCCGTGGACGCTGCTGGTCATCCGTGACGCCTTTCAGGGCGTGAAACGGTTCGAGCAGTGGCAGGAACGGCTGGGCGTGGCCCGCAATGTGCTGGCCGCGCGGCTGAAGACGCTGGTGCAGCACGGGGTGCTGGAGCCGGTGCTGTATTCCGAACGGCCGCCAAGGAACGAATATGTCCTGACGGCCAAGGGCCGGGATCTGTCGGACGTGCTGGTCAGCCTGTACGGCTGGGGCTCCAGGCACGTCTACGACAAGGAGGTCGCCGGGTTCGACATGATCCACGAGACCTGTGGTCACTCGCTGCAGCCGCGCATCGCCTGCGGCTGCTGCGGCGAGATCGTCAACCGCCGCGACATCAAGCTGACCCGCGCCGAGAACTGCCCCACAGTGGGCGAGGTCCTGCCGCGGGAGACGGCCACCGAAGAGGCGGCCTAACCGCTGAACACCTGCGCGTGGCGCGTGATGAGGGGGACGACGATATCCTCCTCATCGTCCAGATGGCGACCCAGAGCCGGACACGCCGCGTCGAGCGCGTCGTCTCCGTCGTTAACCTCGCATTATTAGCGTCAACTCCCCCGATATAGCGATCCTATCCTACCTCCTGCGCAAAATGTGGAAGTACTGCCGACTGGACTCTGCCGATAGCATCCGCCACGGTCCCAGTAGCTAGGAGGGCGAGCAATGCCAACGCGTGAAGTAGTCGATAAATCGAAGTCGAACCCTGACGCCGCGCTGCCATTCCAGCTCCGCATCGCGGATTTTGAGATCGCGATGCAAGATGTCTACGACTTTTTTTTCGACGTAAACTCACTCTTTTTCGATAAAGGCCTGCCCCGGTTGGAAGAGACGCTTAGGGCGGCGAATATGTCGGGCATGATCTCAGACATGTTGACGGTCAGCCTAGCCAAACACTCGCGAACCCTGTGCCAGAATAACTATCATAATGGGCATCCTGACCTGATTGTCCGGGGCACATACGCCAACGACAGGATCCAATCAGGAACTGATGGTGTCGAAATCAAAACGACGCGGAAAAAGGGCGGCGCGGTCGATACCCACGGTGTTCGAGAGCAGTGGATGTGTGTGTTCGTCTATACTATTGACGAAATCACACAACCGGCACGCAACCGCTCGGCTACGAGATTTACCGAAGTCTACCTAGCAAACGTCGGCATCGACGACTTCCGCAAGAATGCCAGGGGTGAACTTGGAACCCGGACGGCCACCTTACACAAAGAGGGCGTGGCGAAACTCAGATCGCAGTGGGTCTATCTAGCTTAAGCCGGGAAAGTTTCGGGATCGCGTCGTCGGCGAGCCTAACAAATTTGGGGTCAGCTTCCACGCCGATGCTTCGGTAGCCGACGGCATTTGCAGCGGCGAGCGTGGAGCCCGAGCCTGCGAATGGGTCCAGCACCACGCCTTCACCCAGCGGAAGCGACGCTAACACAACTTGCCGCAGGAAATCCTGAGGCTTGAGAGATGGGTGGGGAGCCATGGTTTTTTCTGCCTTGCTAGTAGGGTTCGACCGGATCACATCGCCAAACGGCCGCTCGTCAGATGGACGGCGAAATCCGCCAGTTTTCCATTTTCGCAAGTTATCCTGGACCCGACCCTCAACCGGCTTGCGGAGCACGACCCATGGCTCCCACTGAGACCGGGGCATAACCGATACTCCGCTAAATTCCTCGTGTGCATTTTTTGGACGATCGCCCCCGCGCATGGTCATGGTCAGGCGAGCAAGATAGCCGCGCATTTCCAGCCCCGACTCTTCCATCGCTGACGCCACCAAATGCGACAGCAAAGGATTGCTGGCGACCACTACGTTTCCTCCCGGAACTACAACCCGCGCTAGGTTCGTGCCAAGCCGCCGGAAGAATGCGTAAAGCTGCACGAGTTCCGCATCATTAAGGACTGTGAAGCGAGGGAGCGGTGCTCGCCGATGGCCATCGAACGAAGGGGGGACGCGCCAAACCCCGCCCTTCCCACTACGCAGCTTCGCCATTTCCTTTTCGGTGTATTCAATGATCCCATATGGAGGGTCAGTAACAACTGCCTGAATCGAGTTCGCCTCCCGCGCCGACAGCCACTCGAAACAGTCGGCGTGAAAAAGCGTGGCCTTTCCGTTCCGTACAGCTGGCTCGAGGTTCATATGATGAACGTTGGCCTCTTCCAGCACACCTTGCAGCCGATACTTGCCGCGTCCCGTCCGCGCAAAAACCTTCGGAACGTTCAGGTTCAAATATGACCTAACGGATGAAGGAGAGACTCCGCCCAGCTGAAGGGTCACGGCGGCGGTTATCTCGGAGGCTGTCGCGTCGCCGTCGACCGCTGCCAGATAGTTGATGATCGAATCGCGTATGCTGCCGGGAGCTACTGACACGGACGTTCCCCAGAGGTTCAAGGATACCCTGACGTCTGGACGTCAAATGGTCAAGCCCAATGTGATAGTTCCGGCAGGCCCGACCGCGTGGCGAGGTCATCAGACAACGCAGGCCGTCGTGCTGGCGATGAAGCCGCCGCCCAGCAGGCGATCGGGGTCGGCCGGGTCGTAGAGGGCGCAGGCCTGGCCGGGGGCGACCCCTTCCTCGCCCGTCTCGAAGACGATCGAGATCGTGCCGTCCTGACGCGTCAGGCGGGCGGGCGAGGGCGGGCGGGTCGAGCGGACGCGGGCGAGAACGGGGGTCCCGGCCCCGGCGGCGGCATCGATCGAGGCTTCGTCGCCGAGCCAGTTGGTCTCGTCCAGCGTCAGGGAGGCGGTCAGCAGGGCCTCGCGCGGGCCGACGATGACGCGGCGGGTGTCGGGGTCCAGCCGGGTGACGAACAGCGGCTCGCCCACGGCGACGTTCAGGCCCCGGCGCTGGCCGATGGTATAGTCGGTGATGCCGGCGTGAGTGCCGAGAACGCGGCCGTCCATGTGCACGATCTCGCCGGCCTCGCGGCCCTGCGGGCGCAGGCGGTCGATCAGGGTCCGGTAATCGCCCGAAGGGACGAAACAGATGTCCTGGCTGTCGGGCTTGGCGGCGATGCGCAGGCCAAGCCCGGCCGCGACGCCGCGCACGGCGGGCTTCTCCAGACCGGCCAGCGGGAAGCGCAGATAGTCGAGCTGGTCGCGGGTGGTTGCGAACAGGAAATAGGACTGGTCGCGCGAGGGGTCGATCGCCTTGCGCATCTGCGGGCGGCCATCGGCGGCGACGGCGCGGCCGACATAGTGACCCGTGGCCATGGCGGCGGCCCCCAGGTCGCGGGCGACGTCGAGCAGGTCGCGGAACTTGACTGTCTGATTGCAGCGGATGCAGGGGACCGGCGTCTGGCCCTTCAGATAGCTGTCGGCGAACTGGTCGATGACGGCGTCGCGGAAGCGGCTTTCGTAATCGAGCACATAGTGCGGAATGCCCAGCATTTCGGCGGCGAGGCGGGCGTCGTGGATGTCCTGGCCCGCGCAACAGGCCCCCTTCTTCTTGAGGGCCGCGCCATGGTCGTAGAGCTGGAGCGTGACGCCGACGACCTCGTAACCCGCCTTGTGCAGCAGGGCGGCGACCACGGTGGAGTCCACTCCGCCCGACATGGCCGCGACGATGCGCGACCCGACCGGCAGGCCGACCGCCGCGCGCGCCGAGGCGATCGCCGCGTCCATGTCAGGCGCGGCGATATCGGGGATCGCGCAAAGGGGCTCGGCGAGCGTCATCGGGCGCATATAGAGCGGATGGGGCCGGATTTCGAGGCCGGGTCGAAAACGACAACGGCCGCCCCCGTTGCCGGGCGCGGCCGTCGTCGTGGTCTCGGGAGAGGAACGTCAGGAGCGGTAGTTCTGGATCCGCGTGGTGCGCAGGCCCTGCATGCCCCATTTGTCGATCGCCTTCTGCCAGGCCAGGAACTCCTCGGCCGTCAGGCGGTATTTGGTCAGGGCGTCGTCGAGGCTGAGCAGGCCACCGCGAACGGCAGCGACGACTTCGGCCTTGCGACGGATCACCCAGCGATCCGTATTGGCGGGCGGCAGATCGCGAATCGTCAGGGGCGTGCCCGTCGGACCGACGACATACTGTTCGCCCTGATTGTTGACTCTGCGTTCTTGCAACATGGGCTTTTGCCTCATTCACCACTACCGATTGAGGGTGACTGTAGCCCGGCGCCGCTAAGGGCCGGTTTAGCGTCGTGGTGAAGGAATGGATAAAATCCATGTCCCACCAGTCGACGGTTTTTACACAATATAGGCATGTGATTCATTCACGCTAATGGACCGTTACTTTGCGATCAGCGTTTTATGTTGATCAGTTCGGCCAGCATCTCGTCGGCCGTGGTGATGATCTTGGACGAAGCGGAGTAGGCGCGCTGGGTGGTGATCAGGCCGGTGAACTCGGTCGACAGGTCGACGGTCGAGGCCTCCAGCTGTGACGCACCGATCAGGCCCGCCCCGCCTGCGCCCGGCGTCTTCAGACTGTAGGTGCCGGACCCCTGGCTGACGCGATAGGCGTTGCCGGTGGCCGAGCCCAGACTATCTGTGCTGATGAAGGTGGCCAGTGCGACCTGGGCGATCCGGCGGGTCACACCATTGTCGAAGATGGCGGTGACAAAGCCTTCTTCGTCGATGTCGATGTTTGCCAGGTTGCCGAAGGCGGTGCCGTTGGTGACGACGGACTGGACGATGGAATCCGAGTCGTATTGGGTCAGGCCGCCGGACGTGGCCGTCAGGTCGAACGAAATGGTCTGATCGTCGATGCCCAGCGAGGTTTTCCACTTCGGTGCGGCTGCGGTGCCCGCCGCCGCATCGGACGCGGCGAGGGTGATGGTGGCGGCCGAAGGATCGGCAAACAGCATGGAGCCCGGGGTGGTGATCTCCCGCGCCTTCATCGCGGCGACGTCCAGGCGACCGTCCTGGGTGAACAGGACGAGCCCCGACTTCAAGATGCCGTTCGCGGGCGTCGTGCCGTTGTCGACGTCGCTGACCGGGATGGCATGGAGCTCGACCTGCCATTCGTTGGGATTGGCGGTCTTGAGGAACGAATAGGCCAAGGTGCGCTGACCGCCCTTGGAGTCCGAGACGGGCAGGGTCATCTGGTAATCGGGCTTGAAGCCCGTGCCCGCCGTCGCGCTATAGGTCGACATCGACTTGGTCGCCGTGGAGTAGGTGGCAATGGCGGCCGAGACGGCCTGGCTGGATTTCAGGTTGGCGTTCAGCTGGGCCCGGGTCGTGGCCTCTGCCGTGCCGCCGACGGATCCGACGTTGATCGAGGCCAGCTTGCTCAGGTCCGATGCGTCCGTCGGGATGTTGCCATCGGCGTTCACCGGCCAGCCCTGCAGATACAGGCCTGCGGTGTTCTTCAGATAGCCGAAGTTATCGACCCGGAAGGCCCCCGCGCGGGTGAACAGGCGGGCGTCCGAGGGGTCGAGGCCTACGGCTTTTTCGGTGGTGACAAAGAAGCCCTGACCCGAGATGCCGAGGTCGGTGTTCGACGTTGTGCGTTGCAGCTGACCAGACTGGGAGATGAAGTTGCGCGTGTTGGCCAGGACGCCACCGGCGGAGTAGCCCACGCCCTGGCTCTGGGCGTTGAACACGGTCGAGAATTCAGCGGCGGTGCGCTTGTAGCCCACGGTGTTCACGTTCGCGATGTTCTGGGAGATCGCAGCCATGGAGGCGGCGTTGGCGGTCAGTCCGGACACACCGGCAATGAGGGCAGAGTTGATGCTCACGGTGTGGGCTCCTTACGAAACGCGAAAAAGATTTGAGGGAACGGTCGCGGTCATGTCGCGGGCCTTTCCTTGAGACCGATGACGGAGGACAGGGGCACCAGGGCCGCGCCGACGGTCAGGTAGGGTTTGCCGTCCGCCATCTCGACGCCAGTGACCGTGCCTCTGGTCAGGACCTGGGTCTGCACGTCGTTGGTGCCGCTCCTGGCTGTGACCTTCAGCGAATAGACACCACCGTCGGGCAACTGGCCGCCCGCCGTGGTCTTGCCGTTCCAGACGAAGTCGTGTGTGCCGGAAGCCCGATTGGGGGCGGGTCCGGTCCAGACCGTCTTGCCGGAGCTGTCGATCACGCTGAGCGAGGCCTCGGAGGCCGAGGCCCCCAGCTCATAGCTCCAGTTCGCCTTGCCGCCTTCCAGCCGGGTCGCGGACCAGACGGCCGTGGCGTCCTTGCCGATGTAGTCGGATGCGCCGCCGAGCCCCCCCTGCTGCGCCGCCAGCAAACTGGTCAGCAGGTCATTGGTCAGCAGCTGCTGCTCCACGCCCGACATCTGGGTCAGCTGCTGGGTGAACTCGTTGGAGTCGAGGGGCGACAGCGGGTCCTGGTTCTTCAGCTGTGACGTCAAAAGAGACAGGAAGGTCTCGAAATTCGAGGTCAGGCTGGTGCGGGCCGCAGTCGTGCGGCTGGCGGCATCTGTGGCGGTGATGGCGGCGACCATGGGGTCAGACCTTCATATCGACGCGCTCAGGCGTCAGGGTGAGAGACATCCAGCGGGGGGGCACGAGGCTTGCCTCCGCATCGAGAGAGAGGCGCGAGGCGGCACCGAAGGCGCGGGCGGGATTGCGGTCGTGACCCCGATCGAAGCCGCCGGCATCGGCCGAGGGCTCGCGCTGGTCGAAGGACAGGGCGTCGTCGGCGACGGTGAAGCCGGCGTCGGTCAGCTGACGGCGCAATTCGTCGACTCGCCCGCGCAGGTCGGCGGCGGCCAGGGGGTTGTCGAACGCCAGGCGAGCCGACAGCTGGCCGTCTGCATCGATATCCAGGCTGACATCGACGCGGCCGAGGTCGTCGGGCGTCAGGGCCATCTCGAACCGCGTGGAACGCCCTTCCAGCTTCTTGATGATCTGGGCGGCGATCTGGGCCGTGGCGTGGATCGCACCCTGGGACAGGGTGGACAGCACCGGGGTCGCGGCGGCAGCGGCCTGGGCCGCGCGGCTCTCTGCGGGGGTGGCGCTCTGGGGGGGCTGGGCGGGTTCGGCGGAATCGACCTGGGCCACGGCGGTCGAGGCGGGTTCGGTGGCGGTCCTTGATGCGGCGGACGCGGTGTCTTTTGGCTTGCCCTCGGGCGAAGCCGCGTTCGGCGCCCCGGTGCCCGGATCGTCCCCGGATGCATCGGTCTGGCCGTTGCCCGACGGTCCATGAGCGGCGGCGGCGTTGCCTGTCTTCGCCTGATCGATCGTGTCGCGCAGGCGCGGCGCAGCCGGGACCTCATCGAGCACGGGAAGCAGGGTGGTTTCAGCGGTCTCCGCGTCGGCCGCCGCCGCCGTTTCCTCAGAGGATGCGTCGGTCGTCCTGGCCTCCGGGACGGGCAGGGGCGCAGCCACCGGCGCGGCCGATGGGGCGGGGAGGGTGGCGGCGTCCACAGGAGGCGTGGGTGCAGGCGCCAAGGCAGGTGGCGAAACGGAGGCTGTGCCCCCTTCCAGCGACGACCCAGCACCGTCCATGTCGATTTTCGACGCGGGCGGAGCGACGGGAGGTGGATAAAGGGGGGCCCCGACCGTGTCGGCCTTCGCTTCTGTTCCGGCCGCTTCTGTCCCGGCCTTGTCGGTCTTCTCGATCGCGCTGTCGGCAGAGGCGGTCTTGGTGCCCTTGCCGGGCCGGGCGGCTGGGTGCGGCGCCTCTGGCGCGGTCGCCTCGTCCAGGACCGTCGCGAAGGTATCTGGCTTGTTCTCGGCGCGCACGGGGGCTGGTCGCCGCAATGGGGCGGCGGTCGGGGCCGTCACAGGGACGGGCGCGGGGGCGAGACCGGGAGCGGACATGCGAGCGGCAGGCAATTCAAGCTGGAGGTCGAGGGCGCCTGCTGCACCGGAACATTCACATCGACCGTCGCAAGGGTTGGGCCAGCGGTATAAATCGAGGCCAATCGCCTGTTTTAAATGACAATATTCTCATTGATGCGCCCGACCGACACCGTCGGGGCCCGTCGCTTCTTGCCGTGTCGAAGTCGATTCTTGCCCGGTGCCGCGGGGTCCTTTTCCGACTGGCCCGACCTTTGCGCCCCTGTTCCACCATGATGGATGCGTTGCATATCAGACTGAGGAAATTCAACGGCTTGGCCGGATCGCCCTTCATGACGGCTGGGCAAGACGCGCCGCTGGCCGGGCAGGGCTTGCCGGGCGGAGGGTTAATCGGATGAGCCTGAACTCGATCCTGAACATCGCCAACTCGGGGCTTCAGACCGCCCAACAGCAGCTGCGCGTCGTCTCGGACAATGTCTCGAACGTCAACACGCCCGGCTATATCCGCAAGTTCGCCGAACAGAAGTCTCTGACGACGCAAGGGGTCGGGTCGGGCGTCGAGGTCGCGAGCATCCGGCTGGCCACCGACCGGTTCCTGCAGGCCGCGTCGCTGAGTGCCGGGGCCGAGGCCGCCCGCCAGGGCGTGCGGTATGAACTGTACGACCGCATCCAGTCGCTGTTCGGCGATCCCGGTGGCGACAGCGGCTTTTTCTCGCAGATCGACGGAATATTCTCGTCCTTCGCCGCCAGTGCAGAGGGCCCCACGTCGGGGGCGCGCCGTCAGGACACCGTGTTCAAGACCCAGGCCGTGTTCGATGAAGCGGGGCGCATATCCCGTCAGATCCAGGCCGTGCGCGAGGACGCCGATGGCCGGTTGCAGACCGCGGTCGAGAAGGCCAACGGCCTGCTGCAGCAGATCGAGACGCTGAACACCGAAATCGCGCGGGCGACGTTGGTGAACGGCGATGCGACGGGTTCACAGACGCAACAGGCGCGGCTGGTGGACGAGCTGTCGAGCCTGCTGGACGTGCAGGTCAGCCAGCGCTCGGTCGGCGGGGTGTCGATCCGGACCGGCGCCGGCATCCAGCTGGCCGGAAACGGCGCGGCGACGCTGGAGTATCAGAGGGCGAGCACGGTCAATGCCGAGAGCAGCTTCGGCGACATCTATGTCACCGAAAAGGGCGGCACGCAGCGCGCCCTGGCCGACGGACTGCAGTCGGGTGAAATCAAGGGTCTGCTGGAACTGCGGGACAAGGAGGCTCCGGCGACGGCCGAACGACTGGCCGAGCTGGTCACCCGTGTCGCCGATGAGCTGAACCGCGCGCACAATGCGAACTCTGCGGTGCCCGCGCCGACCAGCCTGACCGGGCGCAACGTCGGACAGGCACTGGATACGGCGCTGACAGGCTTCACCGGCAGGACGTCGATCGCGGTGGTCAATCCGACGACGGGCGCGATCACGACACGGGCGGACATCGTGTTTTCCGGATCGACCCTGACGATCAATGGCACGGCCTCGACGCCCGCGAACTTTCTGGCCGATCTGAATACGGCCCTCGGCGGGGCGGCGACGGCGACCTTTGCCAACGGGTCGCTGAAGATCACGGCGGCGGGCCCGAACGGGGTGGCCATCGCCGACGATCCGACCACGCCAAGCAGCAAGGCCGGGCGCGGTTTCTCGCACTATTTCGGGATGAATGATCTGGTCTCGACCGACCGTCCCGCGCTGTTCGATGTCGGCTTGACCACGACGTCCCAGCACGGCTTCACGCCCGGCGAGACGGTGACCTTCCGGATCAGCGGTGACACCGGGTCGCGCCTCCGCGATATCGCGGTCGCCGTGCCGGTCGGAACCGGCACCGTCGGAGACCTGATTACCGCCCTGAACAACCCGACGACCGGTGTGGGGGGATACGGCAGCTTCGCGCTGGACGGCTCGGGCGAACTGAAGTTCACGCCGATCGGTGATCCCGCTCCGAAATTGAGCGTGATCGAGGACACCACCACCCAGGTGCCGTCGGGCGTCTCGGTCACCGAGCTGTTCGGGATCGGCGGGGGCGTGCGCGCCTCGCGCGCCGACGGGTTCAAGGTCCGGACGGACATCCAGCAGAGCCCTTCGAAGCTGGCGCTGGCGCAGCTGAACCTGTCGGCGGCCGCGGGCACGGCGGCCTTGAGCCCGGGCGATGGGCGGGGTGCGCTGCTGCTGGCCAACGCAGCCCAGGTGACCTCGAAATTCTCATCCGCCGGGAGCAGTCCGGGCGGAAGCCTGTCGGTCACGCGCTATGCGTCGGAGCTGTCGGGCGAGATCGGCGGGACGGCGGCGGCGCTCAAGACGCGGCAGGCCAGTGCCCAGGCCCTGGCCACCGAGGCGGACGCCCGCCAGTCCAGCCATGAAGGCGTCAATCTTGATGAGGAGTTGGTACTGATGACGACCTATCAGCAGGCCTTCAATGCGTCAGCCCGCCTGATCCAGGCGACGCAGGACATGTATGACACGCTTCTGGGGATGGTGCGATGAACCGCGTTTCGACCTCGGGCAGCTACCAGTCAGCCCTGCTGAACCTGATGGCGTCCCAGCAGCAGCAGGCCGATGCCACCAACCGCGTCTCGACACAGAAGAACGCCACCGACCTGGGCGGCTTTGGCCGAACCTCCGAGACCGTGACGGCGCTGAAGGCCGCGTCCAACCGGGTCCAGGGCTTTCTCGACACGGGCGAGACCGTCGGGGCGCGGCTGGAGGCCCAGGACCTGGCACTGAACCGGGTCATCGACGGCGTCGGCGGTGCGCGCGAAGCGATCGCCGGCGTCCTCTCCACGGATTCGGCAGGCAACCTGATGCTGGACCTGGAAAGTCAGTTCGCCACGGTGACCGGAGCGCTGAACACGCGGCATCAGGGGGGATATCTGTTCGGCGGCGCCAACACGACCCAGCAACCGGTGTCCGTGGCCAACCTGACGGACCTGGCCGCCGCCCCGACCGTCGCCAGCACCTTCAACAACGACACGATCAAGCCGGTGTCGCGGGTGGCCGAGAACACCTCGATGGAGACCGGCTACCTGGCCAGCGATCTGGGTTCGACGATTTTCCAGATCTTCAAGGACATCAAGGCCTATAACGACAATGCCCTGACAGGGCCGCTCACGGGCCGGCCGACGGATGCGCAGGAAGCCTTTCTGACGACCCAGCTGGCCCGACTGGACGCGGCCAGAACCTCGGCGATCGACACGACGGCCCGGAACGGCGCGTTGCAGAAACAGATCGAGCAGATCGGACTGAGCCACACGGCGCAGCTGAAATCACTGGAAGAGATGGCGTCCCGGCACACCGATGCCGACATGGCCAAGGCCGTGACGGACCTTCAGCAGGCGCAGATCGCGGTGCAGGCGAGCGCCCAGGTCATCAGCCAGCTGCGCGACGTGAGTCTGCTGAACTATCTGAGGTAGGCCTGCGACCGAACGCCTCTCGACCGCAGCATCGAACGAGAACCCAATGGCAAACGGTGGCTCGGCTCGACCTCAGGAAGAAACGGTCGGTTCTGGCTGGCGCTGCGAGATAAGGTGCGTCCTGCGCCTGGTCGGAAACGGCTAAACGCGACTCGAAAGGCGGCAAGGGGATCGGATCGACCGAGGGAATGGGGAACCTTTGCCATTGCCTGACAGTTCTCGCGCCATGGTCACGGTTCACTCCTCCTGTCAGCTCCGACGTCCCGAGGAGGCGGCGAGGGTGAGCGACCTGATCAGGGTCTATGACCTGCTCTGAGCCGATGCGCCCGTTGTTGCCGAATGATGACGCCTGTCAAACGACGTGCATCGGCCGCGCTAACCGGGCATGGGCGATTCAGTCGCACTCCGCTATGGAGGGCGAATGAGCATGGCTGATTTCCAGATCGAGCAGGCGCGTGGCGGAGGTGCCGTCCTCAAGCTGACCGGCGACTGGACGACCATGTCGCTGGGCCGCACGGCCCGTCGTCTGTCGGATGGCCTTTCGGGGCAGGCCATCAAATCCGTGGACCTCAGCGATCTGGGCCGGTTCGACACGGCCGGTGCCCTGGTCCTGGTTCAGGCGTCGGCCCTGACCCTGCCGAAGGAGGCCTGGAGCGCGCGTCCGGAGGCCGGGCGCATCTATGCGATGGTCGAGACGCTGGAACGCAAGTCGCAGCCCGCGCCCAGGCGTCAGGCCTCGCTGACCCGCGTCTTCGCCCGCATGGGCCACGGTGTGCACGATGCAGCGGCCGAGTTCCTGCTGTCCATGGCCTTCCTGGGTCGGCTGATGGCGGCGACGGGGAATGCGGTGCGCCATCCCGGCGCGATTCGCTGGCCGGCCTGGGTCAGTCAGGCCGAGCGGTCGGGCCTGGATGCCCTGCCGATCATCGCCGTGACCAACTTCTTCATCGGTGCCGTCATCGCCTTTCTGGGGGCGGATCTTCTGACCCAGTTCGGGGCGGGCGTGTTCGCGGTCGATCTGATCGGCGTGTCTATCCTGCGCGAGCTGGCGGTGCTGATCACCGCCATTCTGCTGGCCGGGCGCTCGGCGTCGTCGTTCGCCGCCGAGGTCGGTTCGATGCGCATGAACCAGGAAGTGGACGCCATGCAGGTCATGGGCGTCGATCCGTTCCAGGCGCTGGTGATTCCGCGCCTGGCGGCGATGTTGATCATGCTGCCTTTGCTGACCTTCGTAGGCATGGTGGCGGGTCTGTTCGGCGGGCTGATCGTGACCTGGAGCCAGCTGAGCCTGGGTCCGGCCTTCTTCCTGCAGCGCATGGTCGATGAGCCCGACATGTTCACCCACATGATGGTGGGCCTGTCCAAGGCCCCCGTCTTCGCCATCGTCGTCGCCGCCATCGGCTGCCGTCAGGGTCTGGCGGTGTCAGGCGATGTGGAGAGCCTGGGCCGGCGTGTGACGGCGGCTGTGGTGCAGGCGATCTTCGCGATCATCTTCCTCGATGCCGTCTTCGCCCTGATCTATCTGCAGCTGGACCTATGACAGACGTGTCCCCCGGCACGCCCGCCAACGACGCGGCGAAAGAACCCGAGGTCCTGATTGAGGTGCGGGGCCTGCGCAGCCAGTTCGGCGAGCAGGTGATTCACGACAATCTCGACCTGGACGTCGTCCGGGGCGAGGTGCTGGGCGTCGTCGGTGGCTCGGGCACGGGCAAGACGGTGCTTCTGAACACGATCATCGGGCTGAAGGAGCCCGACGGCGGGACCGTCAGGATCTTTGGCCACGACACGGGCGACCTGTCGGAGGCCGACAGCGCCGACATCGAACGCCGGACGGGCGTGTTGTTCCAGCAGGGCGCGCTGTTCAGTTCGCTGAGCGTGCTGGACAATGTCGCATCCCCGATGGTCGAGCATACGACCCTGCCCAGGGACACGATCCGCGAACTGGCAGAGATGAAGATCGCCATGGTCGGCCTGAAGCCCGAGAGCCATCACCAGAAGCCTTCGGAGCTTTCGGGCGGAATGCGCAAGCGCGTCGGCCTGGCGCGGGCCCTGTCGCTGGATCCGGAACTGCTGTTTCTGGACGAGCCGACGGCGGGTCTGGACCCGATCGGGGCGGCGGCGTTCGACGAGCTGATCCGCAAGCTGTCGGACGATCTGGGCCTGACGGTCTTCATGATCACCCACGACCTCGATAGCCTCTATGCCATCTGCGACAAGGTTGCGGTGCTGGCGGACAAGCGGGTGATCGAGAAGGCCACGGTTCAGGCGCTGGAGAAATCCGACCACCCGTGGATCAAGGAATACTTCCTGGGACCGCGCGGCCGCGCGGCCACCAGGGCCGCCTAGAGGACCGAGATGGAACGAGACGCACATTACGCCGCCGTCGGCATCGCCACCGTCGCCCTTCTGGCGGCGCTGGCCGTGTTCGCGATCTGGCTGGCCCGGCTGCAGTTCAACGACAGCTATGACCTGTACGACATCGTCTTCACTGGACCTGTGAACGGCGTATCGGAGGGGGGCGAGGTTCACTTCAACGGCATTCGCGTGGGCGAGGTCACGGATCTGAACCTGGACCCGAACCGGGGCGATCAGGTCATCGCCCGCGTGCGCCTGGACGCCACGACGCCCGTCCGTGTCACCAGCCGCGCCCAGCTGGAGCCCCAGGGCATCACGGGTCTGAACTTCATCCAGATCACGGCCGGGACCGAGGGCAGCCCGCTGCTGAAGACACAATACGCCGACGACGTCGTGCCGGTGATCCAGAGCCAGGCCTCGCCCTTCGCCGAACTGTTGAGCGGATCGGGCACTGTGCTTGCCCAGGCGGTCGATGCCCTGAACCGCGTGAACCGCGTGTTGTCCGACGACAACATTCGCAGCTTCTCGACGAGTCTGAGGAATGTGGAATCGCTGTCCAACGAGCTGGAGGCGCGCAAGGGCATGTTCAGGGAGCTTGAGGAGGCCCTGGCCAAAGCCAATGCCGCCGTCGGCGAATACGAGGCCCTGGGGGCCGATGCGCGTCGTCTGGTCAATGGCGACGGCGCCGAAGCCATCGCCAGCATCAATGCCGCCGCCGGCGATGCGCGCACTGCCATCGCCAGCATCAACCGCACGGCCACCGGGCTGGAAGGCCCTGTCGGGGAGCTGAGCACCAGCGGCATTCCGCAACTCCTGGAGGCGATCCAGGGGCTGCAGGAGGCGACGGAGTCGCTTCAGGGGCTGGTCGACGACGTGCGGGCCAGCCCGCGAGACTTTATCGGACGGCCGCCGTCCCGGGAACTGGAGGTCCAGCCTTGATCCGTACGATCCTTGCCACCGCAGGCGTCGCCGTCGCCCTGTCGGGCTGTGCCCTGCTGTCCTCGCCCGATCCGGTGCAGCTCTATCGGTTCGGCAGCCCGGACGCTGTCGCCATCCAGCCGGCGGCTGAACCGGTGCAGGTCAAGCTGCGCGCGGTGGAGTTCCCCCAGGAGTCCCAGGGCGACCGGCTGCTGGGCGTGACCGGCACCGAGGCGGCCTACATCAAGGGTGCGCGCTGGGTGTCGCCGGCATCGCAGCTTTATGCCGACAGCCTGGAAGGCGCGTTCGCCGGACAGGCCCGTGCGGTTCGCCTGATCGGTCGCCGCGAGCTGACGCCGACGACTCGGGTGCTGGATATCGACGTGCGCAGTTTCGAGACGCGCTATGACGAGGCGGGCGGTGTGCCGACGGTCGTGCTGAGCGCCCGGGCACGCCTGCTGCGGTTCCCCGAGCGCACCGTCGAGGCAGAGCAGAGCTTCGAGGTCCGCCAGCCAGCCACCGGGAACCGGATCGCGACGATCGTGGACGCCTATGACGTCGCCACGCGGGACCTGAACGCCCGGATCGTGGCCTGGACGGACGCGAACGCCACCGGCGACTAGAGTCTGATCGCTTGACGTGGACCGAGGCCGCGCGTCCGCCTCAGCCGATCAGGCTCTAGGCTGGCGTCGGGGGAACGGTGGGCCCTTCCGCGTCGTGGGCCGGAGGAACCATCGCCGCCGGCGGGCGCTTGCGGACCGTTGCGATCGGGCCATCCAGGTCGGCAAGGGCGGCCACGGCCGCTGCATGGCCGGACGCGACCACGGGATCGTACATCTTCCAGTCACGGATGTCGGACCCCTCAGGCTCCGGCAGGATCAGAAGATCGGTCTCCGCGCGCGACGTGGCCATTTCGGCATCGGTGGTGATGGTCGCCGACCGCATCAGGATGGAGACGATCGGCGGGCCCTTCTTCCACGCGCCCGACGCGATCCAGCGCCACCAGGACGGGGGATTCTCCAGCGCACCCGGATCGACGCCGCGCATCTGTGACATGTCCACGCCGATAATCGGACCGGCGTTGAACTGCCGCATCACCTCGGTGGGGAAGTTCTTGATCACGGCGCCGTCCACCAGCACCTGACCGTCGATGACCACGGGCGGCATGACGCCGGGGATGGAGATCGACGCCCGCATGGCACGGCGCAAGAGGCCGCGACGGTGCACCTCGATCCGGCCCGAGGTCAGGTTTGACGAAACCGCGAAGAAGGGCAGGGGCATGTCGGCGATGTCGATGTCGCCATAGGCCTCTTCCAGCAGCCGGGCGACCTTGCCCGCCCGGGTCATGGCGATCATCGGAAACGCCAGATCGGACAGGGGATCGGACCGGACGAAGGCGCGGCGGATGCGGGCGTCAAGCTCGTCGTCCGACCAGTTCAGGGCCGGGCCCGCGGCGATCACCGCCCCCATGGACGACCCGCCCAGGAAGTCGAAGGTCACGCCCGCTTCTCGCAGGGCCCGGACGGCACCGATGTGGGCATAGGCGCGCGCGCCACCCCCGGACAGGACCAGGCCGGTCGCAGTGCCGGTGACGATGCGGGCGAGCCGGGCGGCGTCGCCGGGGTCCGCTTCCATGGCATGGAACCAGCGGCCGGGGTTGATGGCGTTCAGCCAGACCGAGGTGTTGGCGGGTCGGGACATGCGGGGGTCGCGCAGCAGGATCAGGTCGGTGAACTGCTGAAGGCCGTGCGCCGTGCGGCTGGGAACGGACTTGGGCGGCGCGGTCAGGGCATCGCCGACGACGAACAGCCGGTCGACCTGGCGGGCGCACAGATTGGCCCATGCCGGTTCGTCCAGCTCGGCGACATAGAGGACGACGTCGTGCGTGTCCTCCATGCGCGAGAACCATTCCGACGCCGAGGACAGGGCCGAATGGTCGATGACCTGACAGGTGAAGCCCAGGGCCTCGACCGCCGCCGCCAGGCGCTCGACAAAGGCACGGATGGGCCGGTTGCGGACCGAGATGAAGCCGAAGACGCTGGGCTCGGTGACCCCGGGTGCGCGCTCGCGGGCGCGGTGCAGCATCAGGCGCGACAGCTCGAGCATGACCTCGGGCCGTGTGCGTACGGCCTCGAAGAAGGTCTCGGCCGGCAGGGCCAGGATTTCGGAATCGCGCAGGGCCACGACGCTGGACGTGTGGGGTGTCCCGGCGATCAGGGCCATCTCGCCCACCGGTTCCCCCGGCTTGATGACCCCCAGGAACCGGGGGGGCTGATCCTCTTCCTGCCGGAATACGCCGAGGCGACCGGACTGGACGAGGTAGAGGCTGTCGGGAGCGTCGCCCGCCGAGAACAGCAACTCGCCCCCGGTCAGGGCGAACCAGCTGGCCTTTGTGTTCTGGTCCTGAAATACGCGCGCGAGGGCGGCTTCCAGACTGTCGGGCCGTGGGTGTCGCATGTGGGGGTGTCGTCCGGTCTGTATCGGGGTTACGCCCCCGGGCGCACCACCATGCAGGTGACGTTGCGGGCGGCCAGGGCCTCGCAGGCGCTTTCGGCCGACGCCTGGGTCATGCCGACGAAGCGCGAGCGGTGCCAGCCGGCGGCGTCGACGACGGAGCGCTCTGCCGAGGCGAACTGGGTGCGGAAGCGGCGGTTGACCTCGGTCAGCCAGTTGCGGGCCACGGTGGCGTCGCGGAAGGCTCCGACCTGGACGGCCCACCGGCCGGCGGGCGTCGTGGGCGCGTTCGGGCGTGGCGGATTGGCGACGGCCGGCCCGGCCCGGCCCTGGGATCCCGTCGCGGAGGGGGTGACGCCGCTGTTCAGGCTGGCCGTCAGGTTGCCGCGTGGCGGAGAGGTCTGGGCTCGCTGGACCGGGGCCGGCTGGGTCGGCCCGGTCTGCCGGGGCTCGGGCGTCCGGGTCATTGCCGTCTGGTAGGGCACGACACCGGGGCCATTGCCCGGGGGGGGCGTCGGGGTCGACGACGCACTGCCCTGTTCCGTCAGGGCCGGCTGGCCATTCAGGGCGGCATAGGTGACGGGCGCACCGCCGTCGGGTTGGCCGATGCCGAAGCCGCGCTGCTCGAAGAAGGTCTGGGCCACCTGGATCCGCTCGCCGGCGGCGCGACGGGTCTCGACCTCGAAGCCGGTGTCCATCAGGGCAGCGACGTGGGCATTGCGGGTGATGCTGGAGCGGCCACCCAGAACGATGGTGATGACCCGCTTGCCGCCACGCACGGCCGAGGCCGCCAGGTTGTAGCCGGACGCGTTGGTGAAGCCGGTCTTGATGCCGTCATAGCCGTTGCCGCCCAGCAGCAGGCCGTTGGTGTTGCGATATTCGCGGCCCTGATAGGTCCAGTCGTGGATGCCGAAATAGCTGTAGTACTGGGGATAGTCGCGCATGATGGCGCGGGCCAGGATGGCCAGGTCGCGTGCCGAGGTCAGCTGACGGCTGTCGGGCAGGCCGTTCGGGTTGATGTAGCGGGTCTGGCCCATGCCGAGCTCTTCGGCCTTCAGCGTGGCCATGGCGGCGAAGCGCGCCTGGGAGCCGCCGACGTGCTCGGCCAGCACCATGGCCATGTCGTTGGCAGACCGGACGGTCGTGGCGCGCATGGCGTCGTCCAGCCGGATGGTCTGGCCTGCGGCAAGCCCGAGTTTCGACGGCGGCTGCGAGGCGGCGAGGGGTGAGACGGTGACGACGTCGTCCAGATGGACATTGCCTTTCTCCAGGGCCTCGAACACCAGATACATGGTCATCATCTTGGTGACGGACGCCGGATAGCGCGGGCTGTCGGCGTGGCGGGCAAACAGGACCTCGCCCGTGCCGGCATCGACGACGATGGCGGCATACCGGCTGTTCTCGCCCGATTGCGCCTCGACCCGCGTCGTCAGCGGACCCGACAGGCCGACCAGCACCAGCAGGGCCAGGCCCAGGGCCAGAAGGCGGCGCGGGAAGCCCGGACGGTCACGCATCATCGCCAATCGAAGCCTCATCCTTTGTGGCGCGGCGGCGGCCCCCCGGCGCGTCGCAAGTGGCCTTTAACATGGAAGCCGCAGGTTTCAGGGTGGTTAAGCAGAGATCAACGCAGATTTGAACGGGCTAATCCTGACAGGCGAGCGCGGCTCATTCACGAAAATGTTGCGCTGCACAATACGTCTTGACGCGACTTCGCACTTGCACCATATGGGCCGCATCGGACCAGAATCGCCTGGGTCGACAAACATTCCGCGGACCAAACCGCGATCATCCGTTTCAGGAGACTTCACATGGCTGACAGCGCCGAAACCATCAAGAAGACCGTCGAAACCGCCACCACGACCGCCAAGGCCCAGGCCGAGAAGATCCAGGCCACGGGCACGCAAGCCCTGCGCGAGACGCTGGACAAGACCTCGGCCTCGATCGCCGAGCTGTCGGCCCACTCGAAGCAGAACCTGGAAGCCCTGACCGCCTCGGCCACGGCCGCCCAGAAGGGCGTCGAGGCCCTGTCCTCCCAGGCCCTGTCCTATAGCAAGTCCAGCTGGGAAAACGGCGTCGCCGCTGCCCAGACGATCGCCAAGGCCCGTTCGGTGCAGGAGCTGATCGAGCTGCAGACCAACTACGCCAAGTCGGCCATGGAAACCTATCTCTCGGAAGTCACCAAGATGACCGAGACCCTGACCGGATCGGTCAAGGAGAGCTTCAAGCCGATCAACGAGCGCGTCACCGCGACCGTCGAGACCTTCCAGGCCGCCCGCTAAGGGCATTCCTGAACGCCGCAGTCAGAAGGCTCAGCCTTTTCGCTGCGACGCGGCCCGGGCCGGTTTTAGCGTAACGAGAGGGCCCCGGCGGAAACGCCGGGGCCCTTTTCGCATGCGTCACATCAACCTGTGACTGGACGTCCCTTCAAATCAGGCCATCATTGCCTATCTGAACTCTCGAACTCCCCAACCGGAACTTAGATGCCGACAAGAAGGCCAGGTGAACAGAACGGGGGCGGCCAGGGTGCCGCCACCATCACCGAGACAAAGCCCAAGCTTCAGAAGCCCTCGCTGTATCGGGTGCTGATCCTGAACGACGACTACACGCCGATGGAATTCGTCGTCTATGTGCTGGAGCGGTTCTTCCAGAAGAGCCGCGAGGACGCGACCCGCATCATGCTGCATGTGCACCAGCACGGCGTCGGAGTCTGCGGCGTCTTCACCTATGAGGTGGCCGAAACCAAGGTCGCCCAGGTGGTCGAGACGGCGCGCCGTCACCAGCACCCGCTACGGTGCACTATGGAAAAAGACTGAGAGGATCCTCCCATGCCCTCGTTTTCGCGTCCTCTCGAAGAGACCCTGCATCGCGCGGTCTCCTATGCCAACGAACGCCGCCACGAGTATGCGACGCTCGAACACCTGCTGCTGGCCCTGGTCGATGACGCCGACGCCGGCGCCGTGATGAAGGCCTGCAACGTGGATCTGTCCGCGCTGAAGACGGCGCTGACCCTGTATGTCGACACGGACCTGGCCGCGCTGGCCACCTCCGACGGCGAGGACGCCAAGCCGACCGCCGGTTTCCAGCGCGTGATCCAGCGTGCGGTGATCCACGTCCAGTCCTCCGGCCGGGAGGAGGTGTCCGGGGCCAATGTGCTGGTCGCCATCTTCAGCGAGCGCGAGAGCCACGCCGCCTACTTCCTGCAGGAGCAGGACATGACCCGCTATGACGCGGTCAACTTCATCGCTCACGGCATCCCCAAGAAGGCCGGTGGCGGCGAACCGCGTCCGCCCAAGGTGGCTGGCGGCCAGTCGCCCGAGGAGGCCGAGGATGCCGCCGCCGTCAAACAGGGCGGGGAGGCGCTGGAAGCCTATTGCGTCGACCTCAACGAGAAGTCGCGCAACGGCAAGATCGACCCCCTGATCGGCCGCCAGGCCGAGGTGGATCGCTCGATCCAGATTCTGTGCCGCCGGACCAAGAACAACCCGCTGCTGGTCGGCGAGCCCGGCGTCGGCAAGACCGCCATCGCCGAAGGCCTGGCCCGGAAGATCGTCAACCACGAGGTCCCGGCCGTGCTGGAAGGCGCGACCATCTACAGCCTCGACATGGGGGCGCTGCTGGCCGGGACCCGCTATCGCGGCGACTTCGAGGAGCGGCTGAAGCAGGTCGTCAAGGAGCTGGAGAACCACGAGAACGCCATCCTGTTCATCGACGAGATCCACACGGTGATCGGCGCGGGTGCGACATCGGGCGGGGCGATGGATGCGTCCAACCTGCTGAAGCCCGCCCTGGCGTCCGGCACCCTGCGCTGCATGGGCTCGACGACCTACAAGGAGTACCGTCAGCATTTCGAGAAGGACCGGGCCCTGGTCCGGCGCTTCCAGAAGATCGACGTCAACGAGCCGACGGTCGAGGACACGGTGAAGATCCTCAAAGGTCTGAAGACCGCCTACGAGGGCCACCACAAGCTGCGCTATACCGACGCGGCGATCCGTTCGGCCGTCGAGCTGTCGGCGCGGTACATGACCGACCGCAAACTGCCGGACAAGGCAATCGACGTGATCGACGAGGCGGGGGCGTCGCAGATGCTGCTGCCCGAATCGAAGCGCAAGAAGGTCATCGGCCAGAAGGAGGTCGAGGCCGTCATCGCCAAGATGGCGCGCATTCCGCCGAAGTCGGTGTCCAAGACCGACACCGAGGGGCTGCGTGAACTTCAGACTGACCTGAACCGGGCCGTCTTCGGCCAGGACGCGGCGATCGAACAGGTGGCCTCGGCCATGAAGCTGGCCCGGGCGGGCCTGCGCGATCCGCAGAAGCCGATCGGGTCCTTCCTGTTCGCGGGCCCGACCGGTGTGGGCAAGACCGAGGTGGCCAAGCAGCTGGCATCGACCCTCGGCATCGAGATGCTGCGCTTCGACATGTCGGAGTATATGGAGCGCCACACCGTCAGCCGTCTGATCGGGGCCCCTCCGGGCTATGTCGGGCATGACCAGGGCGGGCTGCTGACCGACGCCGTCGACCAGCATCCGCACGCCGTGGTCCTGCTGGACGAGATCGAGAAGGCCCACCCGGACGTCTACAACATCCTGCTCCAGGTCATGGACAACGGGATGCTGACCGACGCCATCGGCAAGAAGGTCGACTTCCGCAACGTCGTGCTGATCATGACCACGAACGCGGGTGCGGCCGACAACGCCCGGGCCTCCATCGGCTTCGGCCGTGGCAAGGTCGAGGGCGAGGACGAAAAGGCCATCCAGCGCCTGTTCGCGCCCGAGTTCCGCAACCGTCTGGATGCCGTGGTGTCGTTCAAGCCCCTCGCGGCCGAGACGATCCGCCAGGTGGTGACCAAGTTCGTGCTGCAGCTGGAAGCCCAGCTGGCGGACCGCAACATCACCATCGAACTGACCGACGACGCGGCCGACTGGCTGGCCAAGAACGGCTTCGACGAACTGTATGGCGCGCGCCCGCTGGGCCGGGTCATCCAGGAAAACATCAAGAAGCCGCTGGCCGACGACATCCTGTTCGGACGTCTGACGCGCGGTGGCCACGTCAAGGTCGCCTTGGTCGACGGCAAGATCGCCTTCGACATCACCCCCACCGCCGGCGCACCGGTCAAGGAAACGGTGGACGGGGAGGCGGTTTAATCCTCCCCCGTCGGGGGAGGGGGACCACGAAGTGGTGGAGGGGGCCGGCCGCAGACATCGTGTTTGGGTCAGGCCCCCTCCGTCACTCCGCTTCGCTCCGTGCCACCTCCCCCGACGGGGGAGGATCAGGACAACAAAAAGGCCCGGGAGCGATCCCGGGCCTTTCGTCTGTCTGGACGCTGCTCCCTAGTAGCGGCGACGGCCCGAGCCGGCGAGGAGGAAGGCCAGGCCGGCGATGATGCCCGTGGTCAGCAGCGGCTTGCGACGCGCGAAATCCAGGCCCGTGTTGATCGGGTCGCGCAGGTCGGCCGGGGCGCGTTCGGACAGGGTTTCCAGCTTGTCGATGGCTCGACCATAGGCGTCGAGCGCCTTGCCCTTCACTTCCTCGAACCTGCCCTCGACCTGCAGCCTGGTATCGCCGGTCAGGTTGCCGATGCCGCTCTTGATCTTGCCACTGATGCCGTTGGCAGCACCTTCGATGCGTTGTTCGGTCATGATGAAAGTCCTTCTGATCTGAAGCGCCGGGGAGGCTGTCGTGATAGCGCACGCGAACGGCTACGGTTCCGCCGACGGCGATGTCACGGGCCGGAGATAGACACGATCGGGTGATCGGCAAGAGTGGCTCCATGATCCGATTCCCGAACCTGATCCTGACCCTCCTGATGGCGCTGATCGCGTGGGCACCCGCCGTGGCCCAGACCGCCTGGCCCGACTCGGCACCCGAGGCCTTCGTCATGGCGCACGTCGATATCGAGACGACCGGCCTCGACCCCGCCTTCCACGAGATGACGGACATCGGCATGGTCTATACTGACGTCGATGGCCGCGAACTGGGACGCCTTTATGTGCGGATCATGCCGCCGCACCCCGAACGGATCGACCCGGGCGCGAAGGCCGTCAATGGCTTCGATGTCGACTATTGGCGGGCCAACGGCGCGGTCGACGAAGCAGAGGCGACGGCCCGCATCCTGGCCTTTCACCGCCGGGTCGCGGCCGGGCGGACGGTAATGTTCACCGCCTACAATGCCTGGTTCGACCAGGGCTTCCTCAGCTCAATGCTGGCCCGGAACGGGGCCGCCTGGCGCGATCTGTTCCACTATCATGTGCTGGATATCCCCTCCATGGCCTGGGGCCAGGGGCTTCTGCAGACACGCGGCTCGGGCGTCGCGGAGGCCGTGGGCGTGCCGGACGAGACCCGAGTCCCGATCGAGCATACCGGCATCACCGGGGCCGACTTCAACGTGTCCGTCTATCGGGCCCTGCTGGCGCGCCGCGCGGACGGAGGACTGGACCGCCCGTGACAAACCGGCGCACGATGGGTCGGAGCAGGCGGAGTCGTCCATGCTGAGATTCATCCTCCAGGCCGTGGTGACGGCCCTCGGTCTGTGGCTGGCGGCCTATGTCGTGCCGGGGGTTGATTTCAGCTCGACCGGATCGCTGATTGCCGCCGCGTTGCTGCTGGGGATCGTCAATGCGATCGTGCGACCGATCCTGGTCTTCATCACCTTTCCGCTGACCGTGGTGACGTTCGGTCTGTTCCTGCTGGTCGTGAACGCCGCGACGATCGGACTGGTCGCGTCCTTCCTTGGCGGGTTCAGCGTCGACGGGCTGTGGGCCGGGGTCGGGGCCGCGATCATCACCGGTCTGGTCAGCCTGATCGCGGGCTCGTCGATCCAGGAAGATCGGCCGCGCGCGAGGCGCTAGATGTGGAGCCTCAACAGGTTGTCCCCAGTGAGGGCGAGTCTGCTGATGGGTGTTTGTCGTTTGATGCCGCCGTGTGGTCGATGCCAGTTGTATCGGTGTAGCCAGAACGGAAGCTCGGCGGCGCGTCGATCCGAGCTCTGGTATTTCTGTGCGTAAGCCCATTCGCGCAGGGCGGTCTGGATGAAGCGCTCGGCCTTGCCGTTGGTCTTTGGCGTGTAGGGTTTTGTGCGGATGTGCCTGAGGCCCAGCGCCTTGCAGGCGTCGCGGAAGGCGAAGGCTTTGTAGCATGAGCCGTTGTCGGTCATGACCCGGGTCACGGTGACGCCGAGTCCGGCGTAGTACTCGATAGCCGCCTTCAGGAAGGGGACGGCGCTCGAGGCCTTCTCGTCGGGCCGTATCTGGCTGAAGGCGATGCGTGAGGCGTCGTCGATGCAGACGTGGACGAACTCCCAGCCGACGCCGCGCCCGTTGGACTGTCTGGTTCGATCGCCGGTGACGCGGTGGCCGGGCTGGTCGAAGCGGCCCAGTTTCTTGATGTCGATGTGGATCATGTCGCCGGGAAGGTCGCGCTCGTAGCGGCGAACCGGCTCAGGCGGTTCCAGGTCGCGGATGCGGCTGAGGCGGACGCGGCGCAGGATCCGGCTGACCGTGGCCGGCGACACCTTGGCGTCGCGGGCGATCTGCTGGCCCGTGAAGCGCTGCCGGCGCAGGGCGATAATCTGCTCCTGGACCCCTGTCGGAGTCGGGGCCCGCAGCCGGTGCGGACGCGACGAACGATCCCTCAGACCCGCCGTGCCCTCGGTTCTGAACCGGTTTACCCACTTGCCGACGGTCTTGGGATCGACGCCGAAGGCCGCCGCCACGACCTTGCGCGGCTGGCCCTGATCCACCACCCGCCGCACCAGATCGGCTCGACTATGCGCCGTCAGCCGGGCATTCTCATGCACGTTCATTCGGTCCTCCGAGGAAGTCTCTGAAGTCTGCAACTCCAGCTTCCCCGGCCTGGACCGGATGGACAACCTATTGAGAGCTCACAGCTAGAGCCGCGGGAAGGGGCTCATGTCCGTAACGCCCCGGCCGCAGATGGAGACCTCTCCCGCATGGGCCTCTTTCAGGCCCGCGCCGCGGCGCGAAGCGCGTCCACGTCCAGCCGTTTCGTCTCCATCATGGCCGCAAAGGCACGCGCCGCGACCGCCGGGTTTGGGTCGCTCATCAGCGCGGTGAAACCGGCCGGGATGATCTGCCAGCTGAGGCCGTAGCGATCCTTGACCCAGCCACACTGTTCGGCCTCGGGCACTGCGGACAGGGCGTCATACAGGCGGTCAGTCTCGGCCTGATCCGCCGTTTCGATCTGAAGCGAGATGGCCTCGGTGAAGGTGAAATAGGGGCCGCCGTTCAGGGCGGTATAGGGGCACCGGCCATGATGAACTCGACCATCAGGACGCTGTCCTTGCGGCCTCCCGGATAGTCGGCGGGCGCGCGCACGACCTTTTCGATGCGGCTGTCGGGGAGGACGGAGACGTAGAAATTCGCGGCCTCCTCGGCCTGGGTGTCGAACCACAGGCAGGGGACGATCTTCCGGTCGGCGGGCATGGGCGGGGTCCTCTCCTTGCGCTTCGACCACGATAGTTAACTCATCGGTTAAATGCAAGCGGAGCGGTTCAGGCCAGCAGGGCGATGCGTTCTTCGGGGGTCAGGAGGCGCCATCGACCTTCGTCCAGCCCGTCCAGACGGATGGGGCCGATGCGGACACGCAGCAGATCGGTGACCTCCAGATCCGCATGGTCGCACATGCGCCGGATCTGGCGGTTGCGACCCTCGGTCAGGACGAAGCGCAGGCGCTGCTGTTCCATCCGGCTGACCCTGGCGTATTTCAGCTGGCGGCCGTCCAGCATGATGCCGTGGCGCAGCAGGGCCAGCTTCTTCTCCGTCACATCCCCGGCGACGCGGACAAGGTATTCCTTGTCGAGTCTGGACTCCGGCCCGATCACCGCCTTGGCCACGACACCGTCCGAAGACAGCATCAGCAGGCCGCGCGAATCCTCGTCCAGGCGACCAATGGGGGGCAGGGAGGCGTCCGCGGTCGGCGCGGTGCCGGGGCCGATCAGGTTGGCGGCCGTCAGCAGGCGGACAGCGGGGATCTTGTCCGGCTCGGGCTGGCCGGAGACATAGCCGACCGGCTTGTTCATCACGACCGTGATCCCGGCGGCGAGGGCGGTTTCGGCGCGATCGGACAGGGTCAGGGTCTGGCCCGGCTCGATCTTGCGGCCGGCATCGGTGACGACCTCTCCGTCGATCGAGACCAGGCCGTCGGCGATCAGGGCGTCGGCCTCGCGCCGCGAGCAGACGCCGGTCTGGCCCAGCCATTTGTTGATGCGGCTGGGCTCCGGACCGTCATAGAGGCGGGAGAAGGCCAAGCTCAGTCTGCGGCCAGGGCGGCCGTGGCGACCTCGGCATCCTGGGCGGCCGTGGCGCCCGACACGCCGATGGCCCCGACGATGCGACCGTCGACGACGATGGGGATGCCGCCTGCGATGGGCAGGGCGTCGTCGTTGGCGAGGCTGACGATCCGGCCCGCCAGGGTGCGCTCCTCCATCACCGAGGTGGCCAGTCGATAGCGGGCGGCGGTGCGGGCCTTTCGCTGGGCCACGAGGATGGAGCCGTACTGGGTGTCGTCCATGCGGGCGAAGGCGACCAGTTCGCCGCTCGGTTCCACGATGGCCACGGCCATGCGGAAATTGCCCCGCGCGGCGGCGGCGACCGCGCGGTCGATCAGGGCCTGGGCGGCGTCCAGCGAGATCGGGGCGCCATAGGGCGGCGAGGGGGCGGGAGGCGTTGCCGGTGCGGTCTGGGCCGGTGCGGTCTGAACCGGCGCGGTCCGGGCCGAGGCAGCGGGTGCCGTGGCCGCGAGGGCCAGGCCGAGGGCGAGCAGGGAGGCGAGGGTCTTCATGGCAGGCTCCAGGGGTCAGCCGACGCGGCGAAACAGCAGCATCAGATTGTTGGCGGGCATTTCGGTGCGGCGGGTCAGGTGCAGGCCGTGGGATCTGGCGAGGGCCACGACGGCCTCGACGTCGCGCAGGCCCCATGCTGGGTCGCGGGACTTCAGGCTGGCGTCGAAGGCCTCGTTGGACGGGGCCAGCGGGACGTCGGCCTCGCGGAAGGGGCCGTACAGGACCAGCAGCCCGCCGGGATCGGGCAGGACGCGGGCGGCTCCCGCCATCAGGCCTTCGGTCGCCGACCACGGGCTGATGTGGACCATATTGATGCAGACGATGGCCTGGACATCGACCGGAGGCCAGGTGTCGGGACGGCCGGCGTCGAGATCGAGCACCGGGTTCAGATTGGACAGAGCCGCCTCGGCAGCCCAGGCGGCGATGCTGGCGCGTGCCTCGGGCGACGGATCGCTGGGCGTCCAGGTGGTCAGGGGCAGGGCCCGGGCGAAAGCGACGGCGTGCTCGCCAGAGCCGGAGGCGATCTCCAGCACCCGACCCCGGGCGGGCAGATGGGCCTTCAGCACCGCCAGGATCGGGTCGGTGTTCCGGGCCACGGCGGGAGAGGCCATGGCCACGGCGGGAGCGGCCGGTGTGATGGGATCGAGCGTCTGCACAGCGTTGCAGATACAGGGGCTTTGCCGGTCGCGCGACCGGATTCGACCCTCCCGGTACCGGGCGCGGGCGTGATCGGGGTGAAATCCTGCAGCGGTTGACGCCGCGGCATCCCGGGTGGCATTGCGCCTGTAACAGGTCGTGAGGCGCTGTTACAAAAGAGGCGGTTCACGGCGGCGTCAGATCAGCCGGGCCCACGTTCAGGAGAGTTCGCTTGGCTTCCATCCCGACCCTGCCGGGCGTTGCGCCCGGACCGACCCGTCATGCCGGGTTGATCGCCTGGGTGGAGCAGATCGCGGCGCTGACAAGGCCCGCGCGGGTGCACTGGTGCGATGGGTCCGAGGCCGAAAAGGCTGCGATCATCGCCGACCTGATCGACAAGGGCACGCTGAAGGCACTGGATCAGGACAAGCGCCCGGGCAGCTATTACGCCGCCTCGGATCCCAGGGACGTCGCGCGGGTCGAGAGCCGCACCTTCATCTGTTCGGCCGAGGAGATCGACGCCGGGCCGACCAACAACTGGGCCGACCCGATCGGGATGCGGACGCGTCTGGACGGTCTGTTCGACGGCTGCATGGCCGGCCGGACCATGTATGTGGTGCCCTTCTCCATGGGCCCGCTGGGCTCGGAACTGTCGGCCCTGGGCGTCGAGATCACCGACAGCGGCTATGTCGCCGTGTCCATGGGAATCATGACGCGGATGGGTGCTGCGGCGCTGGAGGCCCTGGGTGAGGACGGTGTGTTCGTGCCGGCTGTGCATACGCTGGGTGCCCCCCTGGCCGCGGGGCAGGCGGACGTAGCCTGGCCCTGCAATCCCGAGAAATGGATCGTCCATTTTCCCGAGACGCGTGAGATCTGGTCCTATGGCTCCGGCTATGGCGGCAATGCGCTGCTGGGCAAGAAATGCTACGCCCTGCGCATCGCCTCGGTCATGGCCCGCGACGAGGGCTGGCTGGCCGAGCATATGCTGATCCTGAAGCTGACCGATCCGAAGGGGCGGTCGAAGTATATGGCCGCGGCCTTCCCCAGCGCCTGCGGCAAGACCAATCTGGCCATGCTCCAGCCGACCCTGCCGGGCTGGACCGCCGAGACGATCGGCGACGACATCGCATGGATGCGCTTCGGCGAGGACGGGCGGCTGTATGCGGTGAATCCGGAAGCGGGCTTCTTCGGCGTCGCGCCCGGGACCAGCCGCAACACCAATCAGAACGCCCTGGCGACCCTGGCGACCAATACGGTCTTCACCAATACGGCCCTGACTGCCGACGGCGACGTCTGGTGGGAAGGCCTGACCCGGACGGCTCCGGAGGGCCTGACCAACTGGAAGGGCGTGGCCCACGACCCGGCCTCGGGTGAACCCGCGGCCCATCCCAATGCGCGCTTCGCTGCCCCTGCGTCCCAGTGCCCGACCATCGCGCCGGAGTGGGAAGACCCCCGGGGCGTGCCGATCGACGCCATCCTGTTCGGGGGGCGCCGTGCCTCCGCCGTGCCGCTTGTGACCGAGGCGTTCGACTGGGAGCACGGGGTGTTCCTGGGCTCGACCGTGGCGTCCGAAGGCACGGCCGCAGCCGAGAACGCCATCGGCGAACTGCGCCGCGATCCGTTCGCGATGCTGCCCTTCTGCGGCTACAACATGGGCGACTATTTCGCGCACTGGCTGGCGCTCGGGGCCAGGGCCGATCCGGCGAAACTGCCCGGCATCTATTTCGTCAACTGGTTCCGGAAGGGCGAGGACGGCGCGTTCGTCTGGCCGGGGTTCGGCGACAATGCCCGTGTGCTGAAGTGGATCGCAGGGCGGCTGGACGGCGAGGCCGAGGCCCTGGACACGCCGGTCGGCCGGGTGCCTGCGCCGGGGGCGCTCGACGTCGAGGGCCTGTCGCTGAGCGAGGCCGATCTGGCGACCCTGCTGCAGGTCGATGCGGACGTCTGGACCGAGGAGGCCCGGCTGATCCCCGAATTCTACGCCCGGTTCGGCGACCGTCTGCCCCGCGCGCTGTGGGACCAGCACGCCGCCCTGACCGAGCGGCTGGCCTCCGTCAGGATCGCCGATCAGGCCGCCGCCATGGCGGCGGAATAGGCCACAGGTCACTCTCGACTTGAAATGGCCGGACGGTGGGTCGAAGGACCGGCCGTGGCGGATATCTCCTGTGACATCGTCGTGGTTGGCGCGGGCGTGCTGGGCCTTTGTGTCGCCAATGAGCTGGCGGCGCGCGGGCGGGATGTGCGCGTGGTCGACCCCGGCCGGGCCAACGCCTCGTCTATTGCCGCCGGAATGATCGCCCCGGCGTTCGAGACGGTGCTGGACGGAGGCGATGCGGAGCGCGGAGCCTTGCTGCGGGATGCGGCCGCGCTGTGGCCGGCCTTTGCAGCGCGGTTCGGCCTGACGCTCGATCGGACACCGGCGGAGTGGCGCGGACCGGAGGCCGGGATGATTCACGCCCGGCTCGCGGCGCTTGGTTTTGAAGCCACGCGGACGGCCGGAGGGGTGGCGGCGCCGGAGGATATGCGGCTGGAGGCAGGCGCGTCATTGCAGGCCCTGTCGGAACGCCTCGGGCCCCGGCGGATCGGGGCGGGCGTCGATCGGCTCGCGCGCCATGAATCTGGCTGGCGGATCGATGCGGGCGGAACCGGGATTCGGGCGACCCGGGTGATCATGGCGACCGGTGTGGCCCTGGCGGTGCCCGGCCTTCCCCATCTGGCATCGTCGCTCATCGCCACCGTGCGCCCGATCAAGGGGCAAATCGGCTGGACGGCCGACGTCCTGACCGACCGCGTTCTGCGAGGGCCGGGTGGCTATGTGGCTCCGGCCGCGGATGGGACCCTGATCGGTGCGACCATGGTCGAGGGCGCGCGGGATCTGGCCGTCGATCCGGCCGCGTCGGACCGTCTGCTTGCCATGGCGCAGGTCCTCACCGGGCATGGGATCGCCCCGGCGGTGCAGTGGCGTGTGGGGGTCAGGGGTGGATCGGCGGACGGCCTGCCCATCGCCGGCCCGATCGGCGACGGATTGCATCTGGCCCTGGCCCCGCGCCGGAACGGCTGGCTGCTGGGGCCGATGGTGGCCCGGGTCGTGGCCGACGGGATCGAAGGACGGCCGCGCGATCGGTACGCGACCGCCTTTGATCCTCTCCGGTTCAGTCCTCCGGCAGATTGAACCGCAGGCCAATGTTGACGCGGGCCCCGTCCTCCGCCTGACCGTCCACGGTGCGCGGGTTCATGCGGAAATAGCGCGTCCGCCCCAGCGCCGCGTGGCCGAAGCCAAAGCCGCCGGGTGTCTCGGACACGACGCTGCAGTCCGTGACCGAGCCATTGGCCTGGACCAGGCAGCTGAGCCGCGCCGAACCCGACACCGACTGCGGGATCGCCCGGCCGGGATAGGCGCGGGCCAACTGGTCGGCGTTCGGCCGACCGACCCAGCGGGGTGAGGGGATGACCGGCGGGCCGGGCGGCGTGGCCGTGTTGATGACCGGTCCCATGGCGGAAACGGTGGTGTCGGACGTGACTGTATCGAGCGTCTCGACCGGCTGGTCCGTCAGAGGCGTGCGGTCTGCATCATCATGGCCGTCACTCCCTCGGCTACAAGCTGCTCCCCGGCACCTCCAGGAGGCGTGACGCGCGACGGATGGCGGCATCTGGGCAAGGGAAACCCTGGTTCTTCTGATCGTTGATCATGTGCATAGCCAGGCATCGCAGGGCCCGCGCCGTGCCGTTAACGGACATTAACACTCAATTAACCACGATCTCCGAGCCTTGCTCCATGAGCGTCAGAGCGATTCCAGCATCGGGTGGGGTGGAGGCGGCGATCCGTCGTGCCGCCAGCGCCACCGGGGTCGATTTCGACTTCCTGATGAAGACCGCCCGCCGCGAGAGCGCCTTCAATCCCAATGCCAAGGCCCCGACCTCCTCGGCCTCGGGCCTGTTCCAGTTCATCGAGCAGACCTGGCTGGCGACCGTCAAGCAGCACGGGGCACAGCA
Source organism: Brevundimonas sp. AJA228-03 (assembly GCF_017795885.1). Lineage (NCBI taxonomy): Bacteria > Pseudomonadati > Pseudomonadota > Alphaproteobacteria > Caulobacterales > Caulobacteraceae > Brevundimonas > Brevundimonas sp. AJA228-03. The sequence continues at coordinate 2,444,778 of NZ_CP059297.1, read as the reverse complement.
CGGATACGGCCAGTATGCCGATCTGATCCATCGGGGCTCCGACGGACGCTGGCGGGTGGACGGGTCGGCGCGCAATATGGTGCTGGATCTGAGGTTCGATCCGCAGGCCGCCTCGACCATGGCGGCCGAGCTGACGGCCTCGAACGCCGCCTATCTTCGCGGGCGGACCGGCCGTGAGCCGGGTGCCGGTGACCTGTATGCGGCGCACTTTCTGGGGCCGGCGGGGGCCGCCCAGATCATGGAGGCCATGCAGACCCGGCCGGGCGCCAGTGCGGCGGCCATGTTCCCGCAGGCGGCAGCGGCCAATCGCTCGATCTTCTATCGCGACGGGAGAGCGGCCACGGTGGCCGAGGTTCATGCCAACCTGCAAAGCACGGCAGGCGAGGGCGCTCCGGCCCTGGGGTCGGGCGGCCCCGGCTTGCCCGCGCTGGACGAAAAGGACATGGCCATTGCGGCGCGGATGGACCGGCTGAAACAGGATCAGGGTCTGCTGGCGCTGCTGCTGGGACAGGAAGGCGACCAGAAGGCCGGTGCTTTCACCAAGGCTTTCGGATCAGGGTCTGAATCGACCTCCGGGAGCGGGTGGTAAACCGCGCGTTAAGCAAACAGGCTTCATGGTAAACCTCGCTTTCCGCGACTCACGATCCGAGCCCCAATGACCGCCCATCGCGCCCGTCTGACCGAGTTCGACATCCGACGCCTGATCAAGGCGACGGACGAGGACGAGCGCGCCTCCGCCGCGCACAAGCTGTGTCGCAGCATCGACCGGATCGACCTCGAAGACGCGGATCGGGAAGCCGCACAGAAGATCATACGGGTGATGGCCAACGATTCGGCCGAGCTGGTGCGGCGTGCCCTGGCGGTGACGCTGAAGAGCTCCGACCTGATTCCCCACGATGTGGCACGGCTGCTGGCGGCGGACGTGGATTCCATCGCCCTCGCGATGATCGGATTCTCTCCCGTCTTCACAGATGACGACCTGATCGAGATCGTGAAGGCCGGATCGGCCTTGCGGCAGGTGGCGGTGGCGGCGCGGCCCCGCGTGTCGCGCGACGTGGCCGACGTTCTGAGCGCTGATGGCTGCGAACAGGCGGTGCGGACCCTGGCCTCGAACGACAATGCCGACCTGTCCGAAAGCGCCATGGGCAGGATCATCGACCGGTTCGGTTCGGCCCCCGAGGTGGTGGCCGCCCTGGCCTATCGCCAGGTCCTGCCGCTGGATATCACGGAGCGGCTGGTGGCCCTGGCCAGCGAGGCTGTGCGCCATCATCTGGTCATGCGCCACGCGGTGGCACCCGAGACCGCCATTCGCCTGTCGACCTTCGCGCGCGAGCGGGCGACCGTCGACCTGATCGATCAGGCAGCGACGACAGCGGATATCGCCACCTTCGTCAGCCAGTTGAATTCGAGGCGTGCCCTGACCGGTTCATTGCTGCTGCGGGCTCTCGCGCGCGGCCAGATGACCCTGTTCGAGCACGGCCTGGCCGAATTGGCCTCGACCCCGCATGAGCGCGCCTGGCTGATGGTGCACGATGCGGGTCCGCTGGGACTGAAAGCCATCTACGACCGCGCCGGCCTGCCGCCGCGTCTGTTCCTGGCGTTCCGGGTGGGGGTCGATACGTGGCGTCAGCTGACGGCGGAAGGCATCGACACGACCGGCGAGGCCTTCCGCCAACAGATGCTTGAACGGTTCCTGACCCAGCGGCCGAACGCGTCGCGTGACGATCTGGCCTATCTGATGGAGCGGCTGGACCAACCGGCGGAGACGCCGCTGCGGTTGATGGCGGCGAACGCGGCCTGAAACGCCTTCTCCCGCTCGGAAAAGGTCGCGTTTACTCCGCGCGGTGCGCCGCAACCCGGGCTTCGAGCGTTTCAGACAGGGCGCGGCCCGTGGGGTGATCGTCGGTCTGAATCTGGTCGCGGACGACGGCACGTATGGCGTCGATGTGGGCGTCGATCAGCACCAGGGATGCGTCCATTCGCCGAATCGGATCGTCCATCAGCTTGCACAGAGATCCGGCCAGGCGTGTGACCAGCGGATACTGATAGGTGGAACCCAGACCCTTCAGATCGTGCGCTCTGAAGTACAGGTCTTCGGCAGTCTTGCTGGTGTAACCGTTGTCGCGGATCGCGGCCTGGGCGTTGTCCAGCTTGGAGATCTCGTCCTGCAGCCACTGGCCGAACTGGCCCGACATCGCCTTCAGGGCCTCTTCGGCCTTGGCAATGGCTTCGGCGTTGATGCCGCTGAAGCCGCCGCCGACCTTGGCGAGCAGCGTGTTGGGCGGGCGGGTAATCTGAGCCGGGTTGCTCATGGCGGACTCCTGGGGACGTCGATGCCGAAGAATACACGGCCCCCCTTAAGAACCCGTGACCCGCTTCAGGCGGTGAACTGTTCCGCCAGGACGCGCTCCTCGAACGATCGCCCGGCATCGAACAGCATGGTGAGGGCGACGTCGCGCCGTTCCTTGATCGCGACCTTTACCACGCGACGGATTTCCAGACTGTCGGCCACGGCGCTGACCGGTCGCTTGTCCGCCTCCAGCACCTCGAACTCGACCCGGGCGCTATGCGGCAGCAGGGCCCCCCGCCATCGCCGGGGGCGAAAGGCGCTGATGGGCGTCAGGGCCAGCATCCGGGCATCCAGCGGAATGATCGGACCGTGGGCCGACAGGTTGTAGGCGGTCGATCCGGCGGGCGTGGCGACCATGCAGCCGTCGCAGGACAGTTCCTCCAGCCGCACCTTGCCATCGACGCTGATACGAAGCTTGGCCGATTGACGGGTCTGGCGCAGCAGGGAGACCTCGTTGATGGCCAGGCCGGTGTGGACCGCGCCGCTCTCGGTCCAGGCGTCCATCTGCAGCGGATGTATGACGGCGCGCCCGGCGGCGGAAATCCGGTCCAGCAGAGCGTCTTCCTCATAGTCATTCATCAGGAAGCCGACCGAGCCGCGGTTCATGCCATAGACGGGCGTCCGGCGCGTCATGTTGGCGTGCAGAGTCTCCAGCATGAAGCCGTCGCCGCCCAGGGCGACGATGACATCCGCCTCGGCTTCAGGCGTCGAACCATAGAGGGTGGACAGCCGCTCGCGGGCTTCCAGGGCCTCGGGTCGATCGCTGGCGCAGAAGGCCAACCGGGGCGGTGAAGAGGGAGCGTTCACCGCGATACGAGAAGCCGACGCGACCGTCGAAGTCAAACGGCGTTTGGAAGCATCAACCGCCGACGTGGCCCATCAGCGACCGGAACGCTCGCGCTGCGGCGGTGGGGGCCAGGGACATGGGGCCGGGCTCGCCGGATTGGCTGACGCCGGGCCGACCGTCGTTCATCGCACGGACTTCCTCCAGCAGAGCGGGGAAGACCGCCCGGTCGATACCGACGGCCGCGCACATCAGGAACAGGGCATCGGGGCCGGGGCGCACCATCGCGGCACGCACCTGGTCAAGGGTGAAACCGCCGAGAGCGGTCATCGCATGCTCGAACAGGCTGAGGCGCCTTTCACGGACGGCGCGGATCAGGAAGCCGGCACGCAGTTGCCCGGAGCTTTGCAGCTTGGCGACCAGGCGGCGCTCCATCTCTTCCCTGTCGACGACGGCGTCGTCGTTCCCGATGCCCCTGGGCTCGGCCAGGGGTGGACGGATGACCGTGTCGACGGCGGCGGCGAGTTTGGTCTCGTCCACCCGGAAGCGCTCGCCGATGGCCTCGCGCAGGGCCTGACCGACCCATTGATACAGTTGTGTGGCCAGGGCGTCGTTCAGGCGCGGGTGACGTGTCAGGGGCGCACGCAGGGCGGCGATGCGGCTGGAGTGTTCGATCAGCCGCGCCAGGGCATCCTCGCTGACCTGGGCGGTGCGATTGCCGGCGAGCGCGGTCAGGGTGGCCGGGTCGCCGCGGTCGATGATGGCATCGGCGACCCTGCCGCTGATATGCGGGCGACGGGCGACCTCGATCTGATGTTCGATCGTCGCTTCGAGCAGGACGCGCAGAAGGTCCTGATCTTTCAGGAGGGGGCTGGCGGCGATGACGGGCCGCGCGATCTCGATTTCGTCGAGGGCCAGCATGGCGATCAGGGCCGGCGGGGCCCACTCGGCCGAGGCCAGGCTTTCGGACAGGGCCTTGCGGATATCGCTCTCGGCCTGGCGCGCGATGATCATGAAGATGTCGCCGAGCAGGGGCGAAGCCTCGGCTCCCGGCGGCGTGGCGTCGCAGAGGGCCGCGATGCCCAGCAGGAGACGACGACGGTCATCGGTGGTCCTGCCGCGGGCGAGTTCCAGCAGGTGCGACGCCGAGGTCAGCGTCCCCGCATCGGTCGGATGAGGGGACTGCGGGCGGATCAAAGCGTTCACGGTGAGCTCCGGTCGGAGGAGTATCCGAGCGCCCCCAAGACTGGCCTTGAGGTCGTGAAAACTTGGTTAAGCAAGCCTGAACGGGCTCCGTCTTGACCCCATGCCGGGTTGGCGCGAGGGTCGCCGCCCAAACTCGATACCCAGGATCAGGAGTCAGCCATGGCCGACGGTGCCGCACAAACCCTCAAGTCGCGTGTCTCGGCCGGGGAATGGCAGGCTCGGGTCGACCTGGCCGCGCTGTACCGGCTGGTCGCCCTGCATGGCTGGGACGACATGATCTTCACCCACATCTCCGCCCGCGTGCCGGGGCCGGAGCATCATTTCCTGATCAACCCCTACGGCTACTATTTCGAGGAAATCACCGCCTCGTCCCTGGTGAAGGTCGATCTGGAGGGCAAGATCGTCCAGGAGACGCAGAGCTTCATCAATCCCGCGGGCTTCACGATCCATTCGGCCATCCACGCCGCGCGCGAGGACGCGCATTTCGTCATCCATCTGCACACGGTGGCGGGCGTGGGGGTTGCGGCCCAGGCGGAGGGGCTGTTGCCGATCGGACAGAACGCCTGCCTGCTGCAGCCCCAGGTCGCCTATCATGGCTATGAGGGACTGGCTCTGAACCACGACGAGCGGGAGCGGCTGGTGGCGGATCTGGGGGACAAGCCGCTGATGCTGCTCCGCAACCACGGAACGCTGGCGGTGGGTCAGACGGCGGCGGCGGCCTGGGTCGGGATGTTCTTTCTGGAACGGGCCTGCGCCCAGCAGATCGCCGCGCTGTCCGGCGGCCGCGAGCATGTGCTGATGGCCCCCGAAGCCGCACAGGCCGAGACCCGGGAACAGGGCAAGGGGATCGGCTTCGTCTCCGGCCTGGCGTGGCCGGGGGCCCTGCGCCTGCTGGACCGGAAGTCGCCCGGCTACGACGCCTGATGTTCAGCCGCTGTCTTGCGGGTCTGGTCCTCGCGGCAGTGGCGTCGTCGGCCGAGGCCGGAGCCTGGACACAAAAGAAGGGCCGCGCCCAGGTCATCGTGAAGGCCGAGGTGATGCGGGCGAAGGACGGATATAGTCCGTCGGGTCAGATCGTGGCGCTGCCCGATGCGCGCGAGGATCGGGCCATCGGTGTCTTCGCCGAGTATGGCGTCACGGACCGGCTGACGCTGCAGTTCAAGGGCGACTGGCAGTCCGGCGAGGACGCCTTCTTCGACTATCAGGGACGCGGGCCGGCCGAGATGGGACTGACCTGGCAGGCCTGGCGCGACGATCGGGCGGCGGTCAGTCTGTATGCGGGCTATGCGCGTGCCGGTGAGGGACGAAACGCGGGCTATGCCGCTCCCGGCGTCGGGGATCAGGACTGGGAGGTCCGTGCCGCCGTCGGGCGGTCGTTCGGGGAGGGGCGGGGCCGGGTCGATCGACTCTTGCCGGGCCGGTCCTTCGCCGAGCTCCAGGTCGCACGGCGGATGCGCGATGGACTGCCCGACGAGACGCGGGCGGATGTCACGATCGGCAGCCGGTTCGGTGCAGGCTGGATGGTGCTGGGTCAGGCCTTCGGGGGCGTCACCGACGACGACGGCGCGCGCTGGCTGTCGGTCGAGACCTCGGTCGTGCGTGATTTCGGACCATGGAGCGTCCAGGCGGGATGGCGTCAGACCGTGACAGGGCGCGAGACTCCGGTCAGCGAAGGACCCATGATCGCGGTCTGGCGACGGTTCTGACGCCCGGCAGCCCCGTGGTGGAATGCCGCGACGGAAACCGGAAAGGCTCGCGTTACAAACTCTTTGGTTTCCTCGACAAGCGGAACGGCTATGTCGTCCGACGTGTCTTCAGGAGTCGGTGCCCGCGTGATCAAGCGTCATTTCTTTCTCGTCGCCGCGGCCGTGGTCCTGGGCCTGATGATCGTGGCCGCCGTCATGCGCATGGCCTTTGCCGGTGACGAGGCGGGCGCGGGCGGCCCGGGCGGCGGCGGTCGCGGGGGCGGCAGGGGGCAGGCGGTCGAGGCGGCCGTCGTCGCCCAGCGCCCCTTCAGCGACCAGATCAATGTGCTGGGCGTCGCGCGCGGGCGGCGGTCGGTCAATGTCACCTCCAACACCTCTGAACTGATCACCGGGGTGCTGTTCACGGATGGGCAGCGGGTCGCGGCGGGAACCCCCCTGGTTCAGCTTCAGGCGCGGGAGGAGGACGCCGGCATCATTCAGGCCCGGGCCAATGTCCTTCAGGCCGAACGGGAGTACGAACGGTTCCGGGTCCTGGCAGAGCGCGGGATCGCGCCGCGCGTGACGGCCGAGCTGGCCCAGACGACGCTGGACACGGCGCGGGCCTCGTTGTCGGCGGCTGAGGCGCGGCGCGGCGACCGGGTCATCCGTGCGCCCTTCGCCGGGACCCTGGGCCTGTCGACGGTGACGGCGGGCACGCTGATCAGCCCCGGCGCGGTCATCACCACCCTGGACGACATCACCGTAATCCGCGTCGATTTCCCGGTGCCGGAACGCTACATCGGCGTGCTGCGCCCGGGTCTGTCGATCACGGCGACGGCGGACGCCTATGGCAACGAGCCGTTCTCGGGCCGAATCGCCCTGGTGGATACCCGGATCAACGAGACGACCCGCGCCGTCACGGCTCGCGCCGAGTTCCCCAATCCGGGCGGACGCATTCGACCGGGCATGCTGATGCGTGTCGCCATCCAGCAGGGTCAGCGCACCACGCCGGCGGTGCCCGAGGCGGCGGTCCAGTATGAAGGCGACGGAGCCTTCGTCTATCGCATCGCGGCGGGCGACAAGGGATCGACCGCCCAGCGCGTCGAAGTCGAGACCGGGGCCGTCGAGGGGGGGTATGTCGAAATCGTCTCCGGCCTGAACGCCAACGATCGGGTCGTCGCGGGCGGCCTCAACCGCATCCAGCCCAATGCGCCGGTGACGGTCCGCGGTGCGGGCGAAGCCCGGCGTGCCGGGGCGGCCGCTCCGACGACAGCCGCGCAGCCGCAGGCGGCCGTGCGATGATGCTGTCCGACATTTCCGTCCGGCGGCCGGTGCTGGCGGCCGTGGCCGCCATCGTGCTGTGCGTGATCGGGGCGGCGGCCTTCTTCTTCCTGCCGGTGCGCGAACTGCCCGACGTCGATCCGCCGATCGTGTCGGTCTCCACCAGCTATGCGGGCGCTTCCGCAGAGGTGATCGAAAACCGGATCACCGAGCCGATCGAGCAGCAGGTCGCAGGGATCCAGGGCGTCGAGCGGATCACCTCGTCCAGTCGGGACGGCCGGTCCAACGTGACCATCGAGTTCGCCCTGGATCGCGATATCGACGTGGCCGCCTCGGACGTGCGCGACCGGGTCAGCCGGGTCCAGGGACGTCTGCCCGACCAGGCCCAGCCGCCGGAAGTCTCCAAGGCCGATTCCGACAGCCAGCCGATCATGATCCTGTTCCTGCGGTCGTCATCGATGAACCGGCTGGAGCTGACGGATTACGCCGACCGCTATCTGCTGGACCGGCTGGCGACCGTGCCGGGCGTGGCCCAGGCGCAGATCTATGGCGAGCAGCGCTATGCCATGCGCATCTGGCTGGACTCCGACGCCATGGGCGCGCGCGGCCTGACCGTCTCCGACATCGAGAGTTCGCTGAGCGCCCAGAATGTGGAGTTGCCGGCCGGGGCTCTGGAGTCGACCGACAAGGATTACACCGTCCGGGTGGCCCGCACCTATGCGCGCGCCCAGGACTTCGCCCAGTTGCCGATCGGCACGACCGGCTCGGCCTCGATCGGTTCGGCGGGTGCCTCCGGCGCGGTCTCCACCGGGTCGATCCCCAACGGATCGGGAGCCAGCGGCGCGTTGCAGCCTCGCGCCACCTATGTGACCCGTCTGGGCGACATCGCCCGGGTCGAGGAGGCCCCGGCCGAATCGCGGCGCCTGTTCCGCGGTAACGGCCTGGACCAGATCGGTCTGGCCGTGACGCGTCAGGCCCAGTCGAACGACCTTGAAATCTCCAAGGGGGTCACCGCGCTCGTCGACGAAATCCGGCCGAGCCTGCCCGAGGGCACGGAACTGGTCGTGGGGTCCGACAACTCGGTCTTCACCTCGCATGCCATCGACGAGGTCTGGATCACCATCGGCATTTCCATGGCGCTGGTCGCCCTGGTGAACTTCATCTTCCTCGGCAGCCTGCGCGCGGCGCTGATCCCGTCGATCGTGGCACCGATCTGCCTGTTGTCGACCTTCATCGTCCTCGCCCCGCTGGGTTTCTCCCTGAACCTCCTGACCCTGCTGGCCCTGGTTCTGGCCGTCGGCCTGGTGGTCGATGATGCCATTGTGGTGGTCGAGAACATCCAGCGCAGGCTGGATCACGGGGAACCCCCTCTGGTCGCGGCCGAGCGCGGGACGCGCCAGGTGTTCTTCGCCGTTGTCGCCACGACCATTACCCTGCTGTCGGTGTTCGCGCCGCTGCTGTTCCTGCCGGGGTACGTCGGACGGCTGTTCGTGGAGCTGGCGGCGGCCATCGCGGCGGCAGTGGCCTTCTCGGCCTTTCTCGCGCTCAGCCTGTCGCCGATGCTGGCGTCCAAAATCCTGCGGCCCGCCGCCGGGTCCGGCTGGTTGGCGCGCAAGGTCGACTGGGCGATGGACGGGCTGAAGAACTCCTATGCCGACTCGCTGAGGATGATGGTCGGCAAGCGGGTCGCGGTGGTCGGCGTATCCTTGCTGATCCTGCTGGTCGGTGCGGGGGCTGCGACCATGTTCCTGACCCTGCCCGACGAACTGGTGCCGCCGGAGGATCGCGGCCGGGTCCAGGTGCGTGTGCAGGGGCCGGAAGGGGCCGGCTTCGACTACACCCGCAAGATCGTGCTGGGGCTGGAACCCATCCTGGCCGAGTACAAGAACGGCGGAGAGGTCGAGAGCTATCTGATCTCGTCGCCCGGCTTCGGCGGCGGCAGCTTCAACTCCGGCAATGCGTCCCTGATCCTGAAGGACTGGTCCGAGCGGGACCGGACAGCCGATGAGATCGCCCAGGAGCTGAACGGCAAGCTGCGCGGCCAGACGGGGGCCCAGGTCAACGCCTCGGTCCCCGGCGCCTTCCAGCGCGGCGGTGGCGGTGGCGGGGGCGGCGGTTCCAACTCGATCGAGATGATCGTCACCGGGTCCGAATATGGCGAGATCTACGACTGGCTGCAGCCCGTGCTGGCGGCGGCGCAGGAAAATCCCGGCTTCTCGCGGCCGCGCCTGAACTATGAGCCGAACGCCCCGCGCCTGCTGGTCGAGGTCGATCCCGAAAAGGCAGCGGCCCTGGGCGTGTCCTCACAGGAGATCGGCCGGACCCTGGAGACGATGTTCGGATCGCGACGGGCCACGACCTATATCCGTGGCGGCCAGGAATACGACGTCATCCTGCAGACGGATCGGGAGGACCGGTCGTCTCTGGGCGATCTGGAAACCCTGTACGTCGGCGCCGGCTCGGGCGCGCTGGTGCCGCTGTCGTCCGTGGTCACGACCCGGACATCCGGCGATACGCCGGATCGTCGGCGACTGGATCGCCAGCGCGCCATCACCCTGTCGGCCGACCTGAACCCCGGCACCACCATCGCCGATGCCGTCGCCTTCATGAACATGCAGATCGCGGAGCAGCCGAGCGGCGTGGTCAATATCCAGTATGGTGGCGCGGCGCGCGACCAGCAGGAGGCGGGCGGAGCCGTGACCTGGGCCTTTGCCCTGGCGCTGCTGCTGGTCTTCCTGGTGCTGGCGGCCCAGTTCGAAAGCTGGATCACGCCGGCGGTCATCATGCTGACGGTGCCCCTGGCGGCGGCGGGCGGGCTGTTCGGCCTGTTCATGGCCGGGTCCAGCCTGAACATCTATTCCCAGATCGGCCTGATCATCCTGATCGGGATCGCCGCCAAGAACGGCATTCTGATCGTGGAGTTCGCCAACCAGCTGCGCGACCAGGGACGGTCGATCACCGAGGCGATCATCGAGAGCGCGTCCCTGCGGCTGCGCCCGATCATCATGACCTCGATCGCGACCGCATTCGGTGCCCTGCCTCTGGTACTGTGGCAGGGAGCGGGTGCGGGCAGTCGCCAGACCATCGGCGTGGTGATCTTCACAGGCGCGATGTTCTCCACCCTGCTGACCCTGTTCGTGGTGCCGGTGATCTACGGCGCCCTGGCCCGCTTCACCCGGTCGCCTGAATACACGGCCCGCAAGATCGAGGAGTGGGAAGCGCGGGAGGCGACCGCCAACGATCCGGTTCCGGCGGCGGCGGAATAGCGCAGGCGGTCCGTTCCGTGACGAAATGCTGGACGGACCGCACACGCGTCTGATAAGCGTTCGCAGTAACGGAGAGGCAAATGATCTCCGGTAAGGCGAGCGTCATGAGCAACGTCATTCCCCTGTCCGAAGCGCGTCTGGGCGACAAGGGTGTCATCACCCGGGTCGGCACCGATGCCCGCGACGAGCACGGGGCCGAGCTGGAACGCCGCCTGCTGGAACTGGGTCTGGTCGAGGGGGCCGTGATCCAGCTGCTGCATCAGGGGGCCATCGGCAGGGATCCCATGGCCCTGAAGGTGGACGACATGCGCGTCGCCCTTCGTCGCCGTGAGGCGCGCGGGCTGACCATCGAACTGTTCGCTCAAGCCGCCGAGTAGGCATGGACGTCGCCGTCAGGCCCGTCCGGGTCGCGCTGGTCGGCAATCCCAACTCGGGCAAGACCGCGCTGTTCAATGCCCTGACCGGGGCCCACCAGAAGGTCGCCAACTACGCCGGCGTCACCGTCGAACGCAAGGAAGGCCGGGTGCTGGCCGCTTCGGGCCGGTCGATGTCGGTGCTGGACCTGCCGGGTACCTATTCCCTGCGCGCCCGCAGTCCCGACGAGGAGGTCACCCGCGACGCCGTGCTGGGCCGGTTACAGGGCGAGGCCGTGCCCGACGTCATCGTCGCCGTGGCCGATGCGACCAACCTGCGACTGGTTCTGCGGCTGATCCTGGAGCTGAAGGCCGTCGGTCGGCCGATGGTGCTGGCCCTCAACATGTACGACATCGCCCAGCGCCAGGGTCTGCGGATCGATCTGGAGCGACTGTCGCGTGCGCTGGACGTTCCGGTCTTCACCACCGTGGCGACGCGAAAGCGCGGCATCGCCGAACTGGTGGAGGGCATCGAGACGGCCGCCGGGCCGGGCTGGTCGTCGGCCGGCGATGGCTGGACCGCGCCGGACGCCGAGGCCCTGCGCAGTGCGCACCGCCGCGCCGAGCAGATCATGCGCGACTGCGTGCGCCCGCCCGAGCGACCCGACACCCTGACCGGCAGGATCGACGGTGTGCTGCTGCATCCCGTGGCCGGGCTGGCCATCCTGATGGTGCTGCTGTTCGTCATGTTCCAGGCGGTCTTCACCTGGGCCACGCCGCTGATGGACGGGATCGAGGCGGGCTTCGGCGGGCTGGGCGTCGGTGTCGCATCCGTCGTTCCCGACACCGGGCCGGTCTGGCCCTTGGTGCAGAGCCTGCTGGTCGATGGCGTCATCGCCGGCGTCGGATCGGTGCTGGTCTTCCTGCCCCAGATCCTGATCCTGTTCCTGTTCATCATCGTGCTGGAGGACTTCGGCTATATGGCCCGGGCGGCCTTCCTGATGGACCGAATCATGGGTGGCGCGGGCCTGCACGGGCGGGCCTTCATTCCGCTGCTGTCCAGCTTTGCCTGCGCCATTCCGGGGATCATGGCGGCGCGGGTGATCGATTCGAAGCGCGACCGGCTGACGACCATCCTGGTGGCGCCGCTGATGACCTGCTCGGCCCGCATCCCGGTCTATACGCTGATCATCGCCGCCTTCATTCCGAACGAGACGGTCTGGGGCTTCGCCAACCTGCAGGGGCTGGTGATGTTCGGCCTCTATGCGACGGGCATCGTCAGCGCGCTTCTGGTCTCCTTCGTCATCCGCAAGGTGTTCTGGAGAGGGGCGGTGGAGCCCTTCATGATGGAGCTGCCGGCCTACAAGGCGCCGGACGTGAAGTCGGTGGCGATCAATCTGTGGATCCGGGCGCGCATCTTCATGGCGCGGGCGGCCAGGATCATCCTGCCCTTGATGATCGTGGTCTGGGCCCTGTCGACCTTCCCCTATCCGCCCGAGGGGGCCGTCGGCCCGGCGATCGACTGGTCGTTCGCCGGCATGATCGGTCATGCGCTGGAGCCGCTGTTCGCGCCGATCGGCTTCAACTGGCAGATGGTCGTGGCCCTGGTGCCCGGCATGGCGGCGCGCGAGGTTGCGGTGGCGGCGCTCGGCACCGTCTATGCCATCGGCGATCCGGAGGCGGCGGGAAGCCTGCTGGGCGCGACGCTGTCGGCGCAGTGGTCGCTGGCGACGGGCCTGAGCTTCCTGGCCTGGTATGTCTTCGCGCCCCAGTGCGTAGCGACGCTGGGGGTGGTGAAGCGCGAGCTGAACAGCTGGAAATGGATGTGGGTGATGATCGCCTACATGTTCGCCCTGGCCTATGGCGCGGCCTTCGTGACCTATCACGCCGCCGTCGCCCTGGGTGGCGGCTGAGGCCCGAACCGGGCTAAGCGGGATCCATGTCCGCAGCCGTCGTCATCGCCATCCTGATGGGCCTGCTCGGCCTGATCATCGGCAGCTTCATCGCCGCCGTGACGGTGCGCATGCCGCGGGATGAGGACATCGTCTTCGGCCGGTCGCACTGCATGAGTTGCGAGGCCCCGCTGAAGGCCTGGCATCTGGTGCCGGTGGTCAGCTGGCTGGTGCAGCGCGGGCGGTGCGCGATGTGCGGAGCGGCAGTGTCGCCGCGCTATCTGCTGATCGAGTGCGGGGCGGCGGCGATCGGGGTCTGGGCCGGGCTGTCCGGGGCCGGGGCCGGGTGGGTCATGGTCGCAGCCACGGCGGTGCTCGGCTGGCAGTTGCTGCTGATCGCCCTGATCGATGCGGAGAATTTCTGGCTGCCGGACGAACTGACCCTGCCGCTGATCGCGACCGGTCTGATCGGGGCGGCGGTCATCGCGCAGGGCTGGCCGGTCGCGTCCCTGATCGGTGCGGCCTTCGGGTTCGGGTTCCTCTGGGGGCTGGCCGCCCTCTACCGGCAGATCCGAAAGCGCGACGGGCTTGGCGGCGGCGATCCGATCCTGTTCGCCGGGGCCGGGGCCTGGGTCGGCTGGTTCGGCCTGCCCACCGTGCTGCTGTGGGCCTGCGCGGCCGGTTTCAGCGTGGTTCTGACGCTGCTGATCACCCGGCGGAGTGTCAGCGGTGCCGACCGGCTGCCGTTCGGGACCCTCCTGGCCATCGGCGTCTGGCTGACCTGGCTTTACGGCCCCCTGGGGGTGATCCGTTGAACCGTCTCCCTGCCCCGAGGGGGAGGGAGTGAGTTCTCAGCGCCCCGTGACCAGTTTCACGACGATATGGGCCGTCGTGTCGAGGATGGCGTCGGACGGGGTGTCCCCACGCCGCATCAGCTCGAACCCCGCAGCGACCGACTCCACCAGGTTGGCGACCTCATAGGAGGCCAGGCGCGGATCGAGACCGGGCGCGTGATAGCCGGTGGCGTGCGCCACGGCGATGCGGCGTTCCAGCGACAGGTGCACGCGGCGCAGGCGTCGCACGCGGGCCTCGACGAACCCCGCCTCGCCCTTGTCGGCCAGCATATGCTCGATGCGCAGGACCGGGCCGTGGTCGCGCCAGATCATCAGCACATCGACGACATAGGCACGGGCGGCAGAGAAGGCCTGCTCGGCCGACCAGTCGCCGTCCAGATGGCGCGACAGGGGCTGGAAATCGACGGCCGCCGCCTCGCACAGGGCCAGAACAGGTTCCTCCACCGTCTTGAAATAGGTGTAGAAATTCGACGGAGATACTCCGGCCTCGGCCGCGACGTCGGCGACGCGCAGCTCGCCCAGGTGCCGGCGTTCCAGCAGGCGCCGGGTGGCATCGAGGATGGCCGCGCGCGTGCGCCCGCCCCGCGCGCCGATGCGATGGCCCAGCTTGTTGATGGTGCGCTCGAGCATGGAAGTCCGGACGATCGGGAGCCGTGCGATGACGAGGGAACGCTACAGCGGATCCATGTTGTTATCATGATCGACCGCCTGGCGCTTCAGCCAGGTCACGAAGGCCAGGGCGCTGGCGGAGGCGGGGCGGTCGCGCGGCATGACGACGTGATAGGCGAAACCGACCGCCTCGGACCCGTCGGCAAAGGGGGCCACCAGGCGACCGGAGGCCAGGTCCGCCTGGGCCAGGGTGCGCTTGGCCAGGGCGACGCCGCGACCGGCGATGGCCGCCTCGATCAGCAGGCTGGACTGGTTGTAGCGCGAGCCCCGGCGCGGATCGGGGTGGCGGACCTTTCGCGCCTTCAGCCACATGGGCCAGTCCGGACGGCTCGGGTCGGCGTCGGACGAGACGTCGTGCAGCAGGGTGTGGTGGGCCAGGTCGCCGGGCGAGCGGATGGGGCGATCGCCCGTCATCAGACGCGGGGCGCAGACCGGCAGGACCGTCTCCGTCATCAGCAACTGCGAGACATGGCCGCCGTAGTTGCCGGGGCCGTAGCGGACGGCGAGGTCTGCGGCGCCCTCGGTAAGGTCGGCCGGCTCCATGTCGGCGGAAATCCACACCTCGATCTCCGGGTGGGCGGCGTGGAAGTCGTCCATGCGGGGCATCAGCCATTTGGCGGCGAAGCTGGGTGCCACGCTGACCGAGATCTGCCGGCGCCGGGGCGGCTCGCGCAGCAGGGCCGAGGCGTCCATCAACCGCTCGAAGCCTTCGCGCAGCAGAGGCGCGGCGGCCCGGCCCAGGTCGGTGATCTGCAGGCCCTTCGCCTCCCGCCGGAACAGGGGGCCACCCACGGTGTCCTCCAGAAGGCGGATCTGCTGGCTGACGGCACCGGGCGTGACGGACAGTTCGTCGGCGGCGCGGGTGAAGTTCAGGTGCCGGGCGGCGCTTTCAAAGGCGCGCAGGGCGTTGAGGGGAAGCAGGGGTCTGGCCATGCCCCTAGAAATCCTATCGGCACGCGGAAGACAATCGGGATCGGGGCGGCCGGATCGCAGGCGGGGCAGGGGAGCAGGCGTGGACAAGTCCGGGCGTCCACTTCACCCTGTCGAACACCCCGCCTTCAAGAGGTTCCATGCCCGCGACGTCCGTCATCGATCTCATCGGCTACACGCCGCTGATCCGGCTGAACCGCCTGTCGGAACAGACCGGCTGCGAGATTCTGGGCAAGGCCGAGTTCATGAACCCCGGCGGGTCGGTCAAGGACCGGGCGGCCCTGTCGATCGTCCGGACGGCGCGGGCCGACGGCTCGCTGAAGCCGGGCGGCACCATCGTGGAGGGGACGGCGGGCAACACCGGCATCGGGCTCGCCCTGGTCGGGGCGGCGCTGGGCCATCCGGTAGTGATCGTCATTCCCCGCACCCAGTCCGAGGAAAAGAAGTCCGCAATCCGGGCCCTGGGGGCCCGGCTGATCGAGGTGGATGCCGCGCCCTTCTCCAGCCCGAACCATTTCGTCCACTATTCCGGGCGCCTGGCGCAGGAACTGAATGTGTCGGAACCGAACGGCGCAATCTGGGCCAACCAGTTCGACAACACCGCCAACCGCGACGCCCACTACACCGGCACGGGCCCCGAGATCTGGGACCAGACCGGCGGGCGCATCGACGGCTTCGTCAGCGCGGTGGGGTCGGGCGGCACGATCGTCGGGGCGGGGACCTATCTGAAGGCGCGTGATCCGGCGGTCCAGGTCGCGCTGGCGGACCCGGCGGGCGCGGCGCTGTTCAACTGGTTCACCCGCGGCGAGATGACGGCCGAGGGGTCGTCGATCACCGAGGGCATCGGCGTGGCGCGGATCACCGGCAATCTGGCTGGCTTCACGCCCGACCACGCCTATCGCATCGAGGACGCCGAATTCCTGCCCCTGCTGTTCGACCTGGTGGTCCATGAAGGGTTGTCGCTGGGCGGATCGGCGGGGGTGAACATCGCCGGGGCGGTGCGGCTGGCGCGCCAGCTGGGGCCGGGCAAGACGATCGTCACCATCCTGTGCGACCCGGGCTCGCGCTATGCGTCCCGGCTGTTCAATGCGGAATTCCTGGCCGGCAAGGGCCTGCCGGTGCCGCCGTGGGCGTCCGCGTGACGCTGGTGCCGGCTGCAGGAATCGAACCCGCGACATCCAGTTTACAAAACTGGCGCTCTACCAACTGAGCTAAGCCGGCCACGCAACGAGGGCGTCGTTTAGCGGGCGTGGGCCACGGCGCGCAAGCGATGAAACGCCATGCCGGAGACCTCCTGCATCCCGCCTGTGGTCAGGCTGGCGCTGGTGACGGTCGTTCTGAACCCCCGTCATCCTCCGGCGAGCGCAGCGAGACCGGGGGACGCAGCGGCGCGCGAGAGCGCGAACCTGTCGCGAACCAGACGTTTCGACATCCTGCGTGAACAGATCGCCTTCGGCGCCGCTGCGTCCCCCGGTCTGCGCCGCGAAGGCGCGGCTTGCCGGAGGATGACGAGAGCTAGGGTCCGGACTCATTTGGCCCAGAGTGTGATGGCGGCGACGATGCAGAGGCCTGCGAGGTAGTTCCTGGCGGTCTTGTCGTATCGGGTGGCGATGGCGCGGAAGTCCTTGAGGCGGCAGAAGGCGCGTTCGACGGCGTTTCTGAGCCTGTAGGCTGTGGCGTCGAACGGGTGTCGGTTCACGCGATTGATCTTGTTCGGGATCACGGGTGTCGTGCCGCGTTCGATCAGCATTCGACGCAGGGCGTCGCCGTCGTAGGCCCTGTCTGCGAGCAGGTGCAGGCTGGGTCGGCTGGCGACGATCAGGTCGTGGGCGGCCACGATGTCGGAGGCCTGGCCGGGCGAGTTGAACGACGCGAGGCCTGCCCGTCTCGTCCACCAGCATGTGGACCTTGGTCGTCCGACCGCCGCGCGACCGGCCTATGGCGTGAGCTGAGCCCCCCCTTTTGCGCCCGCCGCCGAGCGGTGCGCCTTGACCGAGGTCGAGTCGATCATGGCCGTCACCGGCGGGTCGGCCGCCTCGCCGAGCGACGCCAGGATCCGCTGCCACAGACCTCGCTTGCTCCAGCGATTGTAACGGTTGAACACCGTCGTATAGGGCCCATAGACGTCCGGAAGAGCGCGCCAGCGACACCCCTCGCGCAGCCGATGAACGATACCCGAGATCACCCGGCGATCATCCACCCGCCGCTTGCCCGTATAGACCTTGGGGATGTGCGGCTCGATCACAGCCCACTGCGCGTCCGACAACCAGAAATGATCCGCCATGATTCAAGCCTCCTCAGAAGCTTGAATCACAACAGCCAGATCAACTCAATTGGGTACAGACCCTAGGCAAGCGCCGCCCGGATCCGTTCGGCCGTCGCCTTCAGCGCGTCCATGTCGGCCATCCCGGCCTGACCATGGCCCTTCAGCGGGCGGTCCGTCCAGCGGGGGATGATGTGGAAATGCAGGTGGAAGACGGTCTGGCCGCCGGCCTCGCCGTTGAACTGCATGATGGAAAAGCCGTCGGGCGACAGGGCCTTCACCACGGCGGCCGCGGTGCGCCGGGTCGCGGCGGTCAGGGCGGCCAGGGTCTCCGGCTCGACCTCCAGCAGGTTGCGGGCCTGCGAGGTCTTCGAGATCACCAGGACATGGCCCTCGGACTGGGGGAAGACGTCCATGAAGACGAGAACGGCATCGTCCTCCCAGACCTTCACGGCGGGGATCTCGCCGCGGAGGATCTTCGCGAAAATGTTGGACGGGTCGTAGGGGGCGTGCAGGGTCATGAGGCATGATAACGCTTCCCTCTCCCGGGGGGAGAGGGCTTGAGCACACGACGCGCAGCGTCGTTCCTGTGCGAAAGGGTGAGGGCTTACGGTGCGAACCGGTGAGGGCATAACCCCTCACCCTTTCGGGTTGCGGATCGCTGCGCTCTCCGAACCTCAAGCCCTCTCCCTCCGGGAGAGGGAAGGACTGGATACGATCGGCGACGCCCGCTAGAGCATCCCCCTTTCCCGACGCCTGCAAAGACCGCCCGCCATGCATGACATCCGCGCCATCCGAGAGACTCCCGAAGCCTTTGTGGCGGGCTGGTCGGCGCGGGGCTTCTCGCATGAGGAGGCGAAAGGCCTGGTCGATCAGATTCTGGCCTTGGATACCGACCTGCGGGCCGCCCAGACGGCCGGGCAGGACGCCCTGGCCCGGCGCAATGCGGCCTCGAAGCTGATCGGCGCCGCCATGGGCAGGAAGGACATGGCCGAGGCCGACCGGCTGAAGGCCGAGGTCGAGGGGCTGAAGGGCGAGATCGCGGCGGCGGAGGCCGTCGAGGCGGAGAAGGGCAGGGCCTTGCGCGACCTGCTGGCGGCGCAGAAGAACCTCGCCGCCGCCGATGTGCCGGACGGCACCGACGAGGACGGCAACGTCGAGGTGTCGGTCTGGGGCGAAGTGACGGCGACCCGCGCTGCTTGGCTGAAGCCCGCGAAAAACCATGCCGATCTCGGCGAGGCGCTGGGGCTGCTCGACTTCGAGGCCGCGGCGCGGATGTCGGGCGCTCGATTCGCGGTGCTGAAGGGCGGCCTCGCCAGGCTGGAGCGGGCGATCGGGCAGTTCATGCTGGACCTGCAGACGACCGAGCACGGCTATCTGGAGGTCAATCCACCCTTTCTGGTGCGCGATGAGGCGATGTTCGGGACTGGGCAGTTGCCGAAGTTTGAGGATGACCTCTTCAAGACGTCGTTTGAAGCGATCGATCCAACTGACCTAACGAATGTCGCTCCGCCGATACTAGCAATTCTGAATGCCCTATTGGCTCATCCCAATCCAAGTGACCTAGACTACGAGGAACCGTATGGCCTGACCGATCAAGAACGCATGGTCTTTTTCTTGGAATGGCTCAGTGACCCCGCAAACATGGACAAAGCGTTCCGATGGAACCGAGCCGAAATTAGGTCGAAGTTCAACACTGCTAATGAGCTGAAATCAGCCACATCTCATCGACTTTACCTCATCCCCACCGCCGAAGTCTCCCTGACCAACCTCGTGCGTGAGCAGATCACGCCGGAGGAGGAACTGCCGCTGCGGCTGACCGCCCTGACGCCCTGTTTCCGGGCCGAGGCGGGGTCGGCGGGGCGGGATACGCGCGGGCTGATCCGCCAGCACCAGTTCCACAAGGTCGAGCTGGTCTCCATCACCCGGCCCGAGGACTCCGACGCCGAGCACGAGCGGATGACGACTTGTGCCGAGGCGGTGCTGAAGCGGCTGGAGCTGCCGTATCGCCGGATGCTGCTGTGCAAGGGCGACATGGGCTTTTCGGCGAAGAAGACCTTCGACCTGGAGGTCTGGCTGCCCAGCCAAGGGACCTATCGCGAGATCAGCTCGGTCTCCAACTGCGGGGACTTCCAGGCGCGGCGTATGGATGCGCGGTTCAAGCGGGCGGCGGGCGGCAAGCCGGAGTTCGTCCACACCCTGAACGGCAGTGGCCTCGCGGTCGGTCGCACCCTGGTGGCGATCATGGAAAACTATCAGGACGAAGGCGGCCGGATCGCGGTCCCGGCGGCCCTGGTGCCGTATATGGGCGGGGTCACGCATGTCGGCGGATGATCCCTCTCCCGGCGGGAGAGGGCTTGAGCACACGGCGCGCAGCGGCGTCCTTGTGCGAAAGGGTGAGGGGTTACGGTGCGAACCGGTGAGGGCGAAACCCCTCACCCTTTCGGCTTTGCGCATCGCTGCGCTCCGCGAGCCTCAAGCCCTCTCCCTGCGGGAGAGGGAAGTCGCATGAGAATCCTCCTGACCAACGACGACGGGATCGAGGCCGAGGGGCTGGCGTGTCTCGAACGGATCGCCCGGACCCTGGGCGGCGACCCGGGCTCAAGTAGCGCGAAGCGCGGTAGCCCAGAGAATGATGTCTGGATCGTCGCCCCGCAGGAGGAGCAGTCGGGCAAGGGGCGGGGGATCACCCTGACCGAGCCGCTGCGGGTCAACCGGTTCGGCGACAGGCGGTTCTCGGTCACGGGGACGCCGACGGACTGCGTCGTGCTGGCGGTCAATGACCTGATGCCCGAGCGGCCCGATCTGGTGCTGTCGGGCGTTAACCGGGGGCACAATGTGGGCGAGGACTGCTCCTATTCCGGCACGGTCGCGGGGGCGCTGCAGGGCATGGCTTTCGGCATCCGCTCCATCGCCCTGAGCCAGTCGCTGGAGCGGTTTCACGACGAGGTCACCGCCCATTGGGAAACCGCGGAAGCCTTCGCCCCCGCCATCATCAGCCGCCTGCTGACCCAGAGCTGGGAGGCCGGGGTGGTGATGAACCTGAACTTCCCCGCCCGTCCGCCCGGGGACGTGACCGAGGTCGAGGTGACCGTGCAGGGCTTTCGTCAGGCGGGAGAGATGCACGCCGTCAAACGCACCGATCTGCGCGGCCGCGACTACTACTGGATGAGCTTTCGCGGCACGAAACAGGACCACGCGCCGGGCACCGACCTGCGGGCGATGGACGACGGAAAGATCAGCGTCACGCCGCTGCACATCGACCTGACCCACAGGCCCAGCGTCCACGATCTGAAGGGCGTGCTGGGCGGGGTGCCGCCCAGATGAACCTCCACGACGACCGCGCCGGGCGGCTGATCCTGTCGCTGCGCCAGCAGGGGGTGACGGACCCCGGTGTGCTGGCGGCGATGGAATCCATCGACCGCGCCGTGTTCGTGCATGAGAAATTCCTCGATCAGGCGTGGGAGGATCAGGCCCTGCCGATCGACTGCGCCCAGACGATCTCCCAGCCCTATATCGTCGGGCTGATGACCCAGGCGCTGGACGTCCAGGCCCGCCACCGGGTGCTGGAGATCGGCACCGGCAGTGGATACCAGTGCGCGGTGCTGAGCCGCCTGGCGCGCTATGTCTATTCGGTCGAACGCTATCGCAGCCTGCTGGTCGAGGCGGAAGGCCGGCTGCGGACGCTGGAGATCGACAATGTCATCACCCGCCATTCCGACGGCGGCCTGGGCTGGCCGGAGCAGGCTCCGTTCGACCGGATCATGGTCACGGCCGCCTCGCCGACCGAGCCGACCGAACTGCTGAAACAGCTGAAGCCCGGCGGCGTGCTGGTCTGCCCGGTGGGTCGCACATCGGTGCAGATGCTGCATCGCTATTCCGGCCAGGCCGACGGATCGTTCCGGCGCGAAAGCCTGTGCGAGGTCCGGTTCGTGCCCCTGGTCGAGGGGACGGCGAAGGAGGGGTGAGGGGAGGCAGTAGGGAATGGGGATTAGGGATTAGGGATTAGGGATTAGGGATTAGGGATTAGGGATTAGGGATTAGGGATTAGGGATTGGGGCGGCCATGTCTCGCATTGGTGCCGAACTCTTTTTCTCCTGATCCCTGCTCCTGATCCCTGCTCCTAATCCCCAATCCCTAATCCCTAATCCCTCACTTCCATTAACCACTCCGCCCAACTTTCGTGCTGTTTGCCGGTTTGTGTGCGAGGCACAGGGCGGTGTGTTTCGGAGAGGGGTTCCATGCGGGTTTTGAATGGGCTGACGGCGATGCTGCTGCTGGGCGGGGCGTTGGCGACGACGGCGTGCGCCAGCTATCCGGCCGAGCCGCGCTATTCGACCCGACCGATGTCGGGATACGGCACAGGCGCCGCATCGGGACAGCCGGGGGGCCAGCCCCAGGCCCCTGCCGTCGAGCCGCCGCCCTACGAGGCCCCGCCGCCCGCGACCGTGCCCTATGAGACCATCGAGGGCGGGGCGCTGCCGCCGCCGTCATCGGCCGGCACGACGACCGGAAACCTGAACGGCGGCAGCTATCCGCCGCCTCCGGCCTATGAGCCGCCGCCGCCCCCGCCCGCCGATCAACCGCCCGGCGCGCCGGTGACGACCAGCGCCGGGGCCGCCTATACGATCCGCAGCGGCGACACGATCTCGGGCATCGGACGCCGGTTCCAGACGCCGGTACAGACCCTGATCGACCTGAACGGCCTGGGGCCGCGCGGCGCGATCACGGTCGGCCGGGAGATCATCCTGCCCGACAGCGCCGTCGATACCGGACCGGACCCCTATGCGACCGGGCCCGCCCCCAGAGGCGTGATGGTGCCCGAGAACGGTGTCGTGCCGCCGCCGCCTCCGCCGCCCTCGGGCAATCCGGCCGCGCCGCCGCCCCCGCGCCAGCCCGCGTCCGCGGGTCAGGTGGGCACTGCGCCCGTCGGCACCTCGGTCGCGATGCAGTGGCCGGTGCGGGGCGAGATCGTGCGCCGGTTCGGGCCGGTCGGCATGGGCGAGCGTAACAACGGCATCAATATCGGGGCCTCGGCCGGAGCGACCGTGGTCGCGTCCGCCGACGGGCGCGTGGCCTATGTCGGCGATCTCGTGGGGCAGGGGCTGACGGTCCTGATCGTCCACCGCGACGGCTGGCGCACGGTCTATGGCCATCTGGGCTCGGCGACCGTTGACGACGGGGCGGACGTCCGCGCGGGCCAGCAGATCGGCACCGTGGGCCTGACGGCCGGCGACGGCCGACCCTCGATCCACTACGAAACCCGGCGCATGCAGGGCGACGTGCCGGTGGCGATCGATCCGCTGACGGTGCTGCCCCGCTAGCGGCGTTGCATTGTGGGAGGCTCGGCCCTAGGTATCGCGCCTTGTTTTCAAAGGGCGCCCGACTGAGGCCTGCCCGCGTCGGGGAATGATCTATGACACCTACCGCTGACGGCGGCCCTGTGGCCCTCATCGTGCAGTTCCTGCCCTTCGTCGCCATCTTCGTGCTGTTCTACTTCCTGCTGATCCGTCCGCAGCAGAAGCGCGCCAAGGAGCATCAGGCGCTGATCGCCGCGGTCAAGCGCGGCGACACCATCGTCCTGTCGTCGGGCCTGATCGGCAAGGTGACGCGGGTGGAAGAGGCCGAGGTCAATATGGAGATCGCGCCGTCGGTCAACGTCCGCGTGGTCAAGGCCATGATCGCCGAGGTGCGCAATCGCACCGCCATCGCCGCCAACGACGCAAAACCTGCCCCCAAGGCCGTCGCCAAGTCCTGATCCCCGACCGCTGAACCGGAAATCGCGTCCATGATTCAGCTGTCCCGCTGGAAAGTCATCGTTCTCATCATCGCGCTGGTGTTCGGCGTGCTGCTGGCCCTGCCGAACGTGCTGACGCCCGCCCAGCGCGCGTCGCTGCCCGGCTTCATGCCGAAGAACGCGCTGAACCTGGGGCTGGACCTGCAGGGCGGATCCTATCTGCTGCTGGAAGTCGACGTGGACGCGATGCGCACCAAGCGGATCGACAACCTGATCGAGGACGTCCGCGTGTCCCTGCGCGAGGCCGGCATCGCCACCAACCAGATCGCGCGCGAGCCCGGCGGGGCCCTGGTGACCCTGGCCGATCCGTCGCGATCCGAGGCGGCACTGGAGGAACTGCGTAAACTGGTCGGGGCACCGGGGCCGAACGGCGCGGCGGAGCGGGCGGCGACGCGGCTGTCTGACGGCCGGGTGCGTCTGGCCTTTACCCGGGCGACCCTCGACAGCATGGGCGCGACGGCGGTGGACCAGTCCATCGAGGTCGTTCGCCGCCGCATCGACAGCCTGGGCACGCGCGAGCCTTCGATCACCCGCCAGGGCGCGGAACGCATCGTGGTCCAGGCCCCGGGCGAGAGCGACCCCGCCGCGCTGGAACGCGTCATCGGCCAGACGGCCCAGCTGACGTTCCAGATGGTGGATACCGAAAACTCGGTCCAGGACGCTCTCGCCGGTCGCGTGCCGCCGGATGCCCAGCTGCTGGTCGGCGACGACGGGCAGACGCCCTATCTGGTCAAGAAGCGGGTCCTCGTCTCGGGCGAGAACCTGACCAAGGCCGAGGTCAGCGCCGACCAGAGCGGCCGACCCGCCATCGGCTTCCGTTTCGACGGCCAGGGCGCGCGCCGCTTCGGGGAGGCGACCGCAGCCAACATCGGCAAGCCCTTCGCCATCATCCTCGACGGCAAGGTGATCTCGGCCCCGACGATCAACAGCGCGATCCTGGGCGGGTCCGGCATCATCGAGGGCAACTTCACCATCGCCTCGGCGTCCGAGCTGGTGAACCTGCTGAACGGCGGGGCGCTGCCCGCGCCGCTGAAGGTCGAGGAACGCCGCACCGTGACCGCCGAACTCGGCGCCGACGCCGTTCAGGCCGGTGCCATCTCGACCATCATCGGCTTCATCATCATCGTCGTCTTCATGCTGCTGGCCTATGGCTTTCTGTTCGGCGGCATCTCGGTGATCGGACTGGTGCTGAACGGCATCCTGATCATCGCGGCCATGTCCTTGACCCAGGCGACCCTGACCCTGCCCGGTATCGCGGGTCTGATCCTGACCTTCGCCGTGGCCGTGGACGCCAATGTGCTGATCTATGAGCGCATGCGGGACGAGGCGCGGGCCGGCCGGTCGGTCATCGCCTCGATGGACGCCGGGTTCAACAAGGCCTGGGGTACGATCCTTGACGCCAACCTGACGACCCTGGTGGCGGCCCTGATCATGTTCATCTTCGGGGCCGGCCCCGTGCGCGGCTTCGCCTGGACCCTGACCATCGGGGTGTTCACCTCGGTGTTTGCCTCGGTGCTGGTCGCCCAGGTTCTGCTCGCCTACTGGCTCAAGACGGCCAGACCCAAGAAACTGCCGATCGCGGAGTGATGGCGATGTCCTGGTGGCCCCTTATCAAGATCATTCCGGTGAAGACGAACCTGCGTTTCGTCTCCTTCGCCAAATACGCGGCGATTCTGTCGACCGTTCTGGTCGTGGCCTCGCTGATCAGCGTCTTCTATCCCGGCCTGAACCTGGGCATCGACTTCCGGGGCGGGGCCTCGATGGAGGTGGCCAAGCCGGCCGGACAGTCGCTGCAGCTCGATCGGTTGCGGGAATCGGTCGGCGAGATCGGCCTGGGTGACGTCCAGGTGCAGGGCATCGCCCGTCGGGACACCAATGTCGACGACGGCTCGACCGCCATCGTCCGCTTCCAGATTCCCGACGGCCAGGACCAGGCCGCCGTGGTCCGGCAGGTCGAGACGGCCATGACGGAGGCGGTGGGGCAGGTCACCTATTCCGGTGTCAGCATCGTGGGGTCCAAGGTTTCGGGCGAGCTGTTCACCTCCGGACTGCTGGCCCTCGCCTCCGCCATCGTGCTGATGTTCGCCTATATCTGGTTCCGGTTCGAGCCGCAGTTCGGCTTCGGGGCCGTGGCGGGTCTGCTGCACGACGTCATTCTGGTGTTCGGCCTGATCGTGCTCCTGCGTCTGGAGTTCAGCCTGAACATGGTGGCCGCCATCCTGACCGTCATCGGTTATTCGATGAACGACACAGTCGTGGTCTTCGACCGCCTCCGGGAAAACCTGAGAAAGTACAAGAGCATGCCACTCCGGGAGGTCATCGACCTGTCGGTCAACGAGACCATCTCGCGAACCGTCATCACCGGCTTCACGGCGGTCATGGTTCTGGCGGCCCTGGCCTTCCTCGGCGGAGAGGCCCTGTTCGGCTTCTCGGTGGCGCTGATGTTCGGGATCGTGGTCGGCACCTATTCGTCCGTGTTCGTCGGCGCGCCGATCATCCTGTTGTGGGGCGTGAAGCGCGGCGAGATCGCCGAGGACGCCAAGCCGGTCAAGCTGGGGATGGCGTCGAGGCCCTGACGACCGATTTTGACGTGTCCATGGTTCAGGAGAGCTGCGACGTCGCCGATCCGCAGCCCGGGTTGGAGAAGCAGGCGTCACTTTTTCTCACTCTCTCCACTCGAACCCCGTCGGCAAGGGGTTGCGGGTTCTGGCGTCGGTCGCTCATTAGGGTAGGGTCGCCGCATTGATTCATGCCTTGGGGGGTACACCGTTGGCCAATCTGCTTTCGAACTTTCGCACCACCATCCTGCTCAGCCTGGTGTTGGCAGCGATCATGATCTTTGCTTTCGCGCGCGTTTCGGACGTCGACGCCCTGACCTTCTGGCAGTCCGTGGCGCGCTGGGCCCACGTCGGGTTGGGCATCCTGTGGATCGGGCTGCTGTATTATTTCAACTTCGTCCAGATCCGGGTCATGCCGAACATTCCGGCCGAGCTGAAGCCCGCCGTGTCGAAACACATCGCGCCCGAGGCCCTGTTCTGGTTCCGCTGGGCCGCGCTGGGCACGGTGATCGCCGGCCTGGCCGTGATGGGGCTGAAGGGTCACCTCTATTCAGCCGAGGTGCTGAGCTTCGGTTTCGCCGGCGGGCTGGTCGAGGGCGATCAGGGCTTTGCCCTGATGGGTGTCGGCGTCTGGCTGGCCATCGTCATGTTCCTCAACGTCTGGGGCATCATCTGGCCGAACCAGAAGCGGGCCCTGGGCATCGTCGTCGTCGATGATGCGACGAAGGCCAGGGCCGCCCGCGTGGCCATGCTGGCCAGCCGCACCAATC
This sequence comes from Brevundimonas sp. AJA228-03, assembly GCF_017795885.1. Lineage (NCBI taxonomy): Bacteria > Pseudomonadati > Pseudomonadota > Alphaproteobacteria > Caulobacterales > Caulobacteraceae > Brevundimonas > Brevundimonas sp. AJA228-03. The sequence continues at coordinate 2,418,120 of NZ_CP059297.1, read as the reverse complement.
TGCTGCTCAGCCTGCCCATGCTGACCTCCATGGCGATGTACCAGACCCTGTTTGGCTGAGGTCGCGGACAGTCTGGACGCCCAGGTCCGGGCGGCCGATCCGGATCGCTGGCTGTCCAGCCGGTTCGTGTCCGATCCGCAGGCCCGGGCCGAGCTGATCGCCCTGTACGCCTTCGAGGCCGAGCTGATGGCCATCCCGACGCGGGTCACCCAGCCCCTGCTGGCCGAGATGCGCTATGCCTGGTGGCGCGAACAGCTCGATGGCGTATGGGCCGGGGTAGCGCGCAAGGGCCATCCGGTGCTGGAGGCTCTGACCGGCCTCGTGGGCCGCCACGGTCTGGATCGCGCGCCGTTCGACGCCCTGATCGAGGCCCATATCGGCCGTGTGCACGGCGAGCCGCACGATCTCGACGCCTTCTACGTCGGGCCGATGCAGGTGGCCGTACGGGTGCTGGCGGGCCCGGGGCATGAGGCCGGGGTGGTGGCGGCGGGGCGGGTGTGGGGCCTGCTCCAGACCGGCCGGAGCGAGGCTGCCGGCACCCTGCGGCCTGACGCCAACCGCGCGCTCAGATCCCTCCCGCCCGCAGCCTTTCCCGCCGTCGCCCACACTGCTCTGAGGCACCGCGAGGAGGCCGAGGCGCTCAAGCGACTGAGACTGGTCTGGGCGACGCTAGGGGGGCGGGTCTGAGGTCTGGGGATCGACCCAAATCGGATGTTCACCGCTTGAGGCTGTGAAGCGTGTCCATCTGAAATAGGACCAATTGTCGGGTATGCTGATGTGACGACAGCGAAGGACGGAGCGCTCAATGACCAAGTTCGTCGAGATGGGTTTCGCGTCTGATGAAACCCGCGAGAGCATCGCCGATCTGATATCGACCAACGCCGAGTGGTTTGGCTTGCTGAACGAAGTGATCCGGTCGCTCCAGATCACTGCGATCAAGGCTTGCGACACTGTCAAAGGATCACCCTTCGACAAACTCCCTCTGTCGCTTCTCGTCCTGCATCGGGCGAACGGTCACCTCCAAGGTGCGGCGATCTTGCTGGAACGTGGGATGGTCGTCGAGGCGCGGACGCTCCTGCGGTCCTTCCTCGAAACGGCGCTGGTCATGGCGGGTCTCCATGACAACTACGAGACCGTCAAAGCCATGCTCATTGAGGACATGGACGCCGCCAAAAAGGGTCAGGCGAAGGTAATCATGAAACATGGGATCGCCCACGATATCGAGAAGCTGGAGGAACGGATCAAGGAGTTCGGGAGGGTTCAGAATCTCTCCATCGACAAGTTGGCCGAGCAAGGCCCCCTGAACAGAATGTATTTGCTCTATCGTGTCATATCGAACGACGCAGCGCATCCATCGGGTCGGTCGCTCCGCCGTCACATGCGGATAGCGGACGATGGCTCGTCTTGGAACGGCTACCTGATCGGGCCGAATGATCCGGCCGATGTCGCGGAGACGGCCGATCAACTGATCATGACCGGGATCGCCCTCGGCGTCGCCTTCCAGCAAATGGTTGAGGACGTCGAGAACAACGAAAAACTCGGCGAGATTGCTGAGCGCTATTACCCGGTCAGAGACGCGCATGAGAAGGCCAAACAGGTGATCTGCAAGTAAGCGTCGGCCGAACGGACTACCCGCGATACGTCTTGGACGTGGATCTGGCTGACGAACAATCTCGTAACAACCGAGTTCGAACAGCAGACGCGTTGTGGTCCCGCTCGATCCACAGCCAGCCAAATCTTGCGCCGGTCCGTCCAGCTTAGGTCCGCTCCCACCACCCATAGCGGACGTTGGCAGCGTCCGCATGCCGACTGTAAGTCTTGGGTTCGGTCAGCTGAACCGTGAGGACAGCCGGGCCCGTCCGTCAGCGACCCTCAGGCCGCCCTGTCTCGCCAGGCACTCAACTCATCCAGCGCCCGGATGCTCATCAGCCGCTTCTTCGCCCGGCCGCGCTCCTTCAGCGGGATCTTGACGCCCGCCTCATCGACCTTTGGCGCGTCCAGGGGCGGCAGGAGGCCATAGTTGATGTTCATCGGCTGGAACTTCGATCCGGTCAGGTGCCCGCCGGTGATGTGTTCGACCAGGGCCCCGATGGCGGTGTGGGCGGCGGGGGCATCCAGCGGCCTGCCCAGCCGCTCCGCCGCCGCCAGCCGTCCGGCCAGCAGACCCGTCGCCGCGCTCTCGACATAGCCTTCCACCCCCGTGACCTGCCCGGCGAAGCGCAGGCGCGGCATGGTTTTCAGGCGCAACTGCCGGTCCAGCAGCTGCGGGCTGTTCAGATAGGTGTTGCGGTGCAACCCACCCAGCCGGGCGAACTGGGCGTTCTGCAGGCCGGGGATCATGCGGAACACCTCGGCCTGGGCCCCGTGCTTCAGCTTGGTCTGGAAGCCGACCATGTTGAACAGGGTCCCCAGCGCATTGTCCTGCCGCAGCTGGACGATGGCATGGGCCTTGACCAGCGGGTCGCGCGGATTGGTCAGTCCGACCGGCTTCATCGGGCCGTGACGCAGGGTCTCGCGGCCCCGTTCCGCCATCACCTCGATGGGCAGGCAGCCGTCGAAATAGGGAACCTTCTCCCAGTCCTTGAACTCGGCCTTGGGCCCATCCAGCAGGGCGTCGATGAAGGCCTCGTACTGGGCCTTGTCCATCGGGCAGTTGACATAGGCGGCGGCGTCGCCGCCCGGGCCTTCCTTGTCATAGCGCGACTGTCGCCAGGCGATGTCGAAATCGATGGTCTCGGCATGGACGATGGGGGCGATGGCGTCGAAGAACGACAGGCTCTCCTCGCCCGTCAGCGACAGGATGGCGTCGGCCAGGGCCGGGGAGGTCAGGGGGCCGGTGGCGACGATGACGCTGTCCCAGTCCCCGGATGGCAGGCCGGCGATCTCCTCGCGGACCACGGTGACCAGCGGATGGGCGTGCAGCCGTTCCGTCACCGTGCGGGAGAAGGCCTCGCGGTCCACGGCCAGGGCCCCGCCCGCGGGCACCTGGTTGACGTCGCCGCTGGCCATGATGATCGAACCCAGCGCCCGCATCTCGGCGTGCAGCAGGCCCACCGCATTGTATTCCCAGTCGTCGGAACGGAACGAGTTGGAACAGACCAGCTCGGCCAGTCCATCCGTGTGGTGGGCATCGGTCCTGACCCCCGGTACGCCGCGCATCTCGTGGATCACGACCGGCACGCCCGCCTGGGCGATCTGCCAGGCCGCCTCCGAGCCGGCGAGGCCGCCGCCGATGACATGGATGGGCTTCAGCGTGGGGGAGGGCATGGTCATGCGGCTTCTTAGTCACGCCCGGCCAGTTCGTCAGCAGGTGTCTGTCGGACGTCATCGTCGCGGTCTATGGTGACGGGCTGCTCAGCGAGGGGGCTTGATGAGCCACAAGGATGTCCAGGGTCGGCGGCTGAACCTGCGCGACGCGCTGCTTGCGACGGCCAGGGCGATGCCGCGTCTCTGGCTGTGGGCCAGCGGCGTGCTGGTCGCGGCCGTCATCGCATGGGTGGGTCCGCTGTTCGTGGCCCTCGACGCCGGGATCGCGCCCTTGACGCTCGGCGCGGCAGCCGTGTTGACGCTGATGGCGGTCGGGGCCCTGGCGCGGTTGTCGATCAGCGCCGACGCCCATGCGGCGCGGGCGCTCGGTCTGGGGCCGCTGGGCTTCCAGTTCGGCTGGCCCGAGCCGCGCCTGGTCGGCGCCGCCCTGCTGTGCCTGATCTTTCTGGGCATGATCGTCGCCATGCTGGGTCTGGTCGTTCTGGCCATCGCCGGGGTGGCGGAGCTGGACGTGGCAGCCATCCAGGCCCGCGACTGGGGGGCCGTGGGCCCGGCGTGGAAACTGGCCGTTCTGATCGGGGTCGGCGTGGGGGCCTTGCTGATCCCCCTGCTACTGGCCGTGCGGCTGTCCCTGTTTGTGCCGGCCACCCTGGGTCGCAGGCAGATGGTGTCGCTGAACAGCATGGGCATTGCCTATGGCAGCTTCTGGCAGATCCTGGGCGGTTTGATCGTGACGGCAGCCCCGAGCGTCGCGGTCGCGATCCTGACGGGGGCCGGGATGATGACAGGTCCGTTGGCCGAAATCATCCGGGTCGTTGTGCTGTGCGCCTTGCAACTCCCCTTGACGCTCGGGTTTCTGGGGGCCGCCTATCGCCGACTCGAATACTGGAGCCCGGAGGAGGGCAAGGCATGAAACCGACTTTCTCGATCGGGCAGGCTCTGGGCGCGCCGTTCCTGCTGGCGCGACGACGGCCTGTGTCGATGTTCCTCTGGGGCGCGATCGTGACGGCGGCGATGGTCGGAGTCTATGCCATGTCCATCCCCCTGTTCGCCAGCCTGCCGCTCGGCGAGGGGCAGGCCGACCAAACGCTGGCCGAATACATGCGCCAGTCCCGGATATCGCCCGTCGGGATCAACGCCATGACGCCCCTGATGTCCCTCGCCATGCTGCTGGCCTGGACTGCGGCGGGTCGCGCGGCCTTGAGCCCCGGCAAGGGGGACGGACTGGCCTTCCTCCGGATCGGCATGGACGAGGTCCGCGTGGCCGTCGTCTACGTCGGCTGGTTCCTGATCTGGTACATCGGCCTGATTGTGCTGGTGATGATCGGCGTCGCCCTGGGGTTAGCGATCTGGGTCGTCGACCAAACGGCCGCCATCGTCGTCGGGCTGGTGTTGGGCCTGGGCATGGCCGTACTGGCGACCTGGCTGTGGCTGCGGCTGTCCCTGATCGCGCCCGCCACCCTGATCCTGAAAACCTTCGCCTTTACGGAGGGCTGGGCGTTGACAAGGGGACAGGTGTGGAAGCTGCTGGGGCTGAACCTGCTGAAGTGGCTGATCTCGATACCTCTGGGACTGCTCCTCTACGTCCTCGTCGCGGCCATCCTCGTCGGAGCCTACTTCGGTCAGGGCCTGACCTGGCCCGCCGACGTCCGGACCGTGGCCGATCTGGAACCCCTGTTGCGTGCCTTGTTGCCGGCGGGTGCCGTCGCCCTGATCCCCTTCGCGGGCCTGTATGGATTGATCCTGACGCTGAACGCCGCGCCATCGGTTGTCGCGGCGCGACAGTTGCTGGATGGGGTGCCGCAGCCTCCGCTCCCTATCGTGGCTGATGCCGCGTCCGGGGATGGTCTAGAACAGGCCTGACACAGACCCGCCCAGGGAGGGATTCGATGACGTTTTCGGCCACAGACGCGGCGTTCGAGGGCTTTCGGGTGGTGCGCAGGCACCCGCTGGCCGTCGTTTTCTGGGCAGCGCTGCATCTGGTGTTCCTCGCCGCCTTTTTCGGTGTGTTCGGGTCCGACCTGGCCAGCTTTATGGCGGCGACCGAGACCCTGCAGGGCACCGATCCCACACCCGTCGAGTTGGAGAGCCTCAGCCCGACCCTTTTGGGCCTGTTCGCCCTGGCCGCGCCTGCGGGGCTCCTGCTGGGAGCCATCCTGAATGCCGCCGTGGCCCGGGCCGTCGTCAGGCAGAAGGACAAGGCGTTCGGCTATCTGCGGCTGGGGGCCGACGAGCTGCGGGTGCTGGCGGTGACGGTCGTGATGTTCATCGTCTTCGGCGTCGGAACGATGGTGGCCTTCACCCTGGTCGGCGTCTGCGCAGGTCTGGCCGCGGCCGCCAATGCGGGACTGGGATGGCTTGTGGGGATCGTACTGGGCCTTGGTGCCGTGGCGGCCGTCGTCTGGATGATGGTTCGTCTAAGCCTGGCTGTACCGGTCACCATCGCGGAGCGTCGGATCTCCCTGTTCGACTCCTTTGCCCTCACCAAAGGACACGCGCTGAGCCTGCTGGGCATGGCGGTCATTGCCTTCATCATGACCTTTCTGGTCGGCATGCTGATGACGGTGGTGGCCCTGCCGCTGACGATGACAACGGGCGGCCTGGAACAGCTGGCTGCGCTGGACGGGGCGTCGACCCTGGATATCCTTCGCGCCGCCGGACCGGCCATCGCGGTGTACGTGGTCGTGAACGCCGTGGTGTCCGCGCTGCAGCAGGCCGTGCTGTATGCGCCGTTCTCGGCCGCGTATCTGGGGCTGAAAGGCCTGCCACAGGAGGGCTGACCACCGTCAACCTGTCCAGGACTTGACCTGGTCATGCCGGGGCGGGGCGATGGCCTGATCTCGGGCGAGGTCGTGAAGGTCACGCCGTCGATCATCGACCTGAAGGCCGTGTCGTCGTGACCGCCGTGCTGCTGATCAGCGCGGTCGTGCTGGTGATGCGCTGCAACTTTGCGCGTCAGGGCGGGCTGGCTACGGCCTCACACGCCCCTGTCTGACACTGCCTCAGGCCCGCGCCGTCGCCCGCTTCGGCTTGACGGTCTCACCGGCCAACGCCGCGACCCGCGCCTTGCGGCGGGTCTCATGCCGGTCCAGCACCTCCTTGAGATAGCGCCCGGTCCAGCTGGCGGCATTGGCCGCGACCTGTTCCGGCGTGCCGACCGCGACGATCTCGCCGCCGCCGTCGCCACCCTCCGGACCGAAGTCGAGCAGATAGTCGGCCACCTTGATGACATCCAGATTGTGCTCGATCACCACGATGGTGTTGCCCGCCTCGACCAGTTCCTGGAGCACGTCCAGCAGCTTGCGCGTATCCTCGAAATGCAGGCCGGTCGTGGGCTCGTCGAGGATGTAGAGGGTCTTGCCGGTCGCCCGCTTTGATAGCTCCTTCGACAACTTGACCCGCTGTGCCTCGCCGCCCGACAGGGTGGTCGCCGACTGGCCGACCTTGACGTAGTCCAGACCCACGCGGGTCAGGGTCAGCATCTTGTCCCGGATGGGCGGCACGGCCTTGAAGAACTGCCCGGCTTCCTCGACCGTCATGTCCAGAACATCGGATATGCTCTTGCCCTTGAAGACGATTTCCAGTGTCTCGCGGTTGTAGCGCTTGCCCTTGCAGACGTCGCAGGTGACGTAGACGTCGGGCAGGAAATGCATCTCGATCTTGATCAGGCCGTCGCCCTGACAGGCCTCGCAGCGACCGCCCTTGACGTTGAAGCTGAACCGCCCGGGTCCATAGCCGCGCGCCCTGGATTCCGGCAGGCCGGCGTACCAGTCGCGGATCGGCCCGAAGGCCCCGGTGTAGGTGGCCGGGTTCGAGCGCGGCGTGCGCCCGATCGGCGACTGGTCGATGTCGATGACCTTGTCGAAATGCTCCAGCCCCTCGATCCGGTCGAACGCAGCGGGGGCGTCCGAGGCATTGTGCAGGCGGCGTGCGGCGGCCTTGTACAGGGTCTCGATCGTGAAGGTCGACTTGCCGCCGCCCGACACCCCGGTCACGCAGGTGAACAGGCCGACGGGGATTTCACCGGTGACGTTCTTCAGATTGTTGCCGGTGGCACCGCTGATCTTCAGCGTCTTCTTGCGGTTGATCGGGCGCCGGCCTTCGGGCGGCAGTTCGATCTCGCGCTCGCCGGTCAGGTATTTGCCGGTCAGGGACTTGGGGTTCGCCATCACCTGTTCCGGCGTGCCCTCGGCGCAGATTTCGCCGCCGTGGACGCCGGCGGCCGGACCCATGTCAATCACATAGTCGGCGGTCAGGATCGCCTCCTCGTCATGCTCGACCACCAGGACCGAGTTGCCGAGGTCGCGCAGGCCGCGCAGGCTTTCCAGCAGGCGGGTGTTGTCGCGCTGGTGCAGGCCGATCGACGGTTCGTCCAGCACATAAAGCACGCCGGTCAGGCCCGAGCCGATCTGCGACGCCAGCCGGATTCGTTGGCTCTCACCGCCCGACAGGGTGCCCGAAGAGCGCGACAGGCTGAGATAGTCGAGGCCGACATTGTTCAGGAACCGCAGCCGGTCCGTGATTTCCTTCAGGATGCGGCGACCGATTTCCAGCTGCTTGTCCGTCAGCCGCTCCGACAGGGTGGTGAACCACAGCCAGGCTTTCGAGATCGACAGCCAGCTGATCTCGGCGATGTCCTCGCCGTCGATCTTGACCGCAAGGGCCTCGGGCTTCAGCCGTTTGCCGCCGCACGCCTCGCAGGGCGTCTCGGACTGGAAGCGGCCCAGTTCCTCGCGGACCCACGCACTGTCGGTCTCGCGCCAGCGGCGGTCGAGGTTGGGGATGACCCCCTCGAACGGCTTGGAAACCTCGTATTTGCGGGCGTTGTCGTCATAGACGAACTTGATCTTTTCGCTGCCGGTGCCGTGCAGGATGGCTTTTCGGGCCTGATCCGGCAGGTCTCTCCAGGGCACGTCCATCGAGAAGCCATAGTGGCGGGACAGGGCCTGCAGCGTCTGGGTGTAGAGGGGCGATGGTCCGCGCGACCAGGGGGCCACGGCTCCCTTGTGCAGCGTCTTGTCCCGGTCGGGGATCACAAGATCCGCATCGAAGGTCAGCTTCAGCCCCAGGCCGTCGCACACCGGACAGGCCCCGAACGGATTGTTGAAGCTGAACAGCCGGGGCTCGATCTCGCTGATGGTGAAGCCGGACACCGGGCAGGCGAATTTCTCGGAAAACAGCAGCCGACGCGGCTCCTCGCCCTCCGGTGCAGACGCCCACTCGGCCACGGCGATGCCGTCGGCCAGGTTCAGCGCAGTCTGGAGGCTGTCGGCATACCGCGCCTCCAGACCCGCCTTGGTGACGATCCGGTCCACGACGATGTCGATGTCGTGCTTGACCTTCTTGTCCAGCGTCGGCGCATCCTCGATGGCGTAGAACTCGCCGTCGATCTTCAGCCGCTGAAAGCCCGAGCGTTGCCACTCGGCGATCTCCTTGCGGTATTCGCCCTTGCGGCCGCGCACGATGGGCGCCAGCAGCAGCAGCCTTTCGCCCTCGGGCAGGGCGGCGAGTCTGTCGACCATCATGGAGATGGTCTGGCTCTCGATCGGCAGGCCGGTCGCCGGCGAATAGGGCACACCCACCCGCGCCCAGAGCAGGCGCATATAGTCGTTGATCTCCGTCACCGTGCCGACGGTCGAGCGCGGGTTCTTCGACGTGGTCTTCTGCTCGATGGAGATGGCCGGCGACAGGCCCTCGATCAGGTCCACGTCCGGCTTGCCCATCAGCTCCAGGAACTGGCGGGCGTAGGCCGACAGGCTTTCGACATAGCGCCGCTGGCCTTCGGCATAGATGGTGTCGAAGGCGAGCGAGGACTTTCCTGAACCCGACAGGCCGGTCATCACGACCAGCTTCTCACGCGGGATGTCCACATCCACACCCTTGAGATTGTGCTCGCGCGCGCCGCGCACGCGGATGAAGTTGTGCTTTTCGGTCATCTGTTCCGGGAACGCGGGAAGGCCGGACAGGTGTCCGGTGCAACATCGCTATATGGGCATTGATCCCACTGATTCAGCAAGAACAATGTGGGAACATTGAGACTGGAGCCTGATCGAAAGCGTGATTCACGCCTTTGGCGGACCCATGCAGCGGATCATGCTCAAGCGATCAGGCCCGAGGGCCATTCCGTGGTCACACGGAGAAAATCGCCCGCGTTGAGCGTGATGACGGCGGTCAGTCCGGCATGGACTGCGGCAGCCGTCAGCCCCAGACGGCTCCGATTTGCCGCGCCGGTTCGACGGACTGAAGGCGGGTGCGAGGTTCGATCTCGGCCTTTCCGAACAGCCAGCCCTGGCCGTAGTCAACCCTGAGATCGCGCAGGATGTCAGCGGCAGCTTGCGTCTCGACCATCTCGGCAATGGTCTGGACCTTGAGCGAGCCGCAGAGCTCGACGAGATGTCCGAGCATCGTCCGCGCGCGCGGATCGGTTTCCACGCCTTCGACGAACTTGCCGTCGATCTTGACCGTGTCGACCGACAGGCGGCGCAGGTAGTCGTATGAGGCAGACCCCGAGCCGAAATCGTCGATGCAGACCTTGATCCCGGCGGCGCGGAGCGCACCAAGGCGGCGGTTCGCGGCTTCGACATCGGCCATGGCGGTTGACTCGGTCACCTCGACGATCAGGCGACGACGCTCCTCGGGGCGGACCGCCGTCATGCGCAGGATGGACTGCACATAGCGGTCATCCGCCAGAGAGGCTCCCGAGACATTGACGGCGATTTTCAGCAGGCCGGCACCGGGTTGACGCAGGCGGCTCAGCGCCTTTTCAGCGACGGCGACGTCGAAGCTGTCGATCAGGGCCAGTTCCTCGGCCATATGGATGGTGTCGGCCGTGGCATCGGGGCTCCGGAACCGTGACAGGGCCTCGAAATGGTGAACGGCTCCCGTCTTGAGATCGACGATAGGCTGGTAATGCAGCTCGAAGCCGCCATCACGCACCATGGTCCTGAAGGCGTTCGCGCTCTTGAGCGTGCGCTCCAGGGCGGCGGTAAAGGTCAGTTCCGGCCGGTCCAGCCCGCCGTCCTTCAGACAGCCTTCGACCGCGAAGCGCAGGGCTCGAAGCGCGTTCAGGGAATCGCCGCTGGCATCGATGCCGACATCGATCGATCGGACATCCAGATCTTGACCCTCGCTACGGCCGATTTCGCGAACCTCGTCCGCGAGGTCGACGCTATTCGCGCGATCACGCACCATGGCGAACTGCTCGGGACCCAGCTGGCCTGCGCTGTTGCCATCGACGGATGCGGCCTGGAGCGCGCCCTGGACGCGGGTATTCAGGCGTTCACCCGCCTCGCCGAGCGCTCCGGCGGCCTGCAGACCCTGAATGTCGACAAAGGAGACGGCCAGGTCGCGGGACACGCCCGGCGCGGTCAGGATATCGCGGGCCCTGTCCAGGAATGCGGCCGGTGTAAGCGCCGGACGCGACTGGGCCTCCTGCGGCAGATAGGCCGGTCCATCCCAGGTGACGGCTGCCGAGATGTTGGGGGCCAGGTCGGGCAGGAGGAACAGGCGGGCGCTGGCACGGCGAACGTGGCTGTCACCGGCGGAAAACAGCAGTTCGACAGCCGGCGATCGGGTGCCGGGCCTGAGTTTGGCGAGCACCGTCTCGATCGCCTTTGCGCTGGCCTTGCCGACACCTTCGAAGATGGACAAACCGACCAGTTTCTCGGCCGGTATTTCCCGTGACGGACCGGAGCCCATGGCAAATACGATCATACCTCCGGGTGCCAGCTCGACCAGCAGGTCGGAGGCGGCGAAGGCAAATCCCAAAAGGCGCATGCTGACTGGCATGAACTCAGCCTCTCATAGAGCCCTTAAACTTAGCCTCAAACTCATCGTTAACGCGGGTTGAACACTTTCTCGTTCCGTCAGGCCGTGCGGTTCAGCGTGACGGCGCGCCCGTCACCGGTGGCTGCGCGGCCGGACGCGCCATAGCCGGTGCCCATGGCGCGCGCGCCGGCGACTTCCTGGGCGATGGTGCGGACAAGACCTTCGGAGATGGTACGCGCGGCCTCGACGGTCCGGGCATGAATGGCCAGGACGGCCTCGAACGTCTCGGTCGCCTTGATCAGGCCCATGCGTTCGCTGACGGGGGCCGCAGACAGCAGGTCGGGGTTCGACTTCAACTGGGCTGACTCCCGGCGATACAGGTTGGCCAGTTCCTGGGTCTCGGCCAGGCTTGCGGTCACGTCCTGGGGGCGGCGCGAGGCGAAGGCATCGGTTTCGGCCTCCAGCCTGGCCGTCAACCGGTCGGTCAGATCGGTCAGGCGGCGCAGATGGGCGGTGGCGGTGACGGGATCGTAGGTCACTCTGCGGCTCCCGCCGGAGCCTGGGTCTGCTGGGCCTGCATGCGGACCATCTCCGCGACAATCGTGTCGGCCAGGCCGATCCCGCCGGCCTTGACCGTCTGCCTGGCCATGGCGTCGATCATGAAACTGCGCCAGGTGCCCTCGGCCTCGCCCCCCCCGAAGGGACCGTCGGTCGACAGGCCCTCGAACATGGGCTTCAGCATCTGGGCCAGGAAGGACGCCTCGAAATTCTCTGCGGTTTCGCGCATGCGGGCGGAGGCCGCGCCGGGCGCTGTGGGGGCGGGTGCCAGCAGGTCGGCAGAAACGGACAGGTCGCTCATCACAGCACCTCGATCTCGGCCTGCAGCGCGCCCGCCGCCTTGATGGCCTGGAGAATGGAAATCATGTCGCGCGGCGAGACCCCCAGGGCATTCAGGCCGCTGACCAGGGTGGACAGGGACGTCGCCCCGTTCACCAGCCGGATCTCGCGGCCCAGTTCCTCCTCGACTGTGACGTCGGATTGCGGGACGACCGCGGTCTGGCCCTGGCTGAAGGGGGCGGGCTGGCTGACCTGCGGGCTTTCCTGAACCGAGATGGTCAGGTTCCCTTGTGCGATCGCGACGGTGGAGATGCGGACGTTCTCGCCCATGACGATGACGCCGTTGACCTCGTCGATAATGACCCGGGCGGGGGTATCGACGGCCACCGGCATGTTCTCGACCCGGCTGATGAAGGCCGCCATGCCCAGTTGTGCGGGGGCCCGCAGGGTGACGACCGAACCGTTCTCGGCCAGGGCCGTCGTGGGATAGGTCGCGTTGATGGCGGCGGCGATGCGCTGGGCTGTGGTGAAGTCGGGGTTGCGAAGGGTCAGGCGGACTTCCTGAAGGCTGTCCAGGTTGAAGCCCGTCTCGCGCTCGACTGTCGCGCCCGATGCGATGCGGCCGGCGGTCGGCACGCCGCGCGTCACCGACGAGCCGGAGGAGCCCGAACCGGACACGGAGCCGGTCTGGACCGAGCCCTGGGCCACCGCATAGACATTGCCGTCCGCACCCTGGAGGCTGGTGACCAGAAGAGTGCCCCCCAACAGGCTCTTGGCATCGCACAGGCTGGAGACCGACACATCGACCCGTGCGCCCGGCGTGGCGAAGGGCGGCAGGTCGGCGGTCACCATGATGGCGGCCAGGTTCTTGGAGTTGGCGTTCGATCCCCGGATGTTGACGCCCAGCCGCTCGGTCATGCCTTCCAGCGACTGGCGGGTGAAGGGGCAGTTGCGAAGGCTGTCGCCGGTGCCGGCCAGACCGACCACCAGACCATATCCGACCAGCTGGTTGCTGCGCACGCCCTCGATGGAGGCGATATCCTTGATTCGCGACTGCGCCGACGCCGGTCCGGCCATGGCGAACGCCAGGGCGAGCGGAGCGAGGAGGGCGGTCAGCAAATTCTGCATCGGGCGGTCTTTCGGCGGGCGTATTCATTTTGTTGGATGCGAAAGTCGTGCCGGAAGAAAATCACACAGAATCAATGTTGTTGCTCATCGACTCCGCGTTGTCCCGGCAAATCCTGCCGCGTCGTTAACCAATCGGTGACGGACGTCTGGCGATGGTGAGCCATGCTACGGAGCACCCTGTCATGAAGGTCACTGGCCCCTCGGGTACCGGTCCCGCCGCCAGTCAGCGGCCCGTGCGCGCGAGCGGCGGCTTCTCCGTGCCCCAGGGCGCGGCGACCCCTGCGACGGCGTCATCGCAGGCGGTGTCGTCGGCGTCAGGCGTCAGCGATGTCTCTGCCCTGATGGCCTTGCAGGGTGTGGAGACCGCGACCGAGCGGCGACGCCGCGCCGTCCGGCGCGGAGCCGGACTGCTGGACCGGCTGGACGAGCTGAAGCTGGCCCTGCTGTCGGGCGAGGCGGGTGAGGGCGCGCTGGAGCGCATGGCGCGGGGTCTGCGCGAGGAGCGGCCCGACGATCCGGATGAGACGCTGACGGGCCTGCTGCAGCAGATCGACCTGCGCGCCGCCGTCGAACTGGCCAAGGCCGAAGTTCGCCGCACTGCAACATAAACTCCGGAAATACCGGTCAAATCCCCCGATCATCGGGCCGGGTGATGAAGAAATGTCACGCGGTCGGTGACAAGCGGGCATGGCCGCGATCACGGACGCGCGATGATGGTTGCCGCGAGTCACGAACCCTGCCTATAGGCCGTCTTGCGCCATGGGGGGCGCTGCTTCGAGTGTGAGTGCGATGACCGCATTGGCCTCTGTTCCGTCGGACGAACCAGCCGGTTACCGGCCTTCGGACGACGAGCCGTTCATGAACGAACGGCAACTCGGCTATTTCAAGCATAAGCTGCTGGCCTGGCGGGACGACATCCTGCGTGAATCCAAAGGGACGGTCGTCAATCTGAAGGCCGAGACCGAGAACCATCCCGATCTGCTGGACCGCGCTTCGTCGGCTTCCGACCGCGCCCTGGAACTGCGGACGCGCGACCGCCAGCGCAAGCTGATCGCCAAGATCGAGGATGCGCTCCGCCGGATCGAGGACGGGTCCTACGGATACTGCGAAGACACCGGTGAACCCATCAGCCTTGGACGTCTGGAAGCCCGTCCCACCGCGACCCTGTCGGTCGAAGCCCAGGAGCGCCACGAACGTCGCGAGCGGGTTCATCGGGACGATTGAGGCCCATCCCTCATCCATGGGGGAGGGTCGTCGAAGCGGCGCATCGACGGGGAGCGGCAGGGGTCGCGGCACTACTCCGGAATGTCCCTGAAGTTTGAGTAGCGTCCATCGCGGGCAAGGTTGCCGAACCGCGTGGTATCCGCGTCGAAGCTGAGCTTCACGATGCCGATCGGGCCGTGACGCTGCTTGCCGATGACGACCTCGGCCTGGTGCTGCAGGATGTCCATGTCCTCCTGCCATTTCAGATGCTCTTCGGTGCCTTCGCGCGGCTCGGTTCGGCCGAGGTAGTAGCTTTCGCGATAGACGAACATCACGCAGTCGGCGTCCTGCTCGATCGAGCCGGATTCGCGCAGGTCGGACAGCTGGGGCCGCTTGTCCTCGCGGTTTTCCACCTGACGCGACAGCTGCGACAGGGCCACGATAGGCACGTTCAGCTCCTTGGCCAGGGCCTTCAGGCCGCCGGTGATCTCCGACACCTCCTGGACCCGGTTCTTCTGGCCGTTGCCTTCGCCCACGGTGATGAGCTGCAGATAGTCGACGATGATCAGGTCCAGCCCCTGTTCCATCCGCTTCAGGCGACGGGCGCGTGCCGCCAGCTTGGAGATGGCCAGGCCGCCCGTGGCGTCGATGTAGAGGGGGCTCTCGCCGATCTCGATGGCCGCGTCGCGCACCTTGCCGAAGTCCGAGGCGTCGATCTCGCCCTTGCGCAGGCGGTCGGAAGAGACGCCGGACGCATCGGCCAGGATCCGCATGGCCAGCTGTTCGGCGCTCATTTCCAGCGAGAAGAAGGCCACCACGCCGCCCGAGACCGTCTTGCGGCCGTCCGGCGTCGGCTCCCAGCGATAGTTGCGCGCGATGTTGAAGGCGATGTTGGTCGCCAGGGCGGTCTTGCCCATCGACGGACGGCCCGCAAGGATCAACAGGTCGGACGGATAGAGGCCGCCCAGCTTCTGGTCCAGATCGTCCAGATGGGTGGCCAGACCGGCCAGCTTACCGTCGCGCTGATAGGCCTCGCCCGCCATCTGCACGGCACCGGCCAGCGCTGTCGAGAAACTGACGAAGCCGGACGAGGGCGCACCCGTCTCGGCCAGGGAATACAGGGTCAGCTCGGCCTGTTCGATCTGCTCGATCGCGGGCGTGTCCGGATCCGGAGCCTCCTTGATGATCTCCCCGCCGATGCGGATCAGATCGCGACGCAGGGCCAGGTCGTAGACCACGCGGGCATAGTCGGGCGCGTTCGCCCCCGGCGGGGCGCGGTCCATCAGGTCGGCGAGATAGCGCAGGCCGCCGAACTCGGCGAAGGCCGGGTCCTGCTTGAACCGCTCCATCAGTATGGTCGGCTCGGCCAGCATGCCCTGGCGGATGTGGTCCTCGATGGCGTCGTAGAGCCGCTGATGGAAGGGCTCATAGAAATGCGATCCGCGCAGACGGTCCGACAGCCTCTCGAAGATGGCGTTGTCGAACATCAGCGCACCCAGAAGCGCCTGCTCGGCCTCCAGGTTGTGCGGCAGGGACGGGATGGCCACGGAATCGGCGAAGGGGGTAAAGGCGTTCATCGGGTTAACGCTTACCCCTCACATGAGCCTGCGACAGCCTTGGACGTGGCCTTGGCCGGGGATCGATTCGGCCCGTCTGTGGACCGCTGGAAAATCCCTAGACGGATCAGTTCGGGGCGCGGCTCAGCCGGCCGGACAGGGATAGCGATCCGCCATCCAGGCGCGGATGCCGTCCGTCGGCGACATGTGACGCCGACGCTCGACCGGGATTGCGTTCAAAAAGCTCAGCAACTGGCGCGCATTGACCGAAATGCGCTCACCCGGGCAGGCGGGCGGTGTCCGTCCGGCCGCCCGCGCAGTGCGCACTTCTTCGCCGACGTTGGTGAAGGCGGTATTCGCTTCCCGCATCAGACGACGCGCGTCCGAGCGCAAGGCCGATGTCGGATTCAACGGCACCCTGTTTGCCTCGGTCACGAACGTGTCCAGGGTCCGCGTCTGGGCGGCGGCACGGTGGGCAATGGCGAGAATGGACGCTGTCGCGATGACGATGATGATGGTTCTCATTGGGCCCCTCGACGTCTGACCAGGCTTTGCAGCGTCACACGGCGGCGAAACCAAGGCGCGAACATGAAAACGGCGCGGAGATCGCTCTCCGCGCCGTGTCCGTTCCGGTCCTGTCGTCAGGTCTAGAAGGAGTAGCTCACGCGGCCATAGATGAAGCGACCGTTGAAGCCATAGGGCGAGTACTGCGGGAAGCCCACCGAACCCGTCACCCCGTTGATCGCGGCCGGAGTGAACTGCGGATACTCGTCGGTCAGGTTGGTCACGCCCACGGCCAGGCCGACACCGATAGGCAGCTGATAGCGCGCTTCCAGATCGATCAGGGTGTTCGAACCGGTCTCGTAATCCAGACTCGGGCTGTTATTGGCGACCAGAACACTGTCGTAATAAGTTGCCTTGGCGGTCGCGGACCATCCACCCAGGGACCAGTCGAGGCTGGACACGACCTTTTTCTCGGGCGTGCCGTCCTCGAACGCGAGGATGTTGGCCCGGTCGAACAGGAAGAAGGGCGAGGACGCCAGGGCGCTGGTCGACGGCGGGGTGGAGTTGACCTTGGTGTCGTTGTAGTTGCCTGCGACCGTGAAATCGAAGCGACCATAGTCGGTCGGCAGGCGATAGCGGCCAACAATGTCGATGCCCTTGGTCGTGGTGTCCACGCCGTTGACGAAGAAGCGCACGCCGCTGACGCTGGTGCCAGGCAGATTGGCGGTCAGGAAGGCGCGGATCGCGTCACGCTGGGCCACAGTCTGGCCGGGACGCGCGCCGCCCGTGCCGCCCAGGGTTTCCGAATAGGCGATCCGGTCGTTCACGTCGATCTGATAGGCATCGACCGTCAGATCGACGGCACCCAGACGGAAGACCAGGCCTAGCGAATAGTTGACCGAGGTTTCGGCCTCCAGAGGCTTGGAGCCCAGGATGCGGGACACCGGATCATCGACGCGGAAGGTACTGTTCTCTGCCAGGGTCACGACGGGCACGCCGCCGACCACGCTGGCCGACAGGTTGGTCGCCGTATAGCTGAAATACTGCTGCTGCAGGGCCGGGGCGTGGAAGCCCGACGACACCGCTCCGCGGATAGCGAAGCCGGGATTGAAGTCGTAGCGGGCCGAGGCCTTGCCGGTCAGGGTATCGCCGAAGTCGGAATAGTCCTCATAACGGGCCGCCAGACCGAAGGAGAGGGCCTCCGTCAGCTTGCCCTCGAAATCGACGAAGGCGCTGTAGTTGCTGCGGTCGACCTTAATGGCGTTTTTGTTCGACAGGCCGGGGAAGCCTTGTGAACCGAGCGGGTTGGCTGTGGTCGTGCCCGGGATGACGATCTGCGGGCCCTGATTGTAGGACGCCGGTTCGCCGGCCGTGACCTCGAAGTTCTCGGCCCGGTATTCGACGCCGAAGGCAAAGTTCAGGGGTTCGTACAGACCGATATCCAGCGGCTTCACGCCGTCGATGCCGACCGTGAGCTGGTCATAGGACAGGCCGCCCGCATCGAACTGGCGCTGGGACGTCGTGCCATAGGTGCGGTTCAGCGAGTTGACAACACGGTAGTCCAGCGCATTGCTGCCGTATCCGGCCGAAAGATCCCAGTCGATACCGAACGCAGCGCCCTTGAAGCCGCCGTAGATGTTCTTGTCGACGATCTCGGTCTGGATCAGTGGCAGGAAGCCGTTTGGATAGATGGAGGTGTCGTTGCGCGTCTCGTTGAAGGCACGGGCCGTGGCGGCGGACGAGCTTTCCTTCTGCTGGATGCCGCCGAAGGCATAGGCGGACCAGTCATTGCTCAGCGGCTTGCCGGCATTGAACCACAGGGACTTGCTCTGGACGTCCGGATCGCCGAAGCGGCCGATGACCTGGTTGGAGGCCCCACCGTTGATGGCCGAAGGAGCGGCGAAGTCGGATCGGTTGGTGTTGTTGCGGTCCTGAATTTCGCCGGCGACGGTCACGAACCCGTCCTCGCCCAGCGGCAGACCGATCCAGCCTGCCAGCGACGATTGCGCGCCGTCCTGCACATCGCGGGTGCCACGAGCGGTGGTGACCGTCGTGTCGTAGCGGCCGTAATTATAGGTGATGCCGCCGCCTGAGTTCGCCTCGCGCAGGCGCAGGTTCAGCACCCCGGCGATGGCATCCGAACCATACTGGGCCGACGCGCCGTCTCGCAGCACTTCGACGGAGCCGAGAGCGACCGAAGGGATGGTGTTCAGATCGAAGGCAGTCGAGCCGCGTCCGAGGCTGCCATTGACGTTGACCAGGGCGCTGACGTGGCCGCGCTGACCGTTGATGAGGACCAGGGTCTGGTCCGGGGCCAGCCCGCGCAGCGTCGCCGGGCGGACGTGATCGGAGCCATCCGAGATCGCCGGGCGCGGAAAGTTGATGGACGGCGCGCTGGCGGCGAGGGCCGTGGCCAGCTCCGTGCCGGTTCCCTGTCGGGTCAGGGTCTCGCCGTTGATCACATCGACCGGCGCGATCGTGTCAAGGCGGCTGCGGCCGGCCGTACGGGTGCCGGTGACGACGATTTCGTCGACCTGGCTGGCGTCATCCTGCGGCGGCGCCGACTGCGCCGAAGCGACGAGCGGGCAGGCGAGCAGGGTTGCGGCGGATGCGAACCCGAGCAGGAGGGAGCGGCTGGTTATTCTGAGCATGTTCTGGACCTGACGACCGAGGGGAGGAACGGCGGCGACCGCCGTGTAGCTAAGCGAAACTGTTCAGCACCGGCTGGTGCGGACGGGCCGCCAGCTCACCGCTGGACGCAAGATTTTTGCGCCGACGGGGCTCGGGGTCCGTTCCCCTGCAAGCTGGGTCCACCTTGAGCCGAGGTCAAGGACGGGAAGTGTCTTCGTCGGCGCGCCGTTGCATTTTTGACATGGAACGGACGCAGTGCAGAAACGAAGAAGGGCGCGCCTTTGCGGCGCGCCCTTCAGGTTTTCTATTCCGCCCGATGAGCGGAAATAGGGTCGGCGATCAGGCTTCGGAGCCGAGACCGTCCTGCTGGCCGGCACCGCCCTCGACCATGTCGCGGGCCTGTTCGGCGGCGGCATTGCGGTCTTCGTCGTAGGCCGACTTGATGACGTCCTCGCCCTTGGCCTGACGCTCGGCTTCGTCGGCCGAACGGGCGATGTTGATCTTGACCGTGGCGGTGACCTCGGCGTGCAGGCGAACCAGCACGTCGTGAACACCCAGGGTCTTGATCGCCGTGTTCAGGACGACCTGCGAGCGTTCGACCTTGCCGCCTTCGGCCTGGACGGCCTCGGCGACGTCGCGGCCCGAGACCGAGCCGTACAGCTGGCCGGTCTCGCCCGCCTGGCGGATCATGACGTAGGACTGACCGTCGATCTTGTCGGCGATCTTTTGGGCCTCGCCCTTGTTCTTCTCGTTGCGGGCCTCGATGGCGACGCGGTCGAGTTCGAACTTCTCCAGGTTCTTGGAGGTGGCGCGAAGGGCCTTGTCCCGCGGCAGCAGGAAGTTGCGAGCGAAGCCATCCTTGACGGTGACGACGTCGCCGATGGCGCCGAGGTTCTCGACGCGTTCGAGCAGAACGACCTTCATCTTATTTCACCACATAGGGCAGGAGGGCCAGATAGCGGGCGCGCTTGATGGCCTTGGCCAGTTCGCGTTGCTTGATCTGGGACACGGCGGTGATGCGCGAGGGCACGATCTTGCCGCGTTCGGAAATGTAGCGCTGCAGCAGCTTGACGTCCTTGTAGTCGATCTTCGGCGCGCCTTCGCCCGTGAACGGGCAGACCTTGCGGCGACGATTGAACGGACGGCGGCCGGAGCCGGCGCCGACGGGCATGCCGGGGGTGGAGGTGGTATCGGTCATGGGTTCAAATCCTCCTTACGCGGCCATGTCGGCGTCTTCACGCGGCGTGCGTTCGCGATCGCGTTCACGCTCGCGCTCACGGCGGGCCAGCAGCGGCGACAGTTCCAGGTCGAGTTCCTCGACGCGGACGGTCAGCCAGCGCAGCACGTCCTCGTTGATGCCGAGCTGACGCTCGACTTCGGCCATGGCGGGCGGGGGGCAGTCGATGGCCAGCAGGGAATAGTGCGCCTTGCGGTTCTTCTTGACCCGATAGGTCAGGTTTCGCAGGCCCCAGTATTCGATCTTGGCGACCGTTCCGCCGCCGGCCACGATCAGGTCCTTGATGGTGTCGTTGAGGGCTTCGGCCTGCTGCGCGCTGATATCCTGGCGCGACATGACCGTGTGCTCGTAAAGAGCCATAGTGTCGTCTCCCTTGTAGGGCGTCGGCGCGACCGGACCGGGTGAAGTCCGAACCACGATGGATCCTGAAGCGGCGGCCGGGATGACTTCCCGAACCCTTTGGTGTTCCGCATCAGGACCGAAGCCCTGGAAAGCGAGCGCGTATAGGGGAAAAGGAGGCAGGGGGCAAGGACTGAAAGGGTCAGCGCCAGTTCTGGGCCGCGTGACGGATGCGAAGGATGACCACTTTGCGTTTGGCGATCCGGTACACAACGATGAAGGGCGTCTTCGCCACCTGAAGCTCGTGTGTGCCCGCCCGACTGCCGGCGCGGCCCAGGTTCGGAAACTCTGCGAGATTTCGAATGCTGGATTCAATCCGGCTCGCGACCATGAGCGCCGCGCCGGGCTTGTCGCCCGCAATGAAGTCTGTCTGCGCCCGCATGTCCTCAAGGGCACGCTGGGCGAACTCAATGTTCACCGGGATTGTTTGGCCAGGAGGTCGGTCAAGCGCGCCCGCATTTCGGCGAAGACGATATCTGCATCGAGCAACGGTTCGTTGTCGGCTGAATCAATGCCTTCCTGGATCCAGGCGAGATACTCACCCTCAGTGGCGAAGCCGAGCCACGGATCGCGGGCGTGGAGCGAATCCCGGACGAAATCCGCCGCCGCTTGTTCCGGCGTGATCTCATTGGCCTCAGCGCGCGCCTTGAGGCGTTCGAGGTCTTCATCGGACAGCTGGATCGCGACCTGGGCCATGCCTGAAACGTCGTCTCTCGACCGCCCTTCGTCAAGTCGGCCGGGTTGCCCGGAGGCGGCAACCGGCTTACCCCTCCGCGCTCCTCAGGCAACCACGGACCCTCCTTATGACCCTCGCCCTCCTGTTCCCCGGACAAGGCAGTCAGGCCGTCGGCATGGGCGCGGCGCTGGCCGACGCCTTCGCCTCGGCGCGCGAGGTTTTCGCCGAGGTCGATCAGGCGCTGGGTCAGGATCTGTCGGGACTGATGCGGAACGGGCCCGAGGATCAGCTGACCCTGACCGAAAATGCCCAGCCGGCCCTGATGGCGGTGTCGCTGGCGGTCATGCGGGTGCTGGACAGGGAGTTCGACGTGTCCGTGGCTCTCGCGGCCTTCGTGGCGGGCCATTCGCTGGGCGAGTATTCGGCCCTGGCGGCGGCAGGGGCCCTTTCGATCGCCGACACCGCGCGCCTGCTGAAGCTGCGCGGCCAGGCCATGCAGCGGGCCGTGCCGGTCGGGCAGGGGGCGATGGCGTCGCTGATCGGGCCGAAGACGGACCTGGCCCTCGCCGAGGAAGCCGCAGCGGCCGGGGCCGAAATCGGCACCTGCGTCGTCGCCAACGACAATAACAACGGCAATGTCGTCATCTCGGGCGACAAGGCTGCCGTGGATCGCGCCATCGAGAAGGCCAAAGAACTGGGGGCGCGGGCGATTCCGCTGAACGTCTCGGCCCCCTTCCACTGCCCGCTGATGCAGGCGGCCGCCGACGAGATGGCCGCGGCCCTGGCCTCCGCCCGACTGATCGCGCCGTCCGTGCCCGTCGTGGCCAATGTCACGGCCCGACCGGAGACCGACGCCGACACGATCCGTCGCCTGCTGATCGAACAGGTCACCGGCCGCGTGCGCTGGCGTGAGAGCATGGAATGGATGGCGACGGACGGCGGCGTGACCCGCTTCGTCGAGATCGGCTCGGGCAAGGTGCTGACCGGCATGGCCAGGCGGATCGCCCCGGACGCGGACAGTCTGGCGCTGAACAGTCCGGAAGACATCGAGGCTTTCGCCCAGGCAGTGACGAGTGGCGGGTGACGAATGACGAGTTCACTCGCCGCCCTTCTCGCCACTCGCCACTAAACACTCGTCACTACGGAGACAGACCATGTTCAATCTGACCGGCAAGACCGCCCTCGTCACCGGGGCCACGGGCGGCATCGGCGGGGCCGTCGCCCGTGCCCTGCATGCCCAGGGCGCGACCGTCGTCCTGTCCGGCACGCGCGAGGCCGTGCTGGCCGACATGAAGGCGGAACTGGGCGAGCGCGCGCATTTCGCCACCGCCAACCTGTCCGATCCGGCCTCGGTCGA
Organism: Brevundimonas sp. AJA228-03; assembly: GCF_017795885.1. NCBI lineage: Bacteria > Pseudomonadati > Pseudomonadota > Alphaproteobacteria > Caulobacterales > Caulobacteraceae > Brevundimonas > Brevundimonas sp. AJA228-03. Next base: position 2,395,558 of record NZ_CP059297.1, on the reverse strand, counting down.
TGCCCTGGTCGGCGTGGCCGAGGAGGTCGCGGGGGCGGGGCTGGATATCCTCGTCGCCAATGCCGGGATCACCAGGGACGGCCTGCTGCTGCGGATGAAGGACGAGGACTTCCAGTCGGTCCTGACCGTCAATCTGGAAAGCTATTTCCGTCTGTCGCGCGCGGCAATGAAGGGCATGATGAAACGCCGCTCGGGGCGGATCATCGGCATCACCTCGGTGGTCGGCGTCACCGGCAATGCCGGCCAGACCAACTATGCCGCCTCCAAGGCCGGCATGATCGGTTTTTCCAAGTCCCTGGCCCAGGAAGTCGGGTCGCGCGGCATCACCGTGAACTGCATCGCCCCGGGCTTCATCACCTCGCCCATGACCGATGTGCTGAACGAGCAGCAGCGCGAGGGCATCCTCCGGAACATTCCGGCCGGGCGCCTGGGCACCGGCGACGAGATCGCGGCGGCGGCCGTCTATCTTTCGTCCGACGAAGCGGCTTACGTCACGGGCCAGACGCTGCATGTGAACGGCGGCATGGCGATGATCTGATTGCCGAAGGAACACCCCGATGATCGTCCTCCGCTACCTCGCCACCATTCTCGCGGGCCCGCTGCTGCTGCTCGGCATCATCTGGGTGCTTCAGGGGCTCAACATCCTGCCGGGCAGCTTCATGACCGGCCAGATCATCTGGGCGATCTACGGGGCTCCGATGGCGATCGTCGGCGGGGGTCTGGTGTGGTGGGTCAACCGTCCCCGCCGATAACACCCGGCTCAAGTCGCGCGACCGCGCGATAGCCCGCCTGGCCTGCCTCAAGTCGCGCGACCGCGCGATAGCCCCTCAAGATGCGTTACGCCCTATTTCCCCCCGCGAGCGGTGTGCTAAAGCGTCGCTATCCGGTTGGGTCAGCGAGGTGTTGCCTCTTGCGCAATCGGGGCCGCCGTGACACGGCAGACCAAGATTACAACGCCGCCCCGGGCGGCATCTAGAAGGCAGAGACACCTATGTCCGATACCCTGGAACGCGTCCGCAAGATCGTCATCGACCACCTGGACGCCGATCCGGACAAGGTCACCGAAAAGGCCAGCTTCATCGACGACCTGGGCGCTGACTCGCTCGACAACGTCGAACTGGTCATGGCCTTCGAGGAAGAGTTCGACATCGAGATCCCCGACGACGCCGCCGAGCACATCCAGACCGTCGGCGACGCGGTGAAGTTCATCGACGAAAAGACCGCCGCCTAAGCGCATTCGGTCTGACGGCAGTTGATGGCCGCCCGGCCCTCCTAGCGGAGAGGCCCGGCGGCCATTACTGTTTCTGAATCAGGATTCTGCTGGAGCGCGAAAGCATGCGTCGCGTCGTCGTCACCGGTCTCGGCCTCGTCACCCCCCTGGGCACCGGCGTCGAGCACAGCTGGAAGGGCATCGTCGAGGGGCGCTCCGGCATCCGTCCGATCACCGCCTTCGATACGGAAGGCTACGGCTGCACCATCGCGGGCGAGGTCCCCAGCGTGGACGGGCGGGGCGGCGGCGGGCCCGACGTGCCCGGCAGCTTCGATCCCGACGCGATCATGTCGCCCAAGGAGAGGAAGCGCGTCGACGACTTCATCCTGTTCGGCATCGCGGCGGCCGACGAGGCGCTGAACGACGCGAACTGGCACCCCGAGACCGATGAGGACAAGGAACGGACCGGCGTCATGATGGGCGCGGGTATCGGCGGCCTCGGCCCCATCGCCGACAGCGCCCGGATCCTGGCCGATTCAGGGGCCCGCCGGATCAGCCCCTTCTTCATCCCGTCCGCCCTGATCAACCTGGCCAGCGGTCAGATCTCGATCCGGCATCAGCTGAAAGGCCCGAATCACGCGGTGGTCACGGCCTGTGCCTCCGGCGTTCACGCCATTGGCGATGCCGCCCGGATGATCGCCTTCGACGACGCCGATGTGATGGTGGCGGGCGGGGCCGAAAGCTCCATCGTGCCCTTGGGCATCGCCGGATTCCTGGCCTGCAAGGCGCTGTGCACCGCCTACAATGACACGCCCGAGGCGGCCTCGCGCCCCTATGACCGGGGCCACGCCGGTTTCATCATGGGCGAGGGGGCCGGCGTTCTGGTGCTGGAGGAATACGAGCACGCGAGGGCGCGCGGGGCAAAGATCTATGCCGAGGTCATCGGCTACGGCATGAGCGGCGACGCCTTCCACATCACGGCCCCGTCCGAGGACGGCGACGGGGCCTACCGCGCCATGAGGGCGGCGGTGAAGCGGGCCGGGATCGCGGTCGAGGACATCGATTACGTCAACGCTCACGGCACCTCGACCATGGCCGACTGGATCGAGCTGAGAGCGGTCGAGCGGCTGGTCGGTGACCATGCCAAGAACCTGGCCATGTCCTCGACCAAGTCGATGACCGGCCACCTGCTGGGGGCGGCCGGGGCCATCGAGGCGGTGTTCAGCGTCCTGGCGATCCGCGACCAGATCGCGCCGCCGACGATCAATCTGGACGACCCGGAACACGAAACCGCCATCGATCTGGTGCCACACAGGGGCAAGCCCATGGAGATCGACGTGGTGATGTCCAACAGCTTCGGGTTCGGCGGCACCAACGCCTCGATCATTTTCCGCAAGGTCGCCTGACATGACGAACGACCGGGGGGCGGCCCCAGGGCCAAAGCGGTCGGGACTGGTGGTGGCCGCGCTGGCCGCCTCGGCGACGGTCAGTCTGTTCCTGATCGCCGGCCTGGCCTGGGCCTGGAGCGTCTATTACGCCCCCGGACCCTCGGCGCGGGCGGGCGATGCGACCATCGTCACCCTGCCGTCCGGCTCGGGCGTCTCGGCGATCGCCGCCCGTCTGAAGAGTGCGGGGGTGATCCGGTCGGTGGACATGTTCAAGGCCGCGGCTACCCTGACCGGGGCGGACCGGAGGCTGCGCGCCGGTGAGTACGAGGTGCCGACCAGAACCTCGCTCAAGGGCGTGCTGGCCCTGCTGACCGATGGCCGCGTCGTGCGCCATTTCGTGACCATTCCCGAGGGGTGGTCGTCGGCGCAGGCCGTGGACATCCTCAACAAGGAATCCGTCCTGACCGGTACCATCGCCGAGGTGCCCGAGGAGGGCTCGCTCTGGCCCGAGACCTATGAGATCGAGCGGGGCGAAACGCGCGCCGAGGTCATCGCCCGCATGCAGCGCGCGGCGACCGAAAACCTTGCGGAGCTGTGGGCCCAGAGGGGACCCAACACCGTGGTCCGGACGCCGGAAGAGGCCGTGATCCTGGCCTCCATCGTCGAGAAGGAAACCGGCATCGCGCGCGAGCGGCCCCAGGTCGCGGCGGTGTTCTCGAACCGGCTGCGCATCGGCATGCGGCTGGAGAGCGATCCGACCATCATCTACGGCATTACGAAGGGCCAGCCTCTGGGTCGGGGCATCCGCCGGTCGGAGCTGGAGCGCGACACCGGCTACAACACCTATCTGATCGACGGCCTGCCCCCGACGCCGATCGCCAATCCGGGCCGGCAGTCGCTGGAGGCGGTGCTGAACCCGCCCCAGTCGCAGGACCTGTTCTTCGTCGCGGACGGGACCGGGGGGCATGTGTTCGCCTCGACCTATGAGCAGCACCTGATCAATGTCGCGCGCTGGCGCTCGATCGAGGCGGGCCGGGCGGGGCCCGCACCGACAGAGGCCTTGCCGCCCGGCGCGGCTCCCGCGACCCCGCCCCCGCCCACCGAAGATGCGGTCATCACCATGCAGCCACCCGGATCGTTGACGCCGCCGCGTGCGACGACCGGGCTGCGGCCTGCTTCACCGGCTCCATCGACCGCACCCGCCACGACACCCGCACCAGCGAACGGGCCGTGAGCGTCCTTTCCGGCATGACCGGCTTCGGCCGGGCCGACGGCGTCCTGGACGGCTGGACCTGGACGGTCGAGGCGCGCTCGGTCAACGGCCGCAATCTGGAGGTCCGGTTTCGCGGGCCGAACGGGTTCGACAATCTGGAGCGGCTGGCCCGGGCGGCGGCGCAGGCCCGGCTCAGCCGGGGTCAGGTGACCCTCGGCGTCAACGCACGCCGCGCAGACGGCGACGCGCCGACCTTGAAGGTCAATGAGGCGGTGCTGGCCCGCTATCTGGCGCTGGCCAATGGACTGGCGGAGGAGGGGGCCACGCCGCCGTCGGCCGATGGATTGCTCGGCCTGAAAGGCGTGATCGAGAGCGACGAACAGGTCGATGACGCCGAGGCCCGTGCCGCCGTCGAGGCCGCCATCGCCGCCAGCGTGGAGCAGGCTCTGGATGCGCTCAAGGTGTCGCGCGACCGTGAAGGGGCCCAGCTGCGCCCCGTGATCGAGGACTTCGTCGGCCGGATCGAAGCCTTGGTCACCCGCGCCGAAACCGAAGCGGCCGCCCAGACCGGGGCCGTGCGCGAGCGTTTCGCCCGACGCATGGCCGAACTGGCCCCGGACGCGCCGGATCTGCAGGAGCGGATCGTGCTGGAGGCCGCCGCCCTGGCCACCCGGGCCGACGTCCGTGAGGAACTGGACAGGCTGATCGCCCACATCGCCTCGGCTCGGACCCTGCTGGATCAGCCGCCGGCCGGCCGAAAGCTGGACTTCCTGATGCAGGAGTTCATGCGCGAGGCGAACACACTGTGCTCGAAATCCGCTACGACCGCGCTGACCGCCATAGGCCTCGACCTGAAGGCGGTCATCGAGCAGCTTCGGGAACAGGTTCAGAATGTCGAATGACCGCACGCCCCGCCGGGGTGTCCTGCTGATCGTGGCCAGCCCGTCGGGCGCGGGCAAGACCTCCCTGTGCCGTCGCCTGATGGCCGATCATGGCGGGCTGGAGCTGTCCATCTCCATGACCACGCGCGGCATCCGGCCGGGAGAGGTGGCCGACCGCGACTATCACTTCGTCTCGCCCGAGGAATTCCAGCGCGGTATCGACGAGGACGCCTTCCTGGAATGGGCCGATGTGCACGGCAACCGCTACGGCAGCCCGCGCGCGCCCGTGGACAAGGCCCTGTCGGAGGGCCGGGACGTCCTGTTCGACATCGACTGGCAGGGGGCCCGACAGATCGCGGAGAAATGCCCGGGCGACGCGGTCCGCGTCTTCATCCTGCCGCCCAGTCTGGAAGAACTCCGCCGCCGTCTGGTGACCCGGTCGCAGGACGCCGACGACGTGATCGAGCGCCGCATACAGAACGCCAAGGGCGAGATCGAGCACTGCGGGGAGTTCGACTACGTCTTCGTCAACGACGACTTCGACCGGTCCTATTCCGAACTGGCCCATATCTATCACGCCGAGCGCAGCCGGCGGTTCCGCAACACCTGGGTCGAGACCTACCGGACGGCCCTGCTCTCGGAGGTGGTCTGACCATGCCCGGCGATATCGAGATATCCCAGGCCGCGACGCTGGAGCCGATCCAGCAGATCGCGGCCAGGGTGGGGATCGGCCCCGACGCGCTGGAACCCTATGGCCGCTATATCGCCAAGCTGTCGCGCGAAGCCCTGGCGCGGCTGGCGGATCGTCCGGCGGGGCGGCTGATCCTGGTCACGGCCATCAATCCGACAGCGGCGGGCGAAGGCAAGACGACCACGACCATCGGTCTCGGCGACGCGCTGAACCGGATCGGACGCAAGACAGTCATCGCCCTTCGCGAGCCCTCGTTGGGGCCGGTGTTCGGACGAAAGGGCGGGGCGACGGGCGGAGGCCATGCCCAGGTCGCGCCGATGGAGCGGATCAACCTGCATTTCACCGGCGATTTCCACGCCATCGGCGCGGCGCACAACCTGCTGGCCGCCATGGTCGACAACGCCCTCTACTGGGGCGACGACCGGGGGCTGGATGCGCGGCGGGTCACCTGGCGGCGCGTCGTCGACATGAACGACCGGGCCCTGCGGCAGGTCGCGGTGGGCCTTGGTGGCACCAATGGCGCGGTGCGCGAGAGCGGCTTCGACATCACCGTCGCCAGCGAGGTCATGGCCGTCCTGTGCCTGGCCGAGGGGCCGGACGATCTGGCCGCGCGGCTGGCCCGCATCGTGGTGGGTCGCACACGGGACGGCGGGGCTGTGACGGCCGGGGATATCGGCGCGGCCGGTGCGATGGCGGCCCTGCTGGGCGAGGCTGTCCTGCCCAATCTCGTGCAGTCGCTGGGCGGCACACCGACGCTGGTCCATGGCGGCCCGTTCGCCAACATCGCCCACGGCTGCAACTCGGTGACGGCGACCCGCGCGGCGCTGGCGCTGGGCGAGTTCGCGGTGACGGAGGCCGGGTTCGGGGCCGATCTGGGGGCCGAGAAATTCCTCAATATCAAATGCCGGTCCAGCGGCCTGGCTCCCGCCGCCGCCGTGATCGTGGCGACGGTTCGGGCGCTGAAGCTGCAGGGCGGGGTTGCGAAGGACGCGCTGGGCACCGGCGACGTCGCGGCCGTGCGGGCCGGCTTCGTCAATCTGGCGCGCCACATCGAGAACCTGCACGGCTTCGGGCTGCCGGTCGTGGTGGCGATCAATGCCTTCCATGGCGACACGGCCGAAGAACAGGCCGCGATCATCGACCTGTGTGCGGCGCACGGGGTCGAGGCCCATGTCTGCACCCACTGGGCCGACGGCGGCGCGGGGGCTGTGGGTCTGGCCCATGCCGTGGCGGCCCTGGCCGACGCCAATGACGATCCGGGCCGCGCGCTGAAGCTGACCTATGCCGACGACCTGCCGCTGGAGCAGAAGATCCGTACGGTGGCCCAGTCCCTGTACCGCGCCGCAGACATCGCCCTGTCGGCCGCGGCGAGGAAGGACCTCGCCCGGTTCGAGGCCGAGGGCCACGGTCACCTGCCGGTCTGCATGGCCAAGACGCCCTATTCCTTCACCGCCGACGAAAAGGTGTCGGGCGCGCCCCAGGGCTTCGTCCTGCCGGTCGAGTCCGTGCGGCTGTCGGCCGGGGCGGGCTTCGTCGTCGCCCTGTGCGGGGCGGTCAATACCATGCCGGGCCTGCCGCGCGTGCCCTCGGCCGAGCGGATCGGGCTGGGCGCGGACGGCCGGATCACCGGTCTGGATTGAGCCTCAGTCTGCCGCGCGCGCCGCGAACCAGGGGATCATTCGCGACAGGGCGTCCTCGATCTCGGGCGTGGAGACCGCAAAGCTGAACCGCATGAAGCGGTGGCCGTCGACGGGATCGAAGTCCACGCCGGGCGCGGTCGCGACCCCGGTGTCGCGCAACAGACGCTCGCAGAAGGCCACGCTGTCCTGCGTCAGATGGCCGATGTCGGCCCAGATGTAGAAGGCCCCGTCCGGCGGGGCGATCGACTTCAGGCCCAGCGCGGGCAGGGCCTCCAGCATCCGGGCACGGTTGGCGCGATAGACCTCGATATGGCCTTCCAGCACCTCATGCTGGTCCATGGCGACCAGACCCGCGTGCTGGCTCAGGGATGGCGGGGTCAGGAACAGATTGCCGATGAAGGCGCGCGCCCGCTCCGCATGGTCGGCGGGCACCAGCAGCCAGCCCAGTCGCCAGCCGGCCATGCTCCAGTATTTGCTGAAGCTGTTGATGACCATGGCGTCCGGCTCGAACTGCAGCATCGACGGCTGGGGGCCGACATAGGACAGGCCGTGGTAGATTTCGTCGGAGAGAATCCGGATCCGCTTTCTGCGACACACGGCAGCGATTTCGGAGAGTTCGGAGGCGGAAATCACCGACCCGGTCGGATTGGCCGGGCTGGCGATGATGACCCCGGCGGGCGGAGGGTCCAGCGCGTCCAGGGCGGCGGCCGTCAGCTGGTAATGCTCGGCCGGCCCGCAGGCGATCTCGACCGCCTCGATATTCAGTGCACGGACGGTGTTGCGATAGGCGACATAGCCGGGGCGGGCCATGGCGATCCGGTCGCCCGGTGCGAAGGCGGACGACAGCGCCAGCACCAGGGCGGGAGAGGCTCCGCAGGTCAGCAGCAGACGATCGGCCGTGATCGCGACGTCGTAGCGGTCGCGGTACAGCTGGACGATCCGCGCCTTCAGCGGCGCGCTCTCCCAATAGCCCATGCCGTCGAGATCCAGCACACGGTGGGCCTCGGCGATCGCGGCGGGCGGGGCGCCGGTCGACGGCTGGCCGAACTCCATATGGATCACGCTGCGGCCCTCGGCCTTCAGGGCATGGGCCAGGCGGCTGATGCCGATGGCGCGGAACGGGTCGATGTCGGTCATGGGGTCGCCTCCGCCAGCCGCAGGAAGCCCGCGATGTCGATCGTCTCGGCCCGCGCGTCCGGATCGATGCCGGCGGCCTCGCACAGGGCCCGGCCGCCCAGCTGTTTCAGGCTGGAGCGCAGCATCTTGCGGCGCTGGCCGAAGGCGGCGGCTGTGACGGTCTCCAGCCGCTTCAGCGTCTCGCGGGCGGGCCGTCCGGCGCGTGGGATCAGGTGGACGACGGCCGACGCCACCCTGGGCGGCGGTGTGAAGGCGGCGGCGGGCAGATGCATCACGATCCGCGCCTCGGCCACCGCCTGGGCGATCACGGCCAGACGCCCATAGGCGTCGTCGCCCGGGGCGGCCACGATCCGCTCGGCGACCTCCTTCTGGAACATCAGGGTCATGGCGTGCGGCGTCCACGGACCCGTCAGCCATTTGATCAGCAGCGGCGTCCCGACATTGTAGGGCAGGTTTGACACGACGTGGGCCGGGCCGGTCGCCAGATCGGCCTCGACGACCTTCAGCGCATCGGCCTCGATGATCGTCAGGCGGCCCTCGCCGTTGTCCAGTTCGGCCAGCAGGGGCAGAAAGCGCGGGTCCTTCTCGACCAGCACCACCGGCCCCGCATCGCTCTCCAGAATGGCGCGGGTCAGGCCGCCGGGGCCGGGGCCGACCTCGATCACGGCGCGACCCTCGAACGGTCCGGCCAGGCGTACGATCTTGCGCGTGATGTTCAGGTCCAGCAGGAAATGCTGGCCGAAGCTTTTCCTGGCCAGCAGGCCGTGGGCTTCCAGGGACTCGCGAAGGGGGGGCAGGTCTGACACCGCCTCCTGTTAGCGCGTGGCCCGCGCCGCCGCCATGGTGGAGGCCAGACGGATCGCGGCGATCAGACTGTCCGCCCGCGCCACACCCTTGCCGGCGATCTCGAAGCCGGTGCCGTGGTCGGGCGACGTCCGCACTATCGGCAGGCCCAGGGTGGCATTGACCCCGCCCCAGAAGTCCAGTGTCTTGACCGGGATCAGGGCCTGGTCGTGATACAGGCAGACGGCGGCGTCATAGGTCGCCCGCGCGTCGTCGTGGAACAGGGTGTCGGCGGGCAGGGGGTCGGTGATGGCAATGCCCTCGGCCCGCAGCGCCTCGGCCGCCGGGCGCAGCACCTCGATCTCCTGCAGGCCCAGCGCACCCCCCTCGCCCGCGTGCGGGTTCAGGGCGGCCAGAGCGAGGCGAGGCGCGGCGATGCCGAAATCACGCTTCATGGCCTCGTGTACCACGCGCGCCGTGCGGCAGACCCGTTCGGCCGTGACCAGTTCCGGCACCTGGTCCAGGGCCACGTGGATCGTCACCAGACAGGCGCGAAGGTCCCTGGCCGTCAGCATCATGACCGGCCCGCGCGTACCGGTGAAGGGCGCGTCGGCGGTCAGTTCGGCGATGAACTCGGTGTGGCCCGGAAAGCGGAACCCGGCGGCATAGAGCGGGGCCTTGGCGATCGGGGCTGTGACCACACCTGACGCTTCGCCGGACAGGGCCAGGCCGACGGCTCGCTCGATCCAGTCGGCGACGACGGAGGCGTTGCGGGGATCGGGCCGGCCCGGCTCGACCGGCGCAGGTGCCGGGTGGTGCAGAACGGGCAGGGCGCGTGCGAAGGCCGATGCGGCATCGCCCGGGGCTCCGATCTCGACCACGGGAATGCCCTGCGCGGCCAGCAGGCGCATGTCGCCGATGACCGCGAACGGTGCCTCATTGCCCAGGGTCTGCCAGGCTTTGGCGACGATCTCCGGTCCGATCCCGGCGGGTTCGCCGAGGCTGAGGACCAGAGGTGGCAGTCCCATGGATCTACTTCAGCTCGATCAGGGCGTCGGCGCGCAGATCGCGCAGATAGCGTCGCGCCAGCATGGCCAGGTTCTGGTTCTGCAGACGGCCTTCGACCTCGCGCGCGGTCGGCACATCGGCACCGCCCGCGCGGCGCCCGCAGACGGCGAGCAAATGCACACCCAGAGGCGTGCGGACGACGTCACTGACACTGCCGATCTCTGCCGCGCGCGCGACCTGCTGGAACTGCGGGGCCAGGTTGGCCACATCCGCCTCGCCGAGGTCGGAACCGAGAAGCCCGGCCTCCGACGAGGTCCGTTGCAGGATGTTGTCGCAGGTCAGACTGCCGCGCAGGGCCTGAAGCCGGGTCGTTGCGGCGGCCACATCGGCGGGGGGCGCGGTTTCCGGCAGCTCGATCATGGCCTGTTTCAGCGACACCAGACTGGTCGCTGCGCCCGCGCGCTTGTCGCGCATATAGATGATGTAGACGCCGCCGGAGACCGGGATCGGCCGCGACAGCTGACCGACCTGAAGCGACTCGAGGGCCGCCTGCAATTCAGGCTGGACGGTGCCCTGTACGAGCCAGCCGGCGTCGCCGCCGCGCGTCGCCGACGGGGCGGCGGAAAACTGGCGGGCCACCGCCTGGAACGGCGCGCCCTGGACCATCTGCTGCACCAGCTGTTCGGCCCCGTTGAAGGCCTGCTGCTGGCCTCCGACGCGGGCCGCCTCGATGTAGATTTCACCGACCAGATACTGGGGCCTGGATGCGGCCTCGGTAACCTGGCGCAGCGCCTGCTGGACCTGTGCCCGGCTGACCCGCGAACGGCTGTTGAACCGGCCGCCGACCAGCTCGCGCCAGCCGATCTCGGTGCGCAACTGCTCGCGAAGGTTTTCCACCCGGATGCCGCCACCGGTCAGGAATTCCAGATAGGCCTGTGGCGTCGTGCCGGCGTCCTCGGCCATGCGCGCGATCTCCTGATCGACCTCGGCGTCGGTGATGATCAGCGTGTCGAACTTGGCGATCTCGGCGGCCTGCAGCCGTTCCTCGATCAGGCCCTGCAGCGCCTGCTGCTGGATCGCCGGGATGTTCTCCTCGGTCGGTTGCACCTGGCTCATGGCGATGGTGGTCAGCATGCGCTGACGCAGGTCGAAGCCGGTGATGACCTGATCGTTCACGGTCGCGACGATACCGTCGGCCATCTTGAACTCGGGCTGAGGCGGCTGAGCGGCCGTGATCGGCTGCTGCCCGGCGGCGGGATTCAGGGTGCCTGCCGCCGCTCCGGGAGCCTGCGCCGGACGAGGGGCCGTCTGTGCCACGGCTGAACCGGCGACCAGCGCCGCCAGGGCGGCGGCGGTCGAAATACGCATCAAACCCATGGTCAGTCCTGATTCCCTCGAACCCGCGCGCCGTGTCCAAAAACGGGCCAGGCACACGCGTTCACGCGTCATGCCTAACGCAAGCCGTTTGATCCATAGCCTGACCCTCCAAAAGTGGCGAGGTTTAGACGAACATAGACACCGTCCGAAGGCCCGGTGGGCCGAACGCGGGTGTTGTCGCGCCGATAGCCGACCTCGACCCGGAAACAGTCGTCGTCGAACAGCAGGCCGACTTCTGACCGGGTGATCAGGTTGCGCTCCAGGTCGGCGATGCCTGCGACCGTCACGCCCCAGTTACGATGGACGAACTGCTGACCGGCCAGCTGCACGAACTCGTAATTGCGGTTGTTCGGCCCGGTCAGGGGATTGGACCGATCGACGATGTAGCTGAGCGTCGCGAGGTTGCGCCGACCCCATCGACCATCGACGGCGGTTTCTGCCCGGCGGATATTGCCCGATCCATCCACGGTCGCATGACCCCAGCCGCGGATGCGGTCCGACGGCTGGAAGCTGGCCTGGACCACCCAGTCCGAGGTCTGGCTCCCGACGCCGGTCGGGTCGTAGATCTTGGTGGGGGCATCCGGAATCGGAATGCCGAAGGCTATCTGGTCCGCATCGCGCATGCTGCGTCCGACGAACAGACTGGCGCTGCGGTTGCTGTCCCAGCGCAGGGTGGAACGCACCCCGGCCGTAAACCGGAAACCGCCTTCCAGCAGGTCATGACCGGGAAAGCGGTCGATGCGGAACAGCGAGGACTCGTCCAGCTCCAGCGTCTCGGAGTCCTCGACCGGGATGCGGGCGTCGACGTCGGGTGCGTTGGACAACGAGATCTGGCCCAGCGGTTCGACGATCAGGTCCGCCCCGTTTCCCAGGTGCCGGATCAGGGGATAGCTGACGTCAAGGCCGATGGTCGCGCGCTCCCGGGTGATGGTCTCATCGGCCAGGCCCAGCACGGGCGGCAGGTCGGCAACCGAATAGACATCGATGCGCCCGTCGATGAAGGGCTCGTAGCGGATGCCCGCCGCCGAGGTCAGGGACCGGCGCCAGTCGATCTGGGCGGTGACCCGGCGGCTGTCCACACCGGGCAGGCCGAGGGTAGCCCCCCTCGGTACGACCTGGGGCCTCAGCACCGGACTGCCGACATAGTCGTCGCGGTACAGCGACACGGCCGATCCGCGCAGCCGCAGCCGCCCGCCCAGCACCGCCTGCTCCGGCTCCCAGCGCCCATCGATCAGAGGCGCGACCAGCGGCAGCGATCCGTCATTCTCGAACACGTTCAGCGCAGGCGTCACATCGTTGAACCGTGCCACCCGCAGGCTCTGGAAGGAGAAGGCGGCGACCGACAGGTACGAACGGGCGGTCTGTCGCTCGGCATACAGCTGCGAGATCAGGCGGCGCTGGTCGCCATAATACAGTCCATTGTCCTGATAGGGGTCGATGACGTCGTAGCGGTCGAACAGGGTCTTGTCGGACGTCCGCTCGGCCGTGAAACCCCAGCGCCACGGGCCGGCCGGATCGAACCTGCCCCAGCTCAGGACATAGCTGCGGCTGGTCTTGTCGCCGAAATCGACGTTGCTCTCGGCGCTGCCGTCGCCGTCCAGATCAAAGTCGCCGAAATTCTGCGCATAGGTGTAGCCGGTCCGGGCCAAGATCGTGCCGTTCGAGAAGCGCCGACGCCATTGCAGGTTCAGGAACGGGACCACGCCGGTGTTGAACTGCGGGCTGATCAGCCAGTCCTCTGACGGCGAGATGACCCGAAGGTAGGGCGTCTCGATCGAGACGCCGCGCCCCTGGTCGTAGTTGGTGATCGGCACCAGAAAGCCGGACGCCCGATCCACGGTCGGGTCGGGATGGGCGAAGTAGGGCGTCCAGAAGACGGGCACGCCGCCGATCTTGAAGACCGCATTCCGATACAGGACCGCACGCAGGGCCTCGTCCTGGACCACCTTTTCGGCCTGGATCGAGAGGCTGGGCTCCTTCGGATGGCCCTCGGCGTCGCAAACGGGGCAGGGCGTGAACAGGGCGTAGTTCAGCTCGTTGACGTTTTCGGACCGCCGGACCGCCGTCGCGGCCATCAGACTGGCCCCATTTGTCAGCCGTGTGGCCAGATCGACCGCGACGCCCGCCTTGAGATCCGAATCCAGTTCCAGATGGCTGGCGTGGACGACGTTGCCGTCCGGGTCGGTCAGCTCGACCTCGCCGTCGGCGACCCCGACCCCCTGGCCGATGTCATAGGTGACGGCGCGGCCGCGCATTGAACGGTTCTGGAAGCGCGCATAGACGCGGTCACGCTCGCCGGTCGCGGTGATCACATTGCCCTGACGGGTCGCCTGATCGGCTTCGAGATAGACGGCATCGACCGGCAGGTCGACGGCGGGGGGCGACGTCGGGCGCGACGGCGTCTGGGCCAGCGCCAGGCTGGACAGCGCCCAGGCCGCCAGCACCGAGCCGGTCAGCAGGCGGATCCGCAGACGGTGCCGGAAAAGAGGGCCGCGATCAGCCTGCATCGGTAGGACTGTATCCCTTGTTCAGGCCCCCGCCTTCGGGAACCGCTTAGCCGTCTTCGGTATAGAACAGCAAGGTGAAGGCCGCGAGCGCTGTCAGGACGGCCGGCAACCAGGCGGCGATGACGGGGGGCACGACCTCCGCCGAGCCCATGGCCGCCGAAAACTGGTTCAGGAAGAAGAAGGCAAAGCCCAGCACGACCGCCGCCACGGCCATCCGCGCCAGGTCTCCCAGCCGCATAAGCCGCAGCGAGAAGGCTGCGGCCAGGATGGTCATGGCCGCGAAGGCCAGGGGGGTGGACAGCAACTGCTGCAGCCGCAGCCGATAGGCGGTGGACGAGAACCCCGCATCCTCGATTCTCCGGATCTGGCCCGGCAAGGACCAGAAGGGTGTCGATTGCGGCCGGGCGAACCGTTCGAACGCCTCTTCGTCGGCCAGGCTGGAGGGCAGGTCCAGGGTCGAATAGCGCGTGGCCCGCTGCCCGGTCTGGGCCCCGACCGCATTCACCAGACGCCAGCGACCGGCCGCCAGGCTGGCGGACCGTGCGTCGATCCGCTCGGTGAAGGCGCGGCGGCCTCCCGGATCGGTCGTATAGATGAAGAAGGTGACGTCCAGCAGCTGGGCGCGGGCGCGATCCTGACGCGCCGCGCGGATGACCATCTGGCGCTGGCCCTCGCCCTCACGCAGCCAGATCGCCTCCTGCTCGCCCCCGCCGACGCCATCGGAGATCCGGCTGCGTTCACGCTGGAACATGCCGTCGCCCGATGCGGCCAGGGGACCGATGATGGTCACCGTCAGGATACCGGCCACCACCGCCGCGCCCGCCGCGGGCAGGACGAAGCGCCAGGCCGAAACGCCCGCTGCCCGCATGGCGATCAGCTCGCTCCGCCGGTTCAGCCCGACAAAGGCCGCCAGCGTCCCGAACAGGAAGACGAAGGGAAGAAGCTGCACGATCACCGCGGGCGACTTGATCAGCATCAGGCCCAGGATGCGCAGGCCCGAAAGATCGGTGTCCGATCCCAGGCCGCGCGAGATCTCGACGAAGTCGATCAGCATGACCAGGGCGCTGATGACCCCCAGCGCCACGGCCAGCGACTTGCCCAGCTGGAGCAGCACGTACCGCTCGATACGTCCCAGATGCAGCGCGTTCAGCATATGGGCGGGTGCCGCGCCGATGTTGCCCAGGGGGCTCATGCCGGTCGCACCTTCAGTCGGGACAGGGTCGGGCGAGAGGCCCTGTGCGGCTTCAGCGCCCGGAACACCAACCTGAGCGCCACGACGGTCGCGGCGATCGGCAACAGATACTGGAACACGTTCAGCCATCCGTTCCATGCGCTGGCCGCCACCACCGCATAGCCGACGACGCGGACCAGCAGGAAGGCGCCCGAGGCCTTTGCGATCCGTGCGGTGTAGCCGGTCCGACTGAAGGCGCCGCCCAGGATGGCGGTCAGGGCCATGGCCATGGCGGTCAGGGCATACAGCGGCGATGACAGCCGCGAATGGGCCTCCGCCAGCAGTTCACCGCGGGGAGCCGTATCGCGAATCAATTCGGGCGTGGGTTTGAACAGCTGGGTGATCCACAGGTCGGCGGACTTGTAGCGGATGCGCTGGTCGTCGGTGACATATGGTCCCAGCGGGAAGACGTAGCCGTCGAACACCAGCTGCTGCAGCACGCCGGCCGGGCTGTACTGCTGCCACGAGCCCTGTTTCATGGTCAGGACGGGCTGTCCGTCGACGCGCCCGAAGCGGGCCTCCGCCGCGTCCCAGGTCGTCACCTTGTCGCCGTTCTGGATGTAGATGAACAGGTTCTTCAGCAGGCCATTCTGTTCGATCTGCTGGACATAGACGGTCAGACCGTTCGGACCCTGAACGAATCGGCCTTCCTCGACCAGCAGGGCGGCCAGATCGGTGCGGATGGCGAAGGCCTGTTCCCGCGCCGTGCGCTGCGCCCAGGGTTGCACCACGACATTGGTCAGCAGCATCACCGCGGCGACGCCCGCGGCCAGCCAGGCGCCGGGCGCGATCATCTGCCAGCGGGTCATGCCGCTGGCATAGGCGGCGGTCAGTTCCTGCTCGCGCTGCAACCGCGTCAGGGCGATCAGGGCCCCGACGAACAGGCCTATGGGCAGGATCACGCTGAACAGCAGCGGCACGGCCAGCAGGGTCAGCTTGACCATGATCCAGACGCTCTGACCGCGTTCGACGATGACCTCCAGCTGATCCAGGCTCTGGCTCAGTATGCCGATTCCGGCCAGCGAGGCGCAGGCTGCCAGAACGGGCAGGGCGATCTGGCGGAACAGATAGGTCTGGATCAGGGTCATGCGGGCGATGAAATCACCCGGTTGCGGGCGCGGGCGTGGCAGTCCATCTAATACACACCCGGCTGCGTCGCCGACAATGGCAGACGCAGCCGCCTTCACCGTATCAACGACCGGGAGCGAATCCCGGCGGGAGTCCCTTGTTCATGAATATCGCCTTCGTCGCCGAAGCCGGCGTCTCGCAAGCCTTGGCCGTTCTGGTCCATGATGGTCGGGCCTTCGCAGGGTCCGGCGCCGACCACGATGCCGCTGCGGCGGGCAGCCTGACCCGGGCGATGACGAACAGCCGCTTCAACGGCAGCGCATCCAGCACGCTGATCGTCGCGGCCCCGCAGGGCATTCAGGCCGACACCGTGGTTCTGGTCGGGGCGGGCGAGGCGGGCAAGTTCGACGACCTGGCGATCGAGACGGCGGCCGGCACCGCCTATCATGCGGTCAAGCTGTCGGGGGCCGAGGCCCTGACCATCGACCTGCGCCACCTCTCCGCAGAGCAGGCCGCGCGCGCCGCTTTCGCGGTGAAGCTGGCGGCCTACCGGTTCGACAAATACCGGACCCGGGAAAAGCCGGACAAGATTCCCTCGATCAGGACGGTCAATATCGTCACCGCCGATGTCGCGGCCGCCCAGGCCGCCTTCGGGCCGCTGGATGCTGTTGCCGATGCGGTCTGTTTCTCGCGTGACCTGGTCGCGGAGCCCGCCAACGTCTTGTATCCGGCCGAGTTCGCCCGTCGCGTCAAGGAACTGGAACGCCTCGGCCTGACCGTCGAGATCCTGGGCGAAAAGGAGATGGAGGCGCTGGGCATGCACGTCCTGCTGGGCGTCGGTCAGGGCTCGGTGCGTGAAAGCCAGCTGGCGGTGATCCAGTGGAATGGCGGCAAGCCCGGCGACCAGCCGATCGCCTTTGTCGGCAAGGGCGTCTGCTTCGACACCGGCGGCATCTCCATCAAGCCCGCCGCCAATATGGAAGACATGATCTGGGACATGGGCGGGGCCGCCGCCGTCGCCGGACTGATGCACGCGCTGGCCGGTCGCAAGGCCAGGGTCAACGCGGTCGGCGTGCTGGGCCTGGTCGAGAACATGCCCGATGGCAATGCCCAGCGTCCCGGCGACATCCTGACCTCCATGTCCGGCCAGACGGTCGAGATCATCAACACCGACGCCGAGGGTCGCCTCGTTCTCGCCGACGCCCTCTGGTACACCCAGGACCGGTTCAAGCCGAAGTTCATGGTCGATCTGGCGACCCTGACGGGGGCCATGATCGTGGCCCTGGGTCTCGACTATGCGGGCGTGTTTTCGAACGCCGACGATCTGGCCGACGCGATTCTGGCCGCCGGTCCCAAGGTCAACGAGAACGTCTGGCGCCTGCCGATCCCGCCCCAGTACGACAAGATCATGGACAGCGTGAACGCCGATGTGAAGAATTCGGCCGGACGCGACGGCGGCTCGATCACCGCCGCCCTGTTCCTGCAGCGGTTCACCAACGGCGTGCCATGGGCGCACATCGACATCGCGCCGGTGGCCTGGGCGTCCAAGTCGACGCGCGCGACCGTGCCGGACGGCCCGGTGGGCTGGGGCGTGCGCCTGCTGGACCGCATGGTGGCCGACACCTACGAGGGCTGAGGCCCTGGTGGACGGCCCCGGGACGAGCGCAATGGGCGAGATCTGGTTCTATCACCTGGAGCGATCCACGCTGGATCAGGTCCTGCCCGAACTGCTGGACCGGACGCTGCAACGCGGGTGGCGCGCGCGGGTTCGGGTCGCCGATGCGGATCAGCGGGCGGAGATCGACGAACGGCTGTGGTCGTGGCGCGACGACACCTTTCTGGCCCATGGCCTTGCCGACCAGCCGCACGCCGCGCGCCAGCCCATCCTGCTGACCGCCGGACATGAGAACCCCAACGCGTCCCAGGCGCTGTTCATTGTCGATGGGTCGGATATGACCGTCACCGAGGAGTTCGAACGATGCTTCATCATTTTCGACGGACGCGACGAGACGGCGCTGCAGGGTGCGCGGGAACGCTGGAAGGCGCTGAAGGGGCAGGGGGCCAATCTGGCCTACTGGAAACAATCGGACGAGGGGCGCTGGGAAAAGGCGGCCTGATCGGCGCGCTGATGCTGGCGGCGTGCTCGTCCACGCCCGTCCCGGCACCCGACGCCCCCGCGATCGTCGAGGAGGCCGAGGCCAACCCGCCGGTCGGCACCCACATGCCGGATGGATCGGAGGACCTCTGCAAGGCGGCCGACCTCCAGTACTTGGTCGGGCGCCCCAGGACTGAAATCCCAGTGCCGGTCGAGGTCGTCAGCCGTCGCGTGGTGTGCACCACCTGTCCGGTGACGATGGACTTCTCGCCCTACCGGCTGAACATCTTCTACAATGAACAGAGCGGTCTCGTTGAGCAGGTCCGATGCGGATGATCCCCGGCCTGGCGCGGGCGGGGTCTCTTGCAGCCTGCGCGGTGACGCCGACCACCCCCGCGCCGTCGGAACGGCGCGGGGGGCTTCGATCTACCAGCGCCAGGCGTCGTAGATGGCGTCGATGATGTAGCCGTCGTAGCTGTCGATCAGATAGATCGTCGTATCGACCAGCACCCACCGGGTTCCGGGGGGCGGATAGCCCAGACCATAGGTCCGGTAGTCGTTCAGCTGGTAGCGCCAGAAGATCGACGGCAGGTAGGATCCGACGTAGTAGCGCTGGCCATAGTAGCTTCTCGGCACCGAGTAGTAGCCGTAGTTCGGCGCAAAGTAGAAGCCGAACCGGACCCCGTTGAAGTCCCGGAACGACCGGTCGTTCCGCCACCAATCTCTGGACCGGCCCCGGTTCCAGTTGCGACGCCAGTCGTACTGGTTCCAGCGGTTGCTGAAGCCGCCATAGTCGCGTCGGCCGTTGCGGTCGTTGTTCCAGTTCCGACCGCCGCCATGGCGATCCCGGTTCCAGTCCTGACCGTTGTTGCCGTTCCAACCGCCATTCCAGCCGCCGTTGCGATCCCGGTCGCGATCCCGGTTCCAGTCCTGACCGTTGTTGCCGCCACTGTTCCAGCGTCCGCCATTGCCGCGATCCCGATCCTGGCCGTTTCGGTCGCGATCCCCGCGATCCCGATCCCCGCGATTCTGGTCGCCGCCGTTCCACTGGCCGCCACCGTTCCAGCCGCCTTGTCCCTCGCCGCCCTGGCCCCACTCATCGCGATCCCGGCCGCCGCGACCACGATTGTCCTGCTGGATCGAGGGTTCAGGCGGAGGCGGCGCAAGGATGACCGGCGGCTGCGGCGGGCTCCAGCCTCCGCCGTCGTTCCCGCCGCGACCACCGCGGTCGCGTGACTGGTCGCCCTGGTCCCGACCACCGCCATCGCCACGGCCTCGATCGCCGCGGTCCCGGGTCTGGTCTCCCCGATCCTGGCCACCGCCCCTGGCGCGGTCGCCGTCACCGCGACGCTCCTGCGGAGCCTCGGGCGGCGCAGGGATGAAGACCTCGGCCGGAAGTCTTTCGGGCCGGGCATCGGCGGTCAGTTCCTCCTGGGCATGGGCCATGGTCGACAGGCTGGCGGGCAAGGCCAGGGCGGCGAGGGCGGCAAAGGCCGTAACGGACGATTTCATCTCATGGTTTCCCGCACGCCGATCCCGGCGGCTCGTCCTCACGGTCGCGCTTCCACCATGAACGCTGGCTGAACGACCCGGATCGCTTGCGGCAGGCCATGCCGCGACCCAGATCAGGGGCCCGCATCGGACGCGGCCCCCCCTGTTCCGGAGACTCTGCATGACCAACCCGATCCAGCTCTGGTACTGGCCCACGCCCAACGGCTGGAAGGTCTCCATCGCCCTGGAGGAAATGGGGCTGCCCTATGAGGTCAAGGCCGTGAACATCGGCACCGGCGAACAGTTCACGCCGGAGTT
Organism: Brevundimonas sp. AJA228-03; assembly: GCF_017795885.1. Lineage (NCBI taxonomy): Bacteria > Pseudomonadati > Pseudomonadota > Alphaproteobacteria > Caulobacterales > Caulobacteraceae > Brevundimonas > Brevundimonas sp. AJA228-03. Next base: position 2,375,520 of record NZ_CP059297.1, on the reverse strand, counting down.
CCAGGCCATCAGCCCCAATGGCCGCATGCCCGCCATCGTCGATCCGGACGGTCCCGATGGCCAGCCGCTGTCGATCTTCGAGAGCGGGGCGATCCTGCAGTATCTGGCCAACAAGTCGGGCCAGTTCTATCCGACCGATATCCGGGCCCGCACCGAGGTCGATCAGTGGCTGTTCTGGCAGGTCGGCGGCCTGGGGCCGATGGCGGGTCAGACGCACCACTTCCGCCAATATGCCCCCGCGATCATCAAGGACCAGCGCCAGATCGCCTATGGCGTGCGCCGCTACACCGACGAAACGCATCGTCTGTATGGCGTCATGGACCGTCGGCTGGCGGATCGCGACTATCTGGCGGGCGACTATTCCATCGCCGATATGGCGGCCTGGCCCTGGATCCTGCCGGAGCATCAGGGGCAGAACATGGACGAGTTCCCCAACCTGAAGGCCTGGCTGGCCCGCGTGGGCGCGCGCCCTGCGGTGATCAAGGGCCGCGCCGTCGGCGATGCACTGCGCAGCAATCTGGCCGCATCCGGCAAGGCGGCAGAGGCGGCGCGCAAGGTTCTGTTCGGCCAACGGGGCCGATAGAGTCTGAATCAGAGATTTACAGTGTATTTCTCAGGTCTGAACAACCCGGACAGTATTCATATCCCTTTTACATAAAAGATTCTGCGGCACTTGGCGCTGTTAACTTTAACTTCAAACCGGAGGTATTTGATCGCGTATCGAAGGGCGGGTCCAGAACGGACATCTCCCATCGCAAAGGATACGGTGATGAACGCGCAAGAAACCGCGCCGGAACTGATCGACACGGTCGAGGCGGCCCCGCTGCCCCTGCCGACCCCCGACATGGACGGTGACGCTCTGTTCCGTCTGGGCATGATGTATTCGTCCGGATCGGGGGGGTGCCCGATGGACAGGGTCTCGGCCCATATGATCTTCAATCTGGCGGCCATGAAGGGCTCGATCGAAGCCCGGGTCTATCGCCGCGAGATGTCCGAAGAGATGGAACGCGACGAGATCGCCGAAGCCCAGCGCGCCGCCCGCCGCTATATCGACGCTGGCGTGGTCCGTCTCGCGGCCTGATGTCCCGGCGACATCAGCCGCCGGGTCTCAACCATCCGGGCGGATGACCCGCACGGCGACCGCATGGCGTCGCGCGGGCGGCAGAACCACACGACAGGGTCACCCCGGCTGACCCAGCCGCTGACCCCAGGTCCGGATCCGGAGGACGCCGATCCGGGCGACACCGGTAAAGGCGGGCTCCCCGGCACCGGAACGGACCCCCAAGGTCGAACAGGCGGTGGTCAACAAGGCCGCGGCCACGGCGACAGGTTTCGACCTTATGGTCTTGCGGTCCATCCTGGAATGTCAGGTCCTGGCCAGCAGAGGCCGGCAGCGGCCTACGTCGTTCCATTCAGGGGCCAAAGACGTCGCCACGCACAGACTCATTATGCCAAAGCCGAACCGGGGATGGAGAGTCAGTCTGCCGCCGTGCCGAAGCCGGCAAGAGGTGCGAGTGGGGCGAATTCGGCGGAGGTCCGCATCATGCGTGCCTGGATGGCGGCCAGGATGTCCGCCGTGTTCCAGATCGACCCCTGCATCACGGCGGCCCACTCCAGCCCCTCGGCGACCGTGTGGTCCCGCGCATAGGTGACCGCAGCCTTTGAGCCCGAGATCGCCAGCGGGGCCTTGGCGGCGATGGCCAGCGCCATCTCCAGCGCCGCGGCCGCCAACGCCCCGGAGTCCGGCAGGACTGCATTGACGAAGCCCAGCCGCTCGGCCCGTTCGGCGCTCAGGGATGTGCCCAGATAGGCCAGTTCGCGAACCACCGCCTCGGGCAGGACATACGGGAGCCGCTGCAGGCTGCCGACGTCGGCCATCATGCCGATATTGATCTCCTCGATGCGGAAATACGCCCCGACCGCCGCCAGCCGCAGATCACAGGCGGCGACAAGGTCGAGGCCGGCCCCGACGCAGGCCCCCTGGACGGCCGCAATGACCGGAAACCGCACCCGCTCGATCATGGTGAGGGTGTCCTGCAACTCGCGCGCAGCCTGATGAAAGGCCTGGCGCTCCGCCGCCGTGTCCGTCTTCATAATGGCCCCGCACGAGAAGACGGAGATGTCCATGCCCGCACAGAAGTTGCGGCCCTCGCCGGAGATGACCAGGGCGCGGACCTCGCCCGTCGCATCCAGCGCCCTCAGGGCAGGTCCGAAATCCCGCCAGAACGACAGGTCCAGGGCGTTGGACGCCTCGGGCCGCGAGAGCTTCAGTTGGGCGACGGCACCGTCACGGGTGATCTCGAAGGCCGACATGGGTCTTTCCCTCCTGTGCGGAATCTGTGTCATTGGCGTTCGAAGCGTTTTCTATTGAAACCAACCGGGAGCCAAGCCTCATGTCACTTCAGGGCAAGACGCTGTTCATCACAGGTGCCAGCCGTGGCATCGGACTGGCCATTGGCCTGAGGGCGGCGCGCGACGGGGCCAATGTGGTCATCGCCGCCAAGACCGCCGAGGCGCACAAACACCTGCCGGGCACCATCTACTCCGCCGCCGCAGAGATCGAGGCCGCCGGGGGGCAGGCCCTGCCGCTGATCGTCGACGTCCGCGACGAGGCCTCGGTCCTCGCGGCGGTCGAGGCCGCGGTGGCGCGCTTCGGCGGCATCGACATCTGCGTCAACAATGCCTCGGCCATCCAGCTGACCGGCACCCTGGCCACGGACATGAAACGCTATGACCTGATGCACCAGGTCAACGCCCGCGGGACCTTTCTGGTGTCCAGGGCCTGTATCCCGCACCTGAAACAGGCGCAGAACCCGCACATTCTGGCCCTGTCGCCGCCCCTGGACCTGTCGCCCCGCTGGTTCGGCCCGCATGTGGCCTACACCATGGCCAAATACGGCATGAGCCTGGCCATGCTGGGGATGGCGGATGAGTTCCGGGAGGACGGCATCGCCTGCAACGGCCTGTGGCCCCGCACCGGTATCGCCACCGCCGCCATCGAGTTCGCCCTGACCGGCAAGGACGGACTGGCCCATTGCCGCACGCCCGAGATCATGGCCGACGCCGCCCATGCCATCTTCACCACCCCGTCACGCGAGCTGACCGGCCGGTTCCTGATCGACGACAGCTTCCTGTACGAGCGCGGGGTGCGCGATTTCGAAAAGTATAGCGTCGACCCCGGAAAGCCCCTGATGCCTGACTTCTTCGTCCCGGCGGACAGTGTGCCGCCGCCGGGGGTCGTGGTGGGGTGAGGGGGGCGGGTGGCTGCCCGGTGGACCGGGTCGCCAGCACTCCATTTGCGGTCTCACAGCCTAAAACTGCTGATACTGCCCGTTGATCGAGTAGTTGAAGCCGACCGGAAGAGCCGCCCGCACCTGGGTGAAGAAGTTGGCCAGTTCGCCCAGGGTCGAGCGTGGCACGAACAGGATGTCGCCGCGCCGCAGGGCCACGACCTCGCCGCGACGGGGCCTCAGGTCCACGACACGCATCATCCGGATGCCGCCCGGTCCGCGCCGGATCAGCGCCACCTGCTGGGGCTTGGCACCGGCCAGGAAGTCACCGGCCTGGACGATCGCCTGATAGGCGTCCATGTCGCCGTTCATGTCATAGACGCCGGGCGTCCGCACCTCGCCGGCCACCCAGACCTTCACAGGTCCCGCCGTCTTCAGCGTCACCTCGACCATCGGCCGGACCAGTTGTGAGGCGTAGGCACTGGACAACTGGTATTCCAGTTCCGCCAGCGTCCGGTCTGCCGCCATGGCCTGACCGATCAGGGGCAGGGCGATCCGCCCGTCGGGTCCGACCTTGATGGTGCGGGTCAGTTCGGTCGCGGTCGGCGTCGCAACCTCGATCTCGTCTCCGGGATAGAGGAGGTATTCAGGCTCCGCGTCGGTCCAGTCGGCGAAGGCGATGGCGGGAAAGCCGGACGTCTGCACGCGGCTTGACGGCGGACCGCTCTGGCCGCTGGCACAGCCTGCCGTCGACGCGGCGACCACTGCCGCGCCCAGGGTCCACAGAATCTGTCGCCGATGAAGCATGAAGCCGACCCTCGCCGATCATGGGTAACCAGTGGTTAACGCCGACGGTTGAAGGATTAACCTTGTTTACGATTCCACGGATTCGCTTTTTCCCATGCGTTCGACGGCCAGCACGACGACCTATGTCTCGGCTCGCCCCCGTTACGGGGTGTTCGACGTCATCGGCCTGCTGTTTCGTGAGCTGGCGCTGATGATCGTGATTTTCCTGGTGTTGTTCGCCATCGGAGCCGGCGTGGTCCTGACGCTGAAGAAGACCTATACCGCCGGGGCCAGCCTGTTCGTCGGGGCCGGTCAGGAATACGTCTATCAGCCACGCGTGGGGCTGGGCGACCGTCAGTCGACGCCGCCCGCGCCCGGTGAGGTCGCCCAGGCCGAAGCCAACATCATCGGCAGCCGCGAGGTCAAGCTGCGTGCCGTCCGCGCGCTCAGCCTGGAGTTCTTCCACAAGCCCGGCAAGGTCTCGACCGACCCGCTTGCCAAGCAGGAAGGCGATGCGATCAAGGCCATCAACGACGGTCTCATGATCTCGACCACGCCGCAGAGCGCGATCATCGGCCTGGGCTTCGAAAGCGACGACGCCGACAGGTCGGCCCGCATCCTGAACGCCATTCTCGACCAGTATCTGATCTATCGGCGCGAGGTCTTCCAGGACCGCTCCACGTCCGCGATCCAGTCACAGCGTCGGGTGTTCGAGGACGAACTGGCCGATGTCGATGCGGCCTATGAGGCCTTTCTGGCGTCAAACGACATCGGCGATTTCGCATCGACCAAGACGGCGCTGGCGGCGGTCTATCAGTCGACCCTGACCGAAAAGCTGTCGGTGGAGAACCAGCTGAACCAGGCGACGCGGCGGCTTCAGACCCTGGAGGCGCAACAGGCCATTACGCCGGCGGAAGTGACGCTGCAGCAGGACCTCAATGTCTCGGCCCAGGACCAGATCCTGCAGCTGCGCACCGAGCGGGAACAGCTTCTGGCGCGCTACCAACCCGACAGCCAGCCGGTGCAGGACATCGAGGCGCGGATCGCCGGGCTTCAGGCCTATGTGGCCTCGGGCACCACGGTCGGGGCCAAGGAGGTACGTCTGGGGCCGAATCCGGTCTGGACCGAGCTGGAAACGACCCGGATCACGACCCGGGCCGAACGGGACTCGCTCGCGGCCCGGCTTTCTTCCGTCAATCGCCAACTGGCCGAAATCCTCGACCGTCAGGCGAAGATGACGCGCGAGGAGTCTGAAAATGCAACGCTTGCCTCCAATCGCGACGTCCTGACCGCCAACATCCGCGACTTCCAGCAGCGCGAGGCCCAGAGCCGCGCCGATGCCGGTCTGGTGCGCGCCGGGGCCGACAACGTCCGGGTGATCGAGCGTGCCGCCGCCCCCACACGCGGCACCAGCCTCAAGCTGCCGCTGATGGTACTCGCCTTCCTGTTCGCGGGCTTTACAGCGCTGTGCGTGGGCCTGTTGCGGGTGTTCACGCGCCGGGGTCTGTCGACCCCCGCGATCGTCGGCCGGACGCTGGACATGCCGGTCCTCGCCGTGGCTCCGATGAAGGCGGTCTGAAGGGGGCATGATAGCCTTTCCCCCGACAGTCACCGCGTAACCGATTCGATGGTCGATCTCACAAGCGAAATGGCGGGCCTCTGGGCCGCGCTGGGATCGGCTCCCGCCCACCGCGGCCGGGTCCTCCAGTTCGCCTGCGCCAGTACCGGGGAGGGGGCCTCCACCGTCGCGCGCGAGTTCGCCCGGCTGGCGGCCGTGCGGGCGCGAAAGCCCGTCTGGCTGATCGACGCGGACCTGACCCAGCCTTGTCAGCTGGAAGCGGTCGCTGCCGACCGGGACCGCTTCGGGCGTCTGGGGGCCGCAGTGGCATCCTCGCCCGACGGCTCCAGCTTCTATGCCGTCAGCCCGCCGGTGATCGGGCGCGACCGCAAGCCGGTCGCTCCGGCGCGCCTGATGACGGCCCGACCCTGTCTGGGCGGGCGTCTGTGGGTCACGCGGTTCCGGGCCGAGCTGCTGCGCTCGGGTCAGCGCGTCGAGGCCCTTCCCGACCACCGCTACTGGGATGCAATGCGCAGGCACGCCGACACCATCATCATCGATGCACCGGCCGCGGACCGCAGCGACCTGTCGATCACCCTGGCCCCGTTCGTGAATGCGACCGTCCTGGTGGTCGCAGGCGAAATGTCAGGGGCCGCCGAACCCGTGATCCTGCGCGACGAGATCGAGGCGGTCGGCGGCCGCATCGCCGGGGTGGTCGTCAACCGCTCCACCTATCGCCCGCCGGCATTCCTGAGGCGGCTGACGGGGTAAGGGCACGCTACGTCCGAAACTGACGCAGGCCTGTGCTATCGGTTGCGACACGGCTCATGGGGGATTTCGCCGGGATGCGCGGCGTACACGCAGGTTGCACAGGTGCAATCGGCTCCGTCAGGCCACCACTGGGTTTCAGCGTCGATTGCACCTTTTGCACCCGTTTTTTTCGAGTGCAATTCGGGGCTTCAGACCCCCAGCGCCCCGCGGTCCAGGCGCTGCAGCAGGTCGCCGCCCTGGCCCACGGCCGCCAGTCGGCTGGACGCGTGACCCAGGATGTTGGCTGCGTAAACTTCGTACAGGGCGATCTTGCCCTCCAGCCAGGCCGGATCGCCGTCGCCGGCGTTCAGCTTGGACCTGGCAGCCAGGGCACCTCTCGCCAGCATCCAGCCGCCGATGACGTCGCCCATCAGCTTCAGATAGGCGTCGGCTGCGGCCAGCACGTCGGCGGCCCCGGCCGGATCGGCCTTGCGGTCCAGAATCCACAGGGTGGCGTCCTCGACCGCTTCGATCGCCGTCCTGAACCGCTCGACCGGCTTGCCGGAATAGAGGCCGCCGAGCGCCCTCAGCGTGGCCTTCATCTCGGCGATCACGGCCTTGGCCGAGGCCCCGCCGTCCTGCGACAGCTTGCGACCGACCAGGTCCATGGCCTGGATGCCGTTGGTGCCCTCATAGATCGGGGCGATCCGGGCATCGCGATAGAACTGGGCCGCGCCGGTTTCCTCGACGAAGCCCATGCCGCCATGGATCTGCACCCCCTGCGAGGCGATCTCGACCCCGGCGTCCGTCGACCAGGCCTTGGCGATGGGGGTCAGCAGGTCCTCGCGGCCCTTCCAGTGGGCGCGCAGTTCGGGCGTCGCGGCATGGCGGGCCATGTCGGCGGCCACGCCGGTGGACAGGCAGATGGCCCGCGCTGCCTCGATCCGGGCCTTCATGACCGACAGGGTGCGGCGCACGTCCGGATGATCGAAGATCGGGGCTCCGGCCTCGCCGGACCAGACCGATCGTCCCTGACGCCGGTCCAGGGCATAGGCCAGGGCGTGCTGGTAGGCCCGATCGGCGATGCCGACCCCCTCCATGCCAACTCCCACCCGCGCCGCATTCATCATGGTGAACATATGGGCCAGGCCCTCGTTCGGTCGCCCGACCAGTTCGCCCGTCGCCCCCTCGTACTGCATCACGCAGGTGGGCGAGGCGTGGATGCCCAGCTTGTGCTCGATGCCGACGGGCCGGAAGGCATTACGGTCGCCCAGGGTGCCGTCGTCCTTGACCAGATACTTGTTGGCCAGGAACAGGCTGATGCCCTTGGGTCCGGCGGGCGCATCGGGCAGCCGGGCCAGGACCAGGTGGACGATGTTGTCCGTCGCGTCGTGGTCGCCCCAGGTGATGTAGATCTTCTGGCCGGTCAGGCTGTACGTCCCGTCGCCGTTCGGCGTGGCGGTGGACGTCAGCGCCCCCAGGTCCGACCCGGCCTGGGGCTCGGTCAGGCACATGGCCCCGGTCCATTCGCCACTGACCATGCGCGGCAGATAGGCGGTCTTCTGATGCTCGGTGCCGTGCGCCTCGATGGCCTCGATGGCCGCCAGCGACAGCATGGGGCACAGGCCGAACGCCATATTGGCGGCGTGCACGGTCTCATAGGCCGCCAGCTCCAGCGCCTTGGGCAGGGCCTGCCCCCCGGCCGAGGCGGGCGCCGCCAGACCGGTCCAGCCGCCCGCCGCGAACTGGCGATAGGCGTCGGCGAATCCCGGCGCGGCCGTGACCGCCCCGTTCGCATATTTCGCCCCGGCCAGATCGCCGGGCCGGTTCAGCGGAGCCAGGACTTCCTCGGAGAACTGGCCGGCCGCTTCCAGCACGGCGGTCAGCACATCGCCGTCATAGTCGGGAAAGGCCCCGGTGGCGGCCAGGTCGTCGATGCCGGCGACGGCGGTCAGGCTGAAGGCCAGGTCGCGGACGGGGGCACGATAGGTCATGGGCAGATCCTTTTCGGAGCCATGCACCGCTCCGTTCTGCGTCTTCATGCGATGATGCCGTAGCGTCAGGCAAGGGATGGCTTGGCGTCTGGCCTCAGGTGCGCCAAGTTGCGCCTACGACTTCAACGGGGACACCGCATGGCCGAGCCACGCAATCGCTATTCGATCGTATCGCTGATCTTCCACTGGGGCCTGGCCCTGCTGGTGCTCACGCAGGTCCTGCTGATCGCCGCGCACGAGGCCACAGAGGGTCCGCAATCGCGCCAGTTCGTGGTCCTGCACAAGGAGATCGGCCTGACCATCCTGCTGCTGACCCTGGCCCGAATCGGCTGGCGGATCGCCAATCCCGCCCTGCCCATGCCGCCCGGAACGCCTCAGTGGCAGAAGATCGCGGCGCGGGGCACGCATGTGCTGTTCTACGTCCTGCTGATCGGCCTGCCGCTGGGCGGCTGGGCGGCGTCCAGCGCGGCCGGGCGAGATATCAGCTATTTCGGCCTGTTCAACTGGCCCCTGCTGCCGCTGCCGCAGAGCCGTGATCTGGCGGGCACCTTCATGGACATGCACGAGCTTGGGGTGAAGTTCCTGTACGTCCTGCTGGCTCTGCACGTGCTGGCGGCGCTGAAGCACCAGTTCATCGATCGCGACAATGTGCTGCACCGCATGGTGCCGTTCATTCCGCGCCGTCCCTAGGCACCGATGATCCGCCGTCGGTCCCTGTCGGCTCTGGTCCTGCTCGCAGCAGCGGTCGCCGCCCTCGACGGTCCGCCGGTCCTGGCCCAGGTCAGCCGGTGGGTCGCCGTGCCCGCGCAGTCCAGCATCACGATGCGGGTCGCCAGTCCGCTGGGCCTGCGTCGCGGCCGATTCGAGCGCTGGAATGCCGACGTGCGCTTCGACCCCGAAGCGCCGGAGACGGCGCGCGTCGCCGTCACGGTCGAAGCCGCGTCCCTGCGCATGGACAATGCCGCCCTGACCCGCCCGGCCATCGGTCCCGGCCTGCTCGACACCGAACGCTTTCCCGACATCCGCTTTCAACTGACGTCGCTGCGGCGTCTGGACGGCGAGCGGTTCACGGCCGAGGCGGATGTGACCATGAAGGGTGTGACCCGTCCGGTCAGCTTCCCGGTGACCTTGCGCAGCGATGGCCGGACGGCGCAGATGACCGGCGGCTTCTCGCTGGACCGGGCCGCCTACGGAATTGGAACGCAGGGAACGTGGAACAGGCTGATCGGCCGACAGGTGCGGGTGGACGTCTCGCTGGCGACACGGTCCGCCTGACCGAAGGTCCGGACGCGGCCGTCGCGGCGCTACGGGCCGGGCAGCTCGTGATCCTGCCGACCGAGACCGTCTATGGGCTGGCGGCCGATGCCGGCAACGCCGACGCCGTCGCCCGGATCTTCGAGGCCAAGGGCCGACCCCGGTTCAACCCCCTGATCGCCCATATCGCGGATGTCGGGGCGGCCGGGGCCATCGCCGTGTTCGACGATGCGGCGCGGAAGCTGGCCACCGCCTTCTGGCCGGGCCCCCTGACGATCGTGGCTCCGGTTCGGCCAGGCGACCGGGTCTGCGACCTTGCCAGGGCCGGGCTGGACAGCGTCGCGGTGCGGGTGCCGGGCCATCCGCTCGCCCGGGCGCTGCTGCGGGCCTTCGGTGGCCCCGTCGTCGCGCCCTCGGCCAACCGCTCCGGCCGCCCCAGCCCGACCACCTTCGCCGATGCGGTGGAGGAGACGGGAGCGTCCGCCGCCGCTGCTCTCGACGGAGGCCCCTGCTCCGTAGGGGTCGAGAGCACGGTGGTCTCGGTGCTGGGCGGCCGCGTCGCCCTGCTGCGCCCCGGGGCCGTGACCCGCGATCAGATCGAGGCCCTGGTCGGGCCGCTGGAGACCAGCGACCACGGCCACCGCTCCCCCGGGCGCCTGACCACCCACTACGCCCCCGACGCCCCCGTCCGGATAGACGCATTGGATGGCCCCCGCCCCGGCGAGATACTGCTGGGCTTCGGCCCGGGTGTAGGGGAGGCCCGCTGGAGCCTGAGCGTATCGGGCGACCCGCGCGAGGCCGCCGCCAACCTGTTCCGCCTGCTGCGCGAGGCGGACCGCGAGCACCCTGCGGGCATCGCCGTCGCCTCCGTGCCGATGGCGGGGCTGGGTGAGGCGATCAACGACCGACTGCGGCGGGCGGCGGGGTTTGTGGGGTAGGCTCGACCGGGATCGAACTCCGATTTGCAAGTCATGTTGCGTGTCTGAAGGTCTCGTGACAGTCCTCCGTGCAACAAGGGGAACGTCGGACATGTCGAGCATCATCGGGGCACGCCACCCCCAACGCGTCTGGACCCTGGTTCTGTCGCTTCTGGCAGCCTCCATCGGCAGCGCCGCGATGGCCCAGACGCCCGAGCCGTTTGCCTCGACCCGGCCGACGGCCCGGATCGAATACTGGCAGCAGCGGCTCAACGAGATCGAGGCCCGGCTGTCGGATCCGGCCAGTCTCGCGCCGATCCGGCTGGTCTTCCTCGGCGACTCGATCACCGATTTCTGGACCATGGCCGAGAACCCCTGGTTCCCGGGCACCACGGGAGGACGGGCGGTCTGGACCGGGACGTTCGGCGGCGCGGACAGCGCATACCTCGCCCTCAACATGGGCATCTCCGGCGACCGGACCGAGCACGTGCTCCAGCGCATTCTGCCGAAAGGCGAGGGCGGTCTGGGGGAACTGGATCGACCGGACCTCGATCCCGAGGTCATCGTACTGCTCATCGGCATCAACAACAGCTGGGCCGCCGAGGATCCCGCCGTCTCCAGCATCTTCGAAGGCGTCCGCGCCGTCGTGGAGGCCGTGCATGCCCGCAAACCGCGTGCGGTGATCGTTCTCCAGTCGCTGCTGCCGACCAACGAGACCGATCGGAACGAAAACGTCGTGAAGCCGGTCAATGCGGCGCTCGCCGCCTTCGCCTCCGAAAGCCCACAGACCGCCTACGTCCGCTATCTCGACCTGTATCCGACCTTTCTGACCCCGGACGGTCAGCAGAACCGGGCCTTCTTCATGGACGCGGTGCATCCGGACGAGGATGGCTATCGCGCCTGGCGGGACCGTCTGGTGCCGTTTCTGGACGACTTGCGGCAATAACAGCGCTCCCGCTGTTCCCGGCCCGACCCCGTCATCTTGCTGGTTTCATCCGAAGCCCGGCATGAGGTGAGAGGGCCATCCGATGCGGACCAGAAGCCCGTCCGGACCGCACACGCCGACTTCATAAAGCCCCCATTCGCGGTGTCGCAGAATGCCGCCCGGGCGAATGATCAGGTCGTCCACACGTGCCGCGATGGCCTCCACATCCGGCGTCCGGATGAAGACGCCGAAAGGATTATGCGATTCCGGGACTGCCCAGGGACCAGCTCCGGCCTGGGTCAAATGGACCTCACATCCCCAGCCCGTCATGATGCAATAGGTCTTATCGCCACCGGTCCGGGCGAAGCCAAGACGCTCCCAGAATGGTATCGCCGCCGCCAGATCGTTGCTCGGAACGATGGCGAAGGCGCCCACGGTCTCGGGGATGGGCATGGATACTCTCTGGCTGGATGGACGACGAGGCTGGGTCCCTATCCAGCCTGCGCGGACGATCTCCGGCTTGCAATATATCGGCGATGGACATTTCGACCCGAAGGTCCGCCTACCCGAACCGCGCCTGCAGATCGACGCTGGACCGCACGCCCACGTCCCCGAAACAGCTCTCCAGCCATTCCTCCGCCGCCGCCCGGCCGCGGGTCTTCAGGTCGTTGAGGAAGGTCCATTCGGTGTTGAATTTGGAGCCCAGAGACAGGTCGCCCAGCCAGTGGTCCGCCTCGATGGCGTGCATCAGGATGTTGCGGTAGCGGTCCTGGGCCGAGGGCGTCAGCCGGCCCTGTTCGATCAGGTCCTGGACGAAGGCGACGGCGCGCAGTTCGGCGACCAGCGGCGCGTTGAAGACGACCTCGTTCAACCGGTCCATGATGTCGCCGGGGGCCTTGGGCGTATCGGCCCGCTCGAAGGCGTTGAGGGTGATCAGCAGGACGTCATTCGGCGTGTCCTCGTAGAACAGGGGCCAGAGCGGCGGATTGGCCAGATAGCCGCCGTCCCAATAGGGCTCTCCGTCGATCTCGACCGCCTGGAACAGCTGGGGCAGGCAGGCGGAGGCCAGCAGCACCTGATCGGTGATCTCCGCATTGGCGAACACCCGCGACCGGGCATGGCGCACGGCGGTGGCGGCGACGTGCAGCTTGATATCCGAGCCCCGGATCGCCTCGAAATCGATCGAGGCATTCAAGACACGGTTCAGTGGGTTCAGGTTCAGCGGGTTGAACTCATAGGGCGACATCGACATCGCCAGCGTCTCCGACGCCCGCCACAGGGTGGTGTCCTTCAGCCAGGCCGGGGTCAGGGCATTGGACCAGATCGAGGTGTCGCCGAAGACGTTCTTGCCGCCCGACTGGTTGGTCTCGCGCCACAGCTTGTCCAGCGCCTTGCGGGCTCCGACCGCCCCGCCGGTCGCCAGGCCCGACACCAGGGCCGCGCCGTTCATGGCCCCGGCCGAGGCGGCGGTCACCGCCCGGATGTCCAGCCGCCCGTCCTCCAGCAACCGGTCCAGCACGCCCCACTGGAAAGCACCGTGCGCCCCGCCGCCCTGCATGGCCAGACAGATGGGACGCGGGGACGCGGGATCGGCCGCCTCGGGGGCGGGCACCGGCGTGGCCTTGCGTCTGAAAAGCGCCATTCGCCCCCGGCTGTGCTGGCCTTATTGCGCGGTCCAGCCGCCGTCGATCGAGAAGGACGCCCCGTTGGCCGAGGCCCCCAGGTCGGAAATCAGATACAGGAACAGGCCCGAAAGCTGCTCCGTGGTGACGAACTGTTTGGTGGGTTGCGCCTCCAGGATCACGTCGGTGATGACCTTTTCCTTCGAGATGCCGCGCGCCCTGGCCTGATCGGCGATCTGCGACTGGACCAGCGGCGTCTCGACATAGCCGGGGCAGATGGCGTTGCAGGTGATGTTGTCGCGCGCGACTTCCAGAGCGACCGTCTTGGTGAAGCCGACCACGCCGTGCTTGGCGGCGACATAGGCCGACTTGAACGGGCTGGCGACCAGACCGTGGGCCGAGGCGATGTTGACGATCCGGCCGCGCCCCTGCGCCTTCATGATCGGGATGGCGGCGCGGGTGGCATAGAAGGTCGAGGACAGGTTGATGGCGATGATCTGTTCCCACTTGTCGGACGGGAATTTCTCGACCGCCTCGACATGCTGGATGCCGGCGTTGTTCACCAGAATGTCGACGCGACCCAGCTGGTGCTTGCCGAAGGCGACCATGTCGGCCACCTCGTCACCCTTCAGCATGTTGGCGGCGTGATAGCGCACACGGACGCCACAGCTGGCCTCCAGCTCGGCGCGGGTGCGTTCGATCTCAGAGGGATCGCCCAGACCGTTCAGCACCACGTCGCCGCCGCGCGATGCGACCGCCCGGGCCAGCGCCAGGCCGATGCCCGAGGTGGAACCGGAAATGACCGCGACCTGACCCTTCAGGTCATCGGGATTGCGATAGACGGGGCGCTCGGTCGCTTCACCATCCTTCTTGCCGGGCCACTGGAACATGGGGTCTCGTCCACTCTGGTTTCCTGGTGCCGCGCAAAGAGGCGCGACGGTTTCTAGGTTCCGTCAGCCTAGCTGTTCGCGACTGCGAAGGCGACAGGCCGGGGCAAATTTCATGCCCGGGTGAATATCCAGTCGGTGTCGGTCGAGGCCGCCTTGTCGAAGGCGTAGCCGTCGCGGGCAAAGGCCTTGAGGTCCGCAGCCTTCCCGATTCGTTCGTCGATGGCGAACCGGGCCATCGACCCGCGCGCCTTCTTGGCAAAAAAGGAGATGATGCGGCTTTCGCCGTCCTTGGTCTCACGGAACTGGGGGGTAACGACAGGCAGTTTCAGCGCCCGGGCGTCGACCGCGCCGAAATACTCCTGGCTGGCCAGGTTGACCAGGGTGGGGTCGGACTGGTCCGCCGCATCGGCGTTCAGCTGTTTCGAGATCCGGTCGCCCCAGAAGTCGTACAGGCTGGACCCGCGACGCGTCTTCAACCGCACGCCCATCTCCAGCCGATAGGGCTGGATCCGGTCCAGAGGGCGCAGCAGGCCATAGAGCCCCGACAGAATGCGCAGGTGATCCTGGGACCAGGCCAGCGCCGTCTCGTCCAGCGTCCGCGCCTCCAGACCCTGATAGACGTCGCCTGCGAAGGCGAAGGCGGCCTGGATGCCGACATCGGTCGCGGCCGGATCGAAGGCCTGGAACCGCTCGCGGTTGAGCCGGGCCAGATCGTCGGAAATGCTCATCAGCCGACGCAGGTCGGCCTTGGTCTGGCGCTTGGCCGTGCGCGCCAGACTGGCCAGGTCGTCGGTGAACCGCGGCCGGGTCGCCGGGACCGTGAGGGCGGGTTCGGAAAAGTCCAGCCGTTTGGCCGGGGACAGCACGATCAGCAAGGGCAGGAGCTCCGTTCGTCAGCCGGCGTGTCTAGGCTGGTTCGGTGACGGAATGAAGGGTGCCGATCGCCTCAGAACAGGACCGCCGGGTTCATGATCCGCTTCGGGTCGATGGCGGCCCGGATCGCCTGCATGGTGGCAATCTCGAGCGGCGACTTGTAGCGGCGAGCCTCGTCGGTCTTGAGCCGCCCCAGCCCGTGTTCGGCGCTGATGGAGCCTTCATAGCGGGCGACGATGTCATGGACGACCTGCGATCCCGCCTCCCACCGACCCAGGAAGGCCTGCAGGTCCGCACCGGGCGGGCACAGGACGTCGTAGTGCATATTGCCATCGCCGACGTGGCCGAAGGCGCTGACCCGCGCGCCGGGCTCGAACCGTTCGACGGCGGCGGTGGCTTCGTCCAGGAAGTCGGCGATGCGGCTGACGGGGACCGAGACATCATGCTTCCAGCCGCCGCCCTCGGGCCTCTGGGCGGCAGACTGCTCCTCGCGCAGCTTCCAGAAGTCGCGAACCTGCGTCTCGTTCTGGGCGATGGCGGCATCGGTGATCAGGTCGGTCTCGAAGGCCGTGGACAGGATGCGCTCCATCCCGGCCTCGGCCGCGCCCGGTTCGCCCGACGTCAGCTCGATCAGGGCATACCAGGGCTGGACACTGTCCAGCGGCTCGCGGACACCGGGGATGTGCTTCAGGGCGAAATCGACACCGACGCGCTTCATCAGTTCGAACGCCTCGACCCCGCCGCCGGTCTCGGCCTTGGCGCGGGCCAGCAGCTGGATCGCCGCGTGGGGATCGGCCAGGCCGACGACGGCCGTCGCGCGGCTTCGCATGATCGGGAACAGCTTCAGCGTCGCGGCCGTGACGACGCCCAGCGTGCCCTCGGCCCCGATCAGCAGCTGCTTCAGATCATAGCCGGTGTTGTCCTTCCTCAGCCGCTTCAGGCCGTTGAAGACCTGACCGTCGGGCATGACCGCCTCGATGCCCAGCACCAGATCGCGCATGACGCCATAGCGAATCACGGCGGTGCCGCCGGCGTTGGTCGAAATCACGCCCCCGATCGTCGCCGTGCCCTCGGCCGCGAGACTGAGCGGGAAGAACCGGTCGGCCTTCGCCGCCAGTTGCTGGGCCTCCAGCAGGGTGACGCCCGCCTCGACGGTCATGGCGTCGTCCAACGGCGTGACGTCGCGCACGGTCCGCAGGCGACGGGTGGACAGCAGCACCTCTCCATAGGGAATCTGACCGCCGACCAGGCCGGTATCGCCGCCCTGGGGCACGATGGCGACACCGTGGCGGGCGCAGATTGCCACAGCCTGCGCGACCTCGGCGGTCGTGGCCGGCTTCAGCATCAGGGGCGTGTTGCCATGCCATTTGTTGCGCCATTCGGTCAGCCAGGGCGCGATCTCGGCCGCATCCTCGGTCCAGCCGGCCGGGCCGAGGGCGGCCTTCAGGGCGATGACGGCGTCGACGGGGGGAGGGGGGCTCGCGCTCATGTCGCCTTGTCTCAAAGCATGGCCGCATTTGCCACCCCAAACCGCTGCCGGACAGCTATGATGCGGCGATGACATCGCCAACCGCCATGATCCCGGTTCCTGCTGTGGGGGTCGTCTGCCTGAAGGGTGACCAGGTGCTGATGATTCGGCGAGGGACGGCGCCGCGCATCGGCCAGTGGAGCCTGCCGGGCGGTCGGATCGCGCCGGGTGAGCGGGCCATGGACGCCGCTCTTCGTGAACTGCGCGAGGAGACCGGTGTGACCGCGCGCCTCATCGGATTGATCGACGTCGTCGACGGCATCTTTGCCGATGAGGGTCGCCACTATGTCCTCATCGACTATGCCGCCGAATGGATCGAAGGCGTGCCTGTGGCGGGCGACGACGCGGCCGAAGCCACATTCATGTCGATCGACGAGGCGCTGAAAGCCGTCGACTGGGATCAGACCCGCCGCATCATCGCTGCCGGAGTCCGGTTGGCCGGAAGGGCCTGACACTCTGTCAGGTGTCGTCACTTACCTATTGAGGCCCGAAAAGCGACACAAACCTCAGTCGACCCGGATGACTTTGCCGGTGTCGTCTGCCACACAGCAAAGAGTTCGGCGTTGTGCCGACTCGGGGGAGATATCGAATGAAGAAGACCTTGCTCGCTGCAGCGTCCACTGCCGCTCTCGTGATCGGCATGAGCGCCTTCGGCACCGCCGCCATGGCCCAGGCCACGTTGACGGTTACCAATGACGGTGAAGTCGCCATCACCGAGCTGGCCATTTCCGGCACCTCGGTCGAGGACTTCGGCGAGAACCTGCTCGACGAAGAAATCGCTCCCGGCGATGGCGTCGAAGTGACCTTCGAAGTCGGCGACGAGTGCATCCAGGACGTCCAGGCCACCTACGAGGATGGCGACACCGAAGAAGTCTATGACGTCGACCTGTGCTCCGGCAGCGGCTTCGAGGTCGAGGACGACGACGTCGATGAGGAAGATCCCTCGGAAGACGAAGAAGAAGATGAAGACGAGGACGAATACGAAGACGAAGACGAAGACGAAGACGAAGACGACTCTGACGACGAGGACGAGGACGAGGACGAGGACGACTCGGACGATGAGGACGAGGAAGACGAAGAAGAAGACGATTCCGACGACGAAGAAGACGAGGAAGAAGAAGAGTAATCTTCTTTTCAATCCGAGCCTTGCGGCGGTCCCCTCGGGGGCCGCCGTTTTCGTTTGGAGGTGACCGGTTTCGATGGAACAGGCCTCGGCGCAGGCGTAACATGTCCGACGTTGGAGGAAACGAATGAGCTATTTCGCACTCGCGCTGGTGGTCCTGGCCATCGTCATGCTGTTCAGCGTGGTCAAGATCGTGCCCCAGGGGCGGGAACTGACCGTCGAGCGGTTCGGCAAATACACCAAGACCCTGAAGCCGGGCATCAGCATCCTGACCCCGTTCGTCGAGCGGATCGGGCGGCGCATGAACATGATGGAGCAGGTCCTGGACGTGCCCCAGCAGGAGGTGATCACCAAGGACAACGCCATGGTGAAGGTCGATGCCATCGTCTTCATCCAGGTGATGGAGGCTTCGGCCGCGGCCTATCGGGTCGAGAACCTGCCCTATGCGATCACCCAGCTGTGCTCGACCAATCTGCGGACCGTCGTCGGATCGATGGATCTGGACGAGGTCCTGTTCCAGCGCGACAACATCAACTCGCGTCTGCTGACCGTGATCGACGCGGCGACCGAGCCGTGGGGCGTCAAGGTCAACCGGATCGAGATCAAGGACCTGACCCCGCCCGTCGACATCACCAATGCCATGGCGCGCCAGATGAAGGCCGAGCGCGAACGTCGCGCCGTCATCACCGAGGCCGAGGGCGAGAAACAGGCTGCCATCGCCCGCGCCGAGGGGGCCAAACAGTCCGCCATCCTGCAGGCCGAGGGTCGCAAGGAAGCCGCTTTCCGCGACGCCGAGGCCCGCGAGCGCGCGGCCGAGGCCGAGGCCAAGGCGACGGCCATGGTCAGCCAGGCCATCGCGGCGGGCGACGTCAACGCCATCAACTATTTCGTGGCCCAGAAGTACGTCGAGGCCTTCGCCGAACTGGCGCGGAACCCGACCGCCAAGACGGTCATCGTGCCCGCCGAGATGGGCAGCCTGGTCGGCACCATCGCCGGGATCGGCGAGCTGGTCGGTCTGGCCCGCGACCAGCAGCAGATGACCCGCGCCGCGCCCCCGCCACCGCCTCCACCACGTCCCCGTGGCGGTACCGTCCCGCCCACCGCCTGATCCGGAGCACCCTCATGACCGCGATCGCCGACATCTATGCCGCACAGCCCTTCTGGATCTGGCTGGCGCTTGGCGTTCTGTTGCTGGCCGTCGAAGCCGCCTTCTCGACCGAGTGGCTACTTTGGCCGGCCGTGTCCGCCGGGATCGTCGCGGTCCTGACCGCCCTGGGTCTGCGGCTGGGTCTGCCGGTCGAGATCGGTCTGTTCGCAGCCCTGACCCTGCTCTCGACCCTGCTGTCGCGCCGACTGATCCAGCGGGTGAACCCGTCGGACAGCCCCGATATCAACGACCGCGACGGCCGGCTGGTCGGACAGCGGGCCAGGGTGGTGTCGGCCTTCGTCAGCGGACGGGGGCGGGTGTTCGTGTCGGGTGCCGAGTGGCCGGCGGAGATCGAGGGCCCGGCACCCGATGTGGGATCGGACGTCGTCGTCGAATCGAGCCTGGGGTCGGGCCTGAAGGTTCGCGCGGCCTAGGTTCTCGCCTTCGCCGCTCGCATCTCCTCGATGCCGCGGTTCGCCAGCTGGTCGGCGCGTTCGTTCAGGGCGTGGCCGGCGTGGCCCTTGACCCAGTGCCACTTCACCTCGTGCCGGGTGCGGGCGACGTCGAGGCGTTTCCACAGGTCGTCGTTCTTCACCGGCTTCCTGTCCGCCGTCTTCCAGCCGCGCGCCTTCCAGCCATGGATCCATCCGGTGATGCCATCCATCACATATTTGCTGTCCGTGTGCAGGTCGATCCGGCACGGGCGGGTCAGGGCCTCCAGCGCCATGATGGCGGCGGTCAGCTCCATGCGGTTGTTGGTGGTCAGCGGCTCTCCGCCCGACAGTTCCTTGGTGCGCTCGCCAAACTGAATGATCGCGCCCCAGCCGCCTGGGCCCGGGTTACCCTTGCAGGCGCCGTCGGTGTGGATGATCACGTGGGACACGGGCATTCTCGCATGGCGTTATAACGTGTGTTATACAGTGGGTCGAAAGAGAGGCCAGTCATGATCGCGCTCAAAGTCACCCAGGTCGGAAACTCGGTCGGCGTCGTGCTGCCGAAGGAGGCCCTGGTGGAACTGGGGGTCGAGAAGGGCCAAACCCTCTATCTGACCCGCGCGCCGGATGGATCGATGCGTCTGTCGCCCTATGATGACTCGGTTCAGCGCCAGATCGCCCTGGGTGAGAAACTCATGGACGAGCATCGAGATGTCTTCCGCGCCCTGGCCAAATGAAGACGCGCGAACCGGTCTGGCTCGAACAGGCCGCGATCGTGGCGCTGCATGACCGAAGTCTGGCGCTGCATGGCGGACCATCGGGCCTTCGGGACGAAGGTTTGCTGGAATCGGCTTTGCAGCGCCCAGGGAACCGGTTCTTCTACGACGGCGAAACGAGCCTCGCCGTGCTGGCCGCGACCTATGCGGTCGGGGTGGCGTCGAACCACCCGTTCGTCGATGGCAACAAGCGCGCCGCCTATCAGGCCTTGATTCTGTTTCTCGCTCTCAACGGCTCCCCGCTTCAGGCTGACAAGGTAGACGCTATCGAGACGATGCTGGCCGTCGCGGCTGGTGATGTAGACATTGAGGCCCTCGCCGAATGGATCAGGGCCAACAGTACGGCGTCGTGACGCCGCATTCGCTTGGCGCGTCGCCATCCGTTGGACTATATGCAGCGTATGTTTGACGCGGGCCGCTTCCGGTCCGTTCGAGGAGATTGTTCCGTGGGCGCTATGAGCATCTGGCATTGGGCCTTTGTCATCTTGATCGTTGCGCTGCTGTTCGGGGGCAAGGGCAAGATCTCGGGCCTGATGGGTGACGCGGCCAAGGGCATCAAGGCCTTCCGCGAGGGCCTGAAGGACGAGGACAAGAAGGACGGTCCGCATGAGGGCGTCAGCAGCCTGCCGCGCACCGACGCGGAAAAGGAAGAGCTGAAGCGCTAGTCGCGGGCGGGAAGAGAGCCTGACGGATGGGCGGCCTCGGCCCCGGGATCGGGGGCCTCGAATACGTTGTGATCGGCATCGTCGCCCTCGTGGTCGTGGGACCCGAGCGGCTGCCCGGCATGCTGCGCGCGCTGGGCAAGATGGTCGCCAGGGCGCGGGGCATGGCCAATGAGTTTCGTGCCAGCTTCGAAGACATGGCCCGCCAGTCCGAACTGGACGAGCTTCGGAAAGAGGTCGAGGCCCTGCGCACCAGCCAGATGGTGCCCCTGGGGGCCGCCGCCGACGCAGCCTTCAAGGACATCAAGGCCGATCTGGAACGCCCCGCTCACGTCGAGAGCCTGCCGCCGTCCGTGGTTCTGGACCAGCCGGAGTTCCCCGAGGCCGTGACGATGCCGGCGCCGGAGGCCGTCGCGCCCGCAGCCAAGGCTTCCCGCAAGCCTCGCGCCGCGTCTGCCAAGGCGATCTCGGCGGGCACGACCGCGAAGGCGCCGCCCAAGGCCGCCAGGCCCCGCGCGCCGCGTAACAGCAAGATCGACCTGTGACCGTTCGCGACGAGGCCGAGATCGAGGCGTCGCGGGCGCCCCTGATGGATCACCTGATCGAGCTGCGCGGGCGGTTGATCTGGTGCGTGGTGGCCTTCATCCTGGCCTTCATCCTGTGCTTCTTCTTCGCGGCCCAGCTGCAGGTCGAGCTGATCAAGCCGTTCCAGGCGGCCGCCGCCGTCCATGCCGATGCTGTCGCCCGGGGCACACACGGCAATCCGCTGGACCTGCTGGCCATTGCCATGGGCCTGAAGCCGCTGCCTCCCGGCGGGCTGGCGGCGGTCGAGCTGATCGCCACGGCGCCGCTGGAACAGCTGTTCACCAAGATGAAGATCGCCGGGTTCGGGGCCATCGTGCTGTCGTTCCCGGTCATCGCCTATCAGCTGTACGCCTTCGTCGCGCCGGGCCTTTACCGCAACGAGAAGGGGGCCTTCCTGCCGTTCCTGATCGCCACGCCGGTGATGTTCTTTCTGGGCGGGGCGCTGGTCTATTACGTCATGCTGCCGTTCGTGATGCTGTTTTCCCTGAGCCAGCAGATCTCCAGCGAGGGCATCACCGTGATGCTGACGACCAAGATCTCGGACTATCTGAACCTGGTGACGTCGCTGATCCTGGCGTTCGGACTGTGCTTCCAGCTGCCGGTGGTGACGACGCTGCTCGGCATGGCCGGGCTGATCTCGTCCAAGCTGATGAGCGAGGGCCGACGCTATGCCATCGTCGCCGTCGTGGTCCTGGCCGCCATCGTCACACCGCCCGACCCCATCAGCCAGCTGATGCTCGCCGTGCCCCTGGTCCTGCTTTACGAGGTGTCGATCTGGTGCGTCCGGCTGATCGAGTGGCGGCGCAAGACGGACGAGGACGCCGAGGTTCAGGTCAGCGCCTGATCGGGCGTCAGGATGTCGAGTTGCGGAAACAGCGGTCTCAGATGGCTGATATTCCATGTCACGACGCGAGGAATTCCTGCCTCGATAGCGGCTTGTCCGATAAGCCAGTCGTAGATTCTGGCACCGATGCCACCGTGCTCGCTGAAGGCTCTCACAGCCCAGACGGTTTGGGTGGGCGTCAAACCTACCAGCGTGGTGACTGCGGAGACGCTTTCAAGCGAAGCCCAGGCCCGGGCGGGTTCCCAGCCGTAAGGGGAGGGGCCACTTCTCCTGGTCAAGGTCGTGAATGCCTCAGCGTAGCTGTGTGCCGCCACGCCGAAACGCTGGTTCTCTGCGGCGATCAGGATCCGGACCGAGGGCCCATGATGCGAATGGTCCTCCTCAAGGCCAGCGACGATGACGTTGCTGTCGAGAAGCGTTGTCAGTCGATGCATAGGCCGCGTTCATTTCGATCCTCGTCGATCGAGGCCAGCGTTTCCTCAAGTGTGATGGTGCGGCCAGTGGCGCGCTGCACAAGGATTCTGCCCTTCCAGACCATGCCGTCGGGTGCCGGTTTTGGGCCCGGCGGATGGAAAGCGCGCAACGCTTCCTCCACCACCTGCGTCGTTGTCATGCCCGTCTGGCGAGCCAGGTCCGCAGCGCGCTCACGCGCGAACCGGGAGCGTATGTTAAGCTGAGCGGATCGGGCGCGTTCCATGGGTTCCTTTCTATCACGGAGGCCCGGGGAATGGCTAGCAGACCGAACATCTTGCTAGCCAAGACGTAGCCGCGGGCCCGGGCGGGTGTCATCGCGCTGGCCGCCGTCGTCACGCCGCCCGACTCCATCAGTCCGCTGATGCTCGCCGTGCCCCTGGTGCTGCTCTACGAGGTGTCGATCTGGTGCGTCCGGCTGATCGAGTGGCGGCGCAGGACGGACGAGGGCGACGAGGAATCGGCTGGCTAGAAGGGACATGGTACAGGTGAGAGGGCACCGCTGGCACTACGCTTGTCGTTCTTCCGACCCAAGTCGATGGCAGGAAATCTTATAACCCACCTTTCAGAGCTCGCGACCCAACAAACGGTCCTTTATTGATAAGCGGGCTTTCAGGGCGTTTGCTAGCGCTTTCTTGACTTCACTTGATTCCGCGTCCGTCAGTTCGTCTGTTGCTTTATGTTCGCTCAACGCTGAAAAAACGAACCGTAGGAACGGCTTGCCATAGCTAGGGTGAGAATGCACCAACCGTTTGATGGCTGCAGGGTGCTTGTAGATGTGACATCTAATGGTATGGGTCCATGCATCCCTGTCATCCTTCGAGAGGCTGGACAACGGCCACCTCTGTCGGCTCAGCCAAATGACCATCTCTTCCAAAACGTAAAAGTGGAAAGATAGCTTTGGGTCTGTTGCCGTCGTTGCATTTGGGCTCTCGGTCAGATACTCGCGAAATAGTGCGTGAACATGGGCGAACGCCGCATCTGTCGAGTTTTTTCGGTAGGTTAACAGGGCAAGAAATAGCCCAATAACACCTACGACAAAGCCGATTGCCGATGCGGTATTCGCGAATCGACTACCGTCTTGCCCTTCAACAAGCCACCGCCAGAACGCGGCGAGATCGATGTCCATCTTTTCCCCCTCCAACGAGCCAAGTCTGTGCTCAGTACCAACGGAATGCAACCTTTGAGTGCAGCAAAAAGCCCCGGATGGCGGACCATCCGGGGCCTTGTCTATCCGCCGACCCTATCGATCAGCAGCTGTAGTACATGTCGAACTCGACCGGGTGGGGGTGGAGCGACAGGCGCATGACCTCTTCCATCTTCAGCTCGATATAGCTGTCGATGAAGTCGTCATCCATGACGCCGCCCTTCTTGAGGAAGGCGCGGTCCTTGTCGAGGTTCTCGAGCGCTTCCTTCAGCGAACCGCAGACCTCGGGGATGTTGCCGCGCTCTTCGGGCGGCAGGTCGTAGAGGTTCTTGTCGGCGGGGCCGCCCGGATCGATCTGGTTCTCGATTCCGTCGAGGCCCGCCATCAACAGGGCGACGAAGGTCAGATAGGGGTTGCCCATCGGATCGGGGAAGCGGGCCTCGATGCGCTTGCCCTTGGGCGAGGAGACGTGCGGGATACGGATCGAGGCCGAGCGGTTGCGGGCCGAATAGGCCAGCTTCACCGGGGCTTCATAGCCGGGCACCAGACGCTTGTAGGAGTTGGTGGTCGAGTTGGCGAAGGCGTTAATGGCCTTGGCGTGCTTGATGATACCGCCGATGTACCACAGACATTCCTGGCTCAGACCGGCGTATTTGTCGCCGGCGAACAGGGGCTTGCCGTCGCGCCAGATCGACTGGTGGACGTGCATGCCCGAGCCGTTGTCGGCGAACATCGGCTTGGCCATGAAGGTCGCCGACTTGCCGTAGGCGGCGGCGACATTGTGGATCACATACTTATAGAGCTGCAGACGGTCGGCCATGGTCAGCAGGTCCGAGAACTTCAGACCCAGTTCGTGCTGGGCTGGGGCGACCTCGTGGTGGTGCTTCTCGGGCTGGAGGCCCAGGTCGCGCATGACGCCCAGCATCTCGCCGCGCAGGTCCTGGCCGCTATCGACCGGGTTGACGGGGAAATAGCCGCCCTTGGGCCCGGGGCGGTGGCCCATGTTGCCCTCGGTGTATTCCGCGCCCGTGTTGGCCGGCAGCTCGGTGGAGTCATAGCTGTAGCCGGTGTTGTGCGGCTGGGTCGTCCAGCGCACGTCGTCGAAGATGAAGAACTCGGCTTCCGGTCCGAAATAGACCGCGTCGCCCACGCCCGAGGACTGCACATAGGCCAGGGCCTTCTTGGCCATGGAGCGGCTGTCGCGGTTGTAGGGTTCGCCCGTGTCCGGGTTCATCACGTCGCAGAACAGGAACATCGTGGTCTGCTGGTAGAACGGATCGATATAGGCCGTGGTCAGGTCCGGCATCAGCAGCATGTCGCTCTCGTTGATCGCCTTCCAGCCGGCGATGGACGAGCCGTCGAACATGGTTCCCTCGGTCAGGAACTCCTCGTCGACCAGGTCGATGTCGAAGGTGACGTGCTGCAGCCGTCCCTTGGTGTCGGTGAAGCGGACATCGACGTATTTCACGTCCTTGTCCTTGATCTCCTGCAGGATCTTGCTGGCGGCGCTCATAGGTTCGATGTCCTTCTCTTCGTTTCTTCTGGGGAGGAAGCTTACTGGTCTTGTGCGGCCTAGACCGCCTGCGCCCCGGTTTCGCCGGTGCGGATGCGGATGACGTCGGTGATGTCGGAGACGAAGATCTTGCCGTCGCCGATCTTGCCCGTGCGGGCGGCGGTCTGGATGGCCTCGATCACGGCCGGGGCCAGGTCGTCGGCGACGACCACCTCGATCTTGATCTTGGGCAGGAAGTCGATGACGTATTCGGCCCCGCGATACAGTTCCGAATGACCTTTCTGGCGGCCGTATCCCTTGGCCTCGAGCACGGTCATGCCCTGCACCCCGATGTCCTGGAGCGCCTCTTTCACGTCGTCCAGCTTGAACGGCTTGATGACGGCTTCGATTTTCTTCATGGGCGCCCCCGAGCTGGCTTGGGCCCGATCTCTTGCGAGAACGTCCAGACACTCGGGGAGCAAAGGGACACCGCATTGCAGCATAAGGCAAGGGCCAGGTTGCATTTTCAGGCGCTCCGTGCGCGGAAGGATGGATGGTGAAAACGAATGCTCCGTCCCTGTGGGGAGATGTCGTCCCGCGGCCGGGCGCGCAGACGCACAAGCACAGCCGCGGTCGGCTGGGCGTGGTCAGTGGCGGGCCCCTGAGAACGGGGGCCGCGCGGCTGGCGGCGCGGGCGGGATTGCGGACCGGGGCGGGGCTGGTGCGGCTGCTGTGTCCGCCGGACGCGGCCCGGGTCGTGGCCGGGGCGGTCGAGGCGATCATGGTCGACGCCTTCGGGACGCCGGACGAACTGGCGACACTGACCCGGCCGATGCAGGCGGTGGTGATCGGCCCGGCGGCGGGGCTGGACGAGGCGACGGTCGCGAACCTGACGGCCATCGCGGGCGGGCAGGCGGCGCTGGTGGTCGATGCCGATGCCCTGACGCTCTTTGCCGGGCGGGCGGATGCGCTGTTCGCCCTGCTGGGCGAGCGCGACGTCATCACGCCGCATGAGGGCGAGTTCGAACGCCTGTTTCCCGGGCTGCTGGCGCAGGGCCGTGAGGCGGCGGCGATCGAGGCGGCCGGGCGGTGCGGCGCGGTCGTGGTGCTGAAAGGCAGCCGGACGCTGATCGCCGCGCCGGACGGGCGGATCGTGGTTCAGCCTGAGGCCTCGCCCTGGCTGGCGACGGCGGGCAGCGGCGACGTGCTGGCGGGCATGATCGGCGGGTGGCTGGCGCAGGGGCTGTCGGCGTTCGACGGGTCTTGCGCGGCCGTCTGGATGCATGCCGATGCGGCGGCCCGCTTCGGTCCGGGCCTGATCGCCGAAGACCTGCCCGAACAGATCCCCCATGTGCTGAGGAGCCTGCGATGACCCCGACCCTCTATGGAATCAAGGCCTGCGACACGATGAAGAAGGCCCGCGCCTGGCTGGACCAGCACGACCGGGCCTATGTATTCCACGACTACAAGGCCGTCGGCATCGACCGGGCGACGCTGGCGGGCTGGGTGGCCGAACATGGCTGGGAGACGGTGCTGAACCGTAACGGCACGACCTTCCGGGCCCTGCCGGATGCGGCGAAGGCCGGGCTGGACGCCGACAAGGCCATCGCCCTGATGCTGGCCCAGCCCTCGATGATCAAGCGGCCGGTGCTGGATACGGGTGACCGCACGCTGGTGGGGTTCAGGCCGGAAGGGTATGCGGCGGCGTTTGGGATGGAATAAACCAAGTAAAATCAGATATATGACGCAGATATCTGATCTATGGACAGCGGTTCAGGCCACCTCCGATTGCACTCCGGAAAAACCGAGTCCAGGGCGTGCAAGCCGCTGATTTCACAGGCCTAAAATTGCACTTCGTTGGACTCATGGAGTCCAGCGAACTCGATCGCCCGTTCCTTCTCCCCTTGCGGGAGAAGGTGGCCGAGTGAAGCGAGGTCGGATGAGGGGTGACTCCGATATCGCGGGTGAACGCCAGCCGGGCCCACACCCTATGCTCCGGAGTCACCCCTCATCCGTCAGCCTTCGGCTGCCACCTTCTCCCGCAAGGGGAGAAGGACGATGGTTTACCCCTCCACATCCGTCTCGGGGCGGTCGTGGCCGTCGGCGCGTTCGGTGATCCAGGTGCCGGTGCTGTCCGCGTATTCGATCATCGCCGTCTGGTCCGCGACGCGCTGTTCGCGAGCGGCGTGCACGGCGGCGGCTTTTGCGGCGTCGTGGTTGGGGAAGGTCTCGGACCAGGTGTCGCCGACCCTGTAGGCCCAGCCGCCGTCATGCTCGGCGATGCGATAGGTGACGTGGGTCATGGGAGGCTCCGTTGCAGGTTTGATCGCTTCACTCGCATTTTCTTCAAGGCCGTGCATCCATTTCGCGGTTCGGCTGCGACCCGTCATGGAAAGCGCGGGCGATGGGCCGGTGCGCATGGGGTGAATACGATGGAAGACCTGTTCCGTTCCTACTGGTGGCTGCTGTTCCCGCTGGGCTGGTTCGTGTTCGGCGGCCTGCAGTCCGTGATCGACTATTTCCGGCACAAGGACACGCTGAAGATCATCAAGACCTATGCCGACAAGGGCGAGCAGCCGCCCGAGGCCCTGCTGAAGGCGCTGGAGCAGCCGGAGTATGAGGATCGCCGCGACCGGCGGCGCTATCGCTACCGGTCGCACGGCGAGCGGGGCAGTGTCTTCTCGGTGGTGCTGTTCGGGGTGCTGGCGGCGGGCTTCGGCTATGCCAGCTTTTCCAACATGTACGAGGCGGGCGACGCTTTTCTGATCGTGGCCTTCGTGATGGGGGCGCTGGCGCTGGCGTCCCTGGTCTCGGTCGTGCTGGCCGGGCGCACTCCCCGCGAGTGACGGTGGTCGGTGGGGGACATGACGACAGACGCCGGGCTGGTGCGGGCGGCCCGGGCGGGCTCGGACGCCGCCTTCGCGCGGCTGGTGGAGCGGCATCAGGCCCCGGTGCGGGCCTTTCTGCGCCGGATTCTGGGCGGCCGTTTCGACATGGCCGACGACCTGGCGCAGGAGGTGTTCGTCGCCGCCTGGGGCTCGCTCGGGCGGCTGAAGGATCCGGCCGGGGTGCGGTCCTGGCTGTTCGGCATCGCCTGGCGACGGGCGCAGGACCGGATGCGGTCGGGACTGAGGGGACAGGCGCGGGACCGGGCCTGGCTGGACGAAACGCAAACCGCGGCCGGGATTTCGCCCGAGGACCGGCTGGCCCTGGCCGACGCCATGGCGAGCCTGCCCGCCGACCAGAGAGCCTGCGTCGCCCTGTGCCTGGCCGACGGATGGTCGCATGGCGAGGCCGCCGGGGCGCTGGGGCTTCCGCTGGGCACGGTGAAATCCCATGTCACCCGGGGTCGGGCGCGACTGCTGGCCGTGCTGACGGGAGGATCGGATGACGCCTGAAGACACGCGCGAGCAGACTCTGGCCGCCTTCTTCGCCGAAGCTGTCCCCCCGGCGCGCGACCTGGGCTTTCAGGCCGTGGTGGCGGAGCGGGTCGCGCGTCGACGGGCGATCGCGACGGTGGTCGCCCTGATGCCCTGGACGATCGCTGCCATCGCCCTGTGCTGGGCGCTGGGGCCGCTGCTGGCTCCGGTCGTGCTGGCGTTCAGCCAGACCCTCGCACCGGCCGTCGCCATCCTGGCCCTGACGGCGCTGGGTGTATGGGGCTCTCTTGCGGCCGGGCGCCGTCTGGCACCGGTGTAAGGCGTCAGCCGGCGCGCAAATAGCCGAGGCAGTCGGCCTGCACAGCCTTCAGAGCGGGATCGGTCACGCCCTCGACGGCCGAGATGATGGTCGGGTCGTCGGTGACCTCGCAGGTCCGTTCGTCGGCGCCGCCGGAGGCGTTCAGGGCGGTCAGCACACCCTCCGGATTGATCGGCAGGGCCCGGGACAGGGCGTCGGCCAGGCCTTCGGCGTATTCGCCATCCACCTCGGGCCTCAGCATGGGAATGACCGACAGCCAGCCGGGGTCGCCGGTCGCGATGCCGGCGAAAACCGGCTCCAGCCCGGTCGGATCGGCCGGGCCGGTCAGGACGGCGACCGTATGGCCTGCGCCATCGGCAGCGATCAGGTCGGCCAGGTGGGCGGCCGTCATCGGCTGTTCGGGGATGTCTTCGCCCTGGGTCGTGTCCACGGGTGGCGAACAGGCAGCGAGGGCGGCGATCAGGGCAGCGATAGACAGGCGGTGCATCGGTCGGGGTCTCCTTGCGCGCCACCTTACGAAGATTTCACGTCGATCCACGCATCCGTTCGCGCTCGCCGCCGCCTCTTGTGATCAGAAGGCCCGGGCATCAGGCTCGCGCCGATCATTCAAGGAGGGGCCAAACCCATGGAAGACTTCATCCCGATCT
The DNA here is from genome assembly GCF_017795885.1 of Brevundimonas sp. AJA228-03. Classification (NCBI taxonomy): domain Bacteria; kingdom Pseudomonadati; phylum Pseudomonadota; class Alphaproteobacteria; order Caulobacterales; family Caulobacteraceae; genus Brevundimonas; species Brevundimonas sp. AJA228-03. The sequence goes on along the minus strand of NZ_CP059297.1, from coordinate 2,346,166 downwards.
TCGCCATCTTCGCCGTTTTCGGCTCGATCACCGCCATCGTCGTCGGACCGAGCTGGCTGAAGAGCCGCGAACGCCGCGACATGCAGGCGACCGTCCGCGCCGCCATCGACAAGGGCCAGCCCCTGCCGCCCGAGGTCATCGAGGCCCTGGGCAAGGAAGCCACCAAGAACCTGCCCAGCCGCACCCGCGACATCCGCCGGGGCATCGTGTGGCTGGCGACCGGCATCGGCATCGCGGCCTTCAGCCTGATCAACGACCTGTCGGGCAATGGTGACGGCTGGGGACCCCACGGCGGCCCCGACTTCGACGGCGATCTGCTGGGCATCGCCGCCATCCCGGTCGTCGTCGGTCTGGCCTATCTGCTGCTGAGCTTCTTCAACAAGAACAGGGACTGAGCCCGGACTGACAGGGGGAAGCAGTCATGGCCAAGTCCCTGATGGACCATCACGACGTGGAGCTCGCCGCCCTTGCGGCGGCGGGCGGGCGGCGCGAGTTCGGCGAACTGGTCCGCCGCCATGGCTCGGCCGTGCGGTCCCTGCTCCGGCGGATGGGCGCGCAGGGGGCCGAGGCCGACGACGTGGCCCAGGACGCCTTTCTTCAGGCGTTCGAGAAATGCGCCGAGTTCCGGGGCGACGGCACCTTCGCCGCCTGGGTCAAGCGCATCGCCGCGCGTCTGTATCTGAAACGCAAGACGAAGGACGCCCGCTATGTCGCCGAGATCGAGCCGGACCAGGAGGATGTTACGCCCTCTCCCGACCAGGCCGGTCTGGTCGACCTGGACGAGGCCTTGAAGACCCTGAGCGAGACCGAACGCCTGTGTGTCTCGCTGTGCCATGGCGCGGGGCTGTCTCATCCCGAGATCGCGGCCGCCATGAATCTGCCGCTTGGAACGGTGAAGTCTCATGTCAAACGTGGTCTGGATAAACTCCGTGCCCGGCTTTCGCCGGATGCCGGACAGTCGGGGAGGGCGACCCATGTCGGCTGACGAAATCGATCCGATGATCGAGCGGCTGTTCGCCCGCACGCCCCAGATGGCCGACGCGACCCTGTTCGCCGCCGATGTCGAGACGAAGCTGCAATCCTCGACGCGGGTGCGGACCCTGGCCCTGACGCTTGCGGGCGTGGTCGGAGGGATCATCGCGGTGCGGGAGTCGATGAATGTGACCCTGAATTTGACAGGGTCGCAGGCCCCGGTCGCGGGGCGGGTGATCGGACAGGGGATCCAGTCCGCCAGTCTGGACGTGCAGGGGGCGGTCGCGTCCGGTCTGTCGCAGATGGGGCTGGCCGACATGACGCTGGGGTCCATGGGCGGGATGCAGCTGTTCTGGATCGCCGCCGGCGCGCTGATCGCGCTGGCCGCCGCGGGGGTGATGAAGCTGTCGCAGGATGTCTGATCGCTCGATCTCCGCACCCCCCGGCCTTCGCCGGGGTGTATGGAGATGATAGAGAGATCCGCCGTCGCATCAGATCGAGTTCAAACCGATGTCCGCCCAGTCCCAATCCGCCGTCAAACGCCTCGCGGCCCCCGACATCATGAAACGCAAGGGCGGCGAGCCGATCGTCTGCCTGACCGCCTATGACGCCCCGACGGCGGCGCTGCTGGACGATCACTGCGACCTGCTGCTGGTTGGGGACAGCGTCGGCATGGTGGTACACGGCTTGCCCAATACGGTCGGCGTCACGCTGGAGATGATGATCCTGCACGGGCAGGCGGTGATGCGCGGGTCGAGGCGGGCCATGGTCGTGATCGACATGCCGTTCGGCAGCTACGAAGGCGGCATGCAGATCGCCTATGAGAACTGCGCGCGGGTGATGAAGGAAACCGGGGCCCAGGCGGTCAAGCTGGAAAGCGGCCCGACGGTGCCCCAGACGATCGAATATCTGGTCCAGCGCGGCATCCCGGTCATGGGCCACGTCGGTCTGCGGCCCCAGGCGGTGCTGACCGAGGGCGCGTTCAAGGCCAAGGGCAAGACCGACGACGAGCGCCTGCGGGTCATCGCCGAGGCCGAGGCGACCGCCGACGCCGGAGCCTTTGCCATCGTCATCGAGGGCACGGCCGAGGGCGTGGCGCGCGAGATCACCGGGACGATCGACAAGCCGACCATCGGCATCGGTGCCTCGGCCGCCTGCGACGGGCAGATCCTGGTGACGCCGGACATGCTGGGCCTGTTCGACTGGACGCCGAAGTTCGTGCGCAAATACGCCGATCTGCGGGGCGAAATCGACCGCGCGGTCGCAACCTATGCCGCCGATGTGAAAGCCCGCCGTTTTCCTGCCGAAGTCGAGACCTACTTCTCAAGGACACCCGTCACCTCCTGACGCGTCTTGCCCGTCAAGATGCGTTGCGGGGGAAGCGCCGACTGTCTAGGGTCCGCGCCGATTGGCTTTGCAGCGTTTTTTGGGGCGGCGTTTCACGTGACTGATGTCTTCGAAGAGGTCGAGGAGGAGATTCGCTCCGAACGCCTCAAGCGCCTGGCGCGCACCTGGCTGCCGGTCGTCGGCGGGATTCTGGCCGTCGCCCTGGTCGCCGCCCTGGCATGGTGGGGCTGGCAGAGCTTCCAGACCAGCCAGGCCAACAAGGCCTCCGTCGCCTATCAGCGCGGCATTGAGGCCTTGCAGTCCGGCGACAAGACGGCGGCCGAGAGTGCCTTCGCCGAGGCCCAGAAGGTCGGCAACGGGGCCTACAAGGCCCTGGCCCTGCAGCAGCGCGCGGGTCTGGCCGTCGAGGCCAATCGCATCCCCGACGCCATCAAGCTGTTCGATGACGCCGCAAAGGCCGACTCCGATCCGATGCTGGCCGATCCGGCCCGCTACAAGGCCGCGCTGCTGCTGATGGACAACGGCGGGACGCTGGCCGACCTCGAGGCGCGGCTGACGCCCCTGACCGACGACGATCGGCCCCTGCGGCCGTTCGCGCAGGAGGCGCTGGGTCTGGCGCGTCTGCAGTTCAACAAGCCCGCCGAAGCGCGCGAGCAGTTCGTGCTGCTGACCCTGGGGCAGGACGTGCCGGATTCGGTGCGTCAGCGCGCCCAGGCCGCGATCAGCATGATCGACGCCGGACTGGTGGCCGGGCTCGGCCCCATCGTCGCCGCCCAGCAACTGGTACCGCCACCGGAGCCCGCCCTTCCGACCGGCCCGGATGGCCAGCCGATCGACCCGCGCGTCCTGGAAGCCGCACGTCAGGCCCAGGCCCAGGCCGAAGCGCAGGGGTCGAACTGACCGTGACGACCCGCCCCCTCAAGACCGGAACACCGATGACCCCTGTGTCGCGCGCATTGAAGACGGCCCTGATTCTGGGGATCGCCGCCGGATTGGCGTCCTGCGGGACCGTGCGGCGCGCGCTGCCGTTCGGTCTGGGCAAGGGCGACGCGCCCCAGGCCACGGCGACCGAGGGGACGCGGATCTCGATCCTGACCTTTGAACAGCAGCTGGCCCCGTCCGCCGGGCTGGTGGGACGTGACTTCTTCCTGCCGGGACCGGTCGCGGCCAATTCCTGGCCTCTGCCGGGCGGCACCGCGACCAATTCGATCGAACACGTCATCGCCGCGCCGAACTTCGCCGTGGCCTGGCGTCGCCGCATCGGCGACGGATCGACCAAGACCCGCCGGGTCATGGCTCCGGTTGTGGCCGACGGCGGCCGCGTCTTCGTCATGGACGCCGAATCGACCGTGACGGCCGTCGATGCGGCCACCGGCGACATCGTCTGGAAGGTCGACGTCAAGCCGGACGGCCGTGAGGCCCGCGGTGGGGCCAGCGTGTTCGGCCTGCCCATTCCCTCCATCGGCATCGGCGGACCGGGTCAGCTGACCGGCGGCTTCGGTGGCGGCGTCGCCGTCGGCGGCGGCAAGGTCTTCGTCGCCTCCGGCTATCGCACCATGTCGGCCCTGGATGCCGCCACCGGCGCAGTCGTCTGGACCCAGCCGGTCGATGTGCCGATCCACGGCGCGCCGACGGTGGCGGGCAACCACGTCTATGTCGTCGATGTCGACAACCAGCTGATCGCCTTCAACACGGCGACGGGTCTGCAGGACTGGTCCTATCGCGGCATCGTCGAGCCGGCGCGGATCATGCGGGCCTCCAGCCCGGCGGTCAGCGGCGAGACGGTCATCGCCCCCTTGTCGTCCGGTGAAGTGGTCGCCCTGCGGGCCGGCAACGGCCAGGTCGTGTGGCAGCAGGTCCTGTCGCGCACCAGCCGCACCAGCGCCCTGTCGGAGGTCCGCGACATCGCGGGTCGCCCGGTCATTTCCCGCGGCTTCGTCTATGCCGTCGGCCATTCGGGCGTCATGCAGGCCATGGACATCCGCACGGGCCAGCCGAAATGGTCGCTGCCCGTCGCGGGCGTGAATGCGCCGCTGCCGGCGGGCGACGTGGTCTATGTGGTGTCCAAGTCGGGCGAGCTGACCCTGGTCAATCGCGAGTCGGGCGCGGTCTACTGGACCCGCAATCTGAACGACGGCCGGATCCGTCAGGAAGGCGGCTTCATGGGCTTCTTCGACCGCACCGTGCGGCCGGAGTGGTCGGGTCCGATCCTGGCCTCGAACCGGCTGGTCCTGGTCAACTCCGACGGCGATGCCGTGGCCTTCGATCCGAAGACGGGCGTGGAGACCGCCAGTCTCTCTCTCGGCGCGCCCGCCTATATCGCCCCCGCCGCCTACAATGGCGCGCTCTATGTCCTGACCGACGACGGTGAACTGGTCAGCATCCGCTGATTGACACAAATTCTCCGCTCATCCCCGCGAAAGCGGGGATCCAGTGCTAGGGTGAGGCACGGAGCCTTGGATTTCGGTCGGCGCGCCAGGTCGACTATCATCGCCCAAAGGACTGGGTCCCGGCCTTCGCCGGGATGAGCGGAATCTGGATGCCATTGAAGCTCGCCATCGTCGGCCGCCCCAATGTGGGCAAGTCGACACTGTTCAACCGGCTGGTCGGCAAGCGCCTCGCGCTCGTCGACGATCGCCCGGGCGTGACCCGCGACCGGCGCTATGCCGAGGGCAGCATCGGCGACATGGACCTGACGCTGATCGACACGGCGGGCTACGAGGACGTCAGCGACGACAGCCTGGAATCGCGGATGCGCGAGCAGACCGAGCTGGCGCTGGAGGACGGCGACGTCATTCTGTTCATGATGGACGCACGCGAGGGTGTGACCTCGCTGGACCGCATCTTCGCCGAGCGGCTGCGGAAACAGCACAAGCCCGTCATCCTGCTGGCCAACAAGGCCGAGAGCCGCGAGAGCGGCGGCGGGGTGGGGGAGGCGCACGCCCTGGGCTTCGGTGAGCCGGTCGCCATCTCGGCCGAGCATGGCGAGGGGATGGCCGACCTGTATGCCGCCATCCGCGACGCCTCGGTCGACATCTTCGTCGAGGAGATCGACGAACCCGACAAGCCGATCCGCATCGCCATCATCGGCCGTCCGAACGCCGGCAAGTCGACCCTGATCAACCGCCTGATCGGCGAGGACCGTCTGCTGACCGGACCCGAGGCGGGGATCACCCGCGACTCGATCTCGGTCGACTGGGAATATGAGGGCCAGAACATCCGCCTGGTCGACACGGCCGGGATGCGGCGCAAGGCACGGGTGCAGGAGAAGCTGGAAAAGCTGTCGGTCGCCGACACCATCCGCGCCATCACCTATGCCGAGGTGGTCGTGCTGGTGATGGACAAGGACAATGCCTTCGACGTCCAGGACCTGCAGCTGGCCGATCTGGTCGAGCGCGAGGGCCGGGCGCTGGTCTATGTCGCCGCCAAATGGGACCTTGAGGACCAGCCCCAGGCCAGGATGGCCGAGCTGAAGCATCTGGCCGACGACAAGCTGCCGCAGCTGCGCGGGGCGCCGTTCGTGGCCCTGTCGGCGCATTCGGGACGCGGCGTCGATCGCCTGATGCCCGCGGTGCTGAAGGCGCACGAGACCTGGTCGGTCAAGGTCAAGACCAAGGATCTGAACGACTGGCTGGCCCTGGCGACACAGCGGCATCCGCCCCCCGCCGTGGACGGCAAGCGGATCAAGACCAAATATATGGCCCAGACCAAGGCCCGCCCGCCGACCTTCGTCCTGTTCGCCAGCCGCGCCGCCTCCCTGCCCGAACACTATATCCGCTATCTGACCAATTCGCTGCGCGAGAGCTTCGACCTGCCGGGCACGCCGCTGCGGCTGACGATCAAGGGCGGGTCGGAGAACCCCTATGCCTCGGGCGGGGCCAAGTCCGGCCCCGAACGCTACAAGGGCGACGCCAAGACCGCGCCGCGCGCCGTCAGGAAGAAGGCCGAGGAAGAGTCGCACCTGCCCGGCAAGGCGCTGGAACAGAAGAAGACCCGCGTCGCCAAGCCCCGCATCATCGGCGCGGTGAAGAACTCGGCGTCGAAGAAGGCCGGGTCGTCGGTGGCGGTGCAAAAGGGTGCGCGCGGCGGGGCGCGGCAGGTGTCGCGCTCGGGCCGTGTGCGGACGGGGCAGAAGCATCTGCCGAAGAAATAGGGTGGCGGGCGCACCGGGCCGCTGCACCGTCGGCGTCCCGCACCATCGCCAACGGCACCGGTCGCCCCGCAGCAGAGGTCGCTGTTTTTCGCTTTTCGGGCGGCCTTTGCACGGCGGCGGGTGGTTGTTTACCCCGTCCTGCTGATAGGTTCAGGCAAGCCCCGTGACAGGTCCTGGATTACTTCATTGAACTACGTCGTCCTCCGCCGCAGTCCGGACTGGGCTCATTTCGATATTGAGCAAACCCGCGTCTTTCTCGCCGCCTTCCCCGCCATCGATAACGACCTGATCGTAAAATTCGCAGAACGCTGGGATGCCGTCATGGCGATGCGATACATCGATTATCGCCAGGCCATGAAGGATCTGGCGCTGTCGACAGCACGCGCGGTGCGGCGCGCCACATTCGTGACGCTCGACGATCTGCCACACCTCGACCTTCATGATGACGACAGGCTGTACTTCACCGACGACGACGACTGGGTCAGCCCCGACCTGTTCGAGCGACTGGAGCAGTTGCCTTCGAATGGCGACGGCTGGCTCTGGAACTCGGTGTTCGTCGGCAAGCTGTTTGGTGACACGCCCGAGGAGGGGCCGGAAAGCCGCGTGGTCCGGGAACGCCCTGCGTCGGATACGGTCTATACCAACAACTATGCTGTAACGGGTGCGGCCTTTCGGCGTCTGGGTGCCGGCGCCCTGGTGGAACACACGAACGCGCAGCTGGCCCTGGATGGCGGGCGCTTCGTGCCTGTTCGGTCAGGGGAGTATCTCAGCGCCGCCAACAAGCATCTCTGCTGCACGGTCTGCATCCATTACAATCAGGCCAGCGAGGCCTTTCAATCGGATATGGCCGGAGCCGTCCGACTGATCCTCGACGAACTGGCCGTCACTGAGTTGAGCCCGCGCATTTCGTGGCTCGCGGGGGCACTGCAAGCCTTCCAGGAGATCAACCGTCGTGCCTTGCCGAAAGGCGATCCAATCGGGTGAGCAAGACGCTCGTTGGGCAGGGACTCGACGTGGAGCCTGTGCCCGCTTGCCATGGTGAGAAGCGGAGGCCGGACTGTCGACCGGCATCGGCCGCATGGTCGCGTCCCTTGAGCCTGATCGGCCGAGGGGCCACGCCCACTGCCCGCCCAGGCCAACCGACCTCTTTTCCCTTGAACATCCCTGCCAACTCCGGCATAAGCCCGCCCTCGCAGGCGGCTCATCCGATGGGCCGCCGCATTTCGTTTTCGCGCTGGCGGGTTTCGATCCGTGGTGCCCGACCCTGAGATTGAGACGGACATGGCTGTTCCGAAGCGCAAAGTATCGCCCTCGCGTCGCAATATGCGCCGCGCCCACGATGCCCTGGGCACCAACCCCTATACCGAAGACAAGGACACGGGCGAGCTGCGCCGGTCGCACCACATCGACCTGAAGACCGGTACCTATCGCGGCCGCCAGGTCCTGACGCCCAAGGAAGACTAGGCCTCTTCTTTCCACGGCTTTCGAGACGTTTGCGGCGCGCGGGACACCCCGCGCGCCGTTTTCGTGCGCCGAGGCGGCATCGATCCTTCACGGAATGCCGCTCATGATCCGATCCCTGTTCGCAGACCCCGCTCTGGCCGGTCGGCGGTTGGCGATTCGCGGGGGCCGGGCTAAACCCCCGGCCTGATCCTCCCTGCATCCGCGAAGGCCCCAGCCCATGACCGACATCGCCGACATCGTCGCCCGCCAGATCCTCGACAGCCGCGGCAATCCCACGGTCGAGGTCGATGTGGTTCTGGAAGACGGCAGCTTCGGCCGCGCGGCGGTGCCGTCGGGTGCCTCCACCGGCGCGCACGAGGCGGTCGAGCTGCGCGACGGCGACGCGACCCTGTGGGGCGGCAAGGGCGTCCAGAACGCCGTGGATGCCGTCAACGGCGAGATCTTCGACGCCCTGTCGGGCATGGACGCCGAGGACCAGCGCCGCATCGACGAGGCGCTGATCACCCTCGACGGCACCGAGAACAAGGGACGGCTGGGGGCCAATGCCATTCTGGGCGTGTCGCTGGCGGTCGCCAAGGCCAGCGCGATCTCGGTCGGCCTGCCGCTGTTCCGCTATGTCGGCGGCATCTCGGCGCGCGTGCTGCCGACGCCGATGATGAACATCATCAACGGCGGAGCCCATGCCGACAATCCGATCGACATCCAGGAGTTCATGATCCTGCCGACCGGGGCCGAGACCTTCTCCGAGGGCCTGCGGATGGGCTCGGAAATCTTCCACGCGCTGAGGAAGCAGCTGAAGGACGCCGGCCACAACACCAATGTCGGCGACGAGGGCGGCTTCGCCCCCAATCTGGCCTCGGCGGAGGAGGCGCTGAGCTTCATCACCAGGGCGGGACAGGCCGCGGGCTATCTGGCGGGCGAGGACTTCCACCTGGGCCTCGACGTCGCGGCGACCGAGTTCTTCAAGAACGGGGCCTACAACATGGCCGGCGAGGGCAAGATCCTGGACGGGGAGGGGATGGTCGCCTACCTGGCCGACCTGTGCGAGCGCTTCCCTATCGTTTCGATCGAGGACGGGTGCGCCGAGGATGATTTCGACGGCTGGAAGCTGTTGACCGATGCCCTGGGCGAGCGCGTCCAGATCGTCGGCGACGACCTGTTCGTGACCAATCCGGCGCGTCTGGCGGCCGGGATCGGCGAGGGTCTGGCCAATTCCATCCTGATCAAGGTCAACCAGATCGGCACCCTGTCGGAGACCCTGGACGCCGTCGATATGGCCCACCGCGCGGGCTATACCGCCGTGATGAGCCACCGCTCGGGCGAGACGGAAGACTCCACCATCGCCGACCTGGCCGTGGCCACCAACTGCGGGCAGATCAAGACCGGCTCGCTGGCCCGCTCGGACCGGACGGCCAAGTACAACCAGCTGCTGCGGATCGAGGAACTGCTGGGCGACCAGGCGTCCTACTATGGCGACGGGATGCTGCTGAAATAGGCGGACGCGACCGTTTCAGTCGATGCGGGTCCAGCCGAGAGGCTTCAGGACCTCCATCGGCCGGAACTGGGCCTTGTAGTCCATCTTGGACGAGCCCTCGACCCAGTAGCCCAGATAGACGAACGGCAGGCGCACGATCGCGGCCTGCCGGATGTGGTCCAGGATGGCGAAGACCCCCAGCGAACGCTTGCTCATGGCCGGGTCGAAGAAGCTGTAGACCATCGACAGCCCGTCCGAGAGCAGGTCGCACAGGGTGACCGCGACCAGGTCGCCGGGGCCTTCGTCGGTGCTGGGCAGGCGGTATTCGATCAGGTGGGTCCGGACCGCCGTGTCCTCGACCATGGCGATATAGTCGGGCCAGGTCATGTCGGTCATGCCGCCGCCCGGGTGGCGGGTTTCCAGATAGCGTTTCAGCAGGGCGAACTGCTCCTGCGTCGCCTCGGCCTCGACCAGGTCGCGCGACAGGTCGGCGTTGCGGCTCAGGATCTTGCGATGCCCGCGCGAGGGCTGGAACTCCGGCACCGGCAGGCGCACGGAGATACAAGCGTCGCACCCCTCGCAGGCCGGGCGATAGGCGATGTTCTGGCTGCGGCGGAACCCGGCGTGGGTCAGTTCGTCGTTGACGTGGGCCCCGTCCGAGAAGGGCAGGTTGGCGAAGACCTTCCGCTCCGTCATGCCTGGCAGATAGGGGCAGGGCGCGACCGCCGTCATGAAGAAGCGAAGCTGGCGCGTGGGAACATACTGCGTCACGTCAGGACGTCCGCATCGGTTGGACGATCATCGAGGGCAGGCAAGGCGTCATGCGGTGATTTGGCGTCATTCCGGCCTGCGCCGCAAGGCTGTTCGCGCCGGAACCGATCCGGCGCGCGCTCGTCACAGGCTGGTGTCCGTCGGAAGCACGGGGGCCTCGCGCAACAGGACGATGGCGATGCGCCGGTTTCCGGCCAGCGACGGATCGTCCGGGTACAGAGGATCGGACCCGGCCTTGCCCGCCACGGAATAGACCCGGTCGACGTCGACGCCGGCCGACTGCAGGATCTGACGCGACGCATCGGCGCGCGACGCCGACAGCGTCCAGTCGCCGGGGCTGGAGGCGCGGCCCGATCCGGCGATGGCCGAGGTGTGACCGGAGATCGAGATGCGATTGGGCAGACGGTTGACGACCCCGGCGATGGCGCGCAGCAGGATCTGGGCCCGCGCGTTCGGTCGCGCCGAATTCTGGTCGAACATCGAGCGGCCTTCCTGATCCACCAGCTGGATGCGCAGGCCCTCCGGCGTCTGGTCGATGATCAGCTGTTTCGACAGCTCGGCCAGCTCGGGCATGCGCTGCATGGCCTGACGCAGGGATTCGGCGGCCGAGGCGAATTCAGCGGCTTCGCGGGCGGCGATCTCGTCGCGCAGCTCATCCTCGGAGGCGGCGGCCAGATTGGGGTTGGTGCCGACTTCCTCGGGCGCGTCCTCGGGGGCTTCGGGGGCCTGTTGTTCCATCACGGACATGGAGCCGGAGCTCTTGGCCCCGTCCTCGCCCAGAGAGGTGCCGCCCAGAATGCCGCCGGAGCCGGAGGTGGTCGCCGACACGCTGGCGGGCGCGAAATATTCGGCGATGCCGCGCTTCTGTTCCGGGTCGGTCGTGTTGATCAGCCACATCAGCAGGAAGAAGGCCATCATCGCGGTCACGAAGTCCGCATAGGCGACCTTCCAGGCGCCGCCGTGGTGTCCACCGCCGACGACCTTCTTGACCTTCTTGATGAGGATCGGACGATCACTCATGGACGACATGGCACGAGCCCTGGGACAACGATGGCTGACCGTGGTCGATCTAGGTTAAGGTGGCGTTTCCGATTGGGCAGTTGTGGCCGCGACCACTTGCCCCTAAACGGACCGCCCAGTGCGGATGTGGCGAAACTGGTAGACGCACCAGATTTAGGTTCTGGCATCGCAAGATGTGGAGGTTCGAGTCCTCTCATCCGCACCATGAACAAAAGGCCCGGGATTGCTCCCGGGCCTTTCGTCCTTGGGTGATGCGGGGATCAGGTCGTCGCAGGAGGCGGAGGAATGTCGGCATCCTGCTCGTGGATGTCGCTCAGACCGCGCCCGACATGGCTCTTGCGATAGCCATAGAGGAAGTAGATCACCAGGCCGATGCCGCCCCAGATCGGCAGTACCATCTTGGCGTCGTGCGGCAGGTTCCAGAACAGGAAGGCGCAGCCTGCGGCCGAGAGTGGCGCGAACAGCCAGATCAGCGGCGTGCGGAACGGACGCTTCCGGTTGGGCTCCTTGACCCGCAGGATCATGACCGCCAGCGACACCATGAAGAAGGCGAAAAGGGTGCCCGAGTTCGAGATGTCGGCCAGCTGACCGACCGGGAACAGGGCCGCCGCGATCGCCACCGCGATGCCGGTGAAGGCGGTCACGATGTAGGGCGTCTTCCACTTGGAGTGGATCCTGGTCAGGCCTTCCGGCAGCAGGCCGTCGCGCGCCATCACGAAGAAGATGCGCGTCTGGCCATAGATCATCATCAGGATGACCGAGGGCAGGGCCAGGAGGGCCGCGGTGCCGAGGGCGTTGCCGATCATCGGGAAGTTGACCTCACGCAGGACGTGGGCCAGCGCCTCGTTGGAACAGACCAGCTTGTTGGCATTCTCGGCCAGGGCACAGGCGGCGACGAAGGCGGGCGATCCGGGCTGGACCGCTTCCCCGGCCGGGCCGACCACGGGCTGGGCCCCGATGGCGCCGATCGCACCGACCGCCACCAGCAGATAGAAGATGGTGCAGATGGCCAGCGAGCCGATCAGGCCGATGGGCACATTGCGTTGCGGGTTCTTGGTTTCCTCGGCGGCGGTCGAGACCGCGTCGAAACCGACATAGGCGAAGAAGATCGAGGCCGCGGCCCCGACGATGCCCATGCCCGAGGAGCTGCCGAACAGGCCGTTGGGCGCGAACGGGGTGAAGTTCTCGGACTTGATCAGCGGCAGGGTGATGACGATGAAGGTCGTCAGGGCGACGACCTTGATGACCACCAGCAAGGCGTTGACGCGCGCCGACTCCGTCGTGCCCAGCATCAGCAGGAAGGTCACGCCCAGAGCCACGATGATGGCGGGGATGTTGATGATGCCGGCCGAAAAGTCCGGCGTCGGGATGAAGCCGTTCATCGACCAGGTCGGGCCGGCCTGGAGAAGGTCGGGCCAGTCTATTCCAAGCCCGTTCTCGAGCAGTCCAAGGACATATCCGGACCACCCCACAGACACGGCCGAGGCCGCCACGGCGTATTCGAGGATCAGCGCCCAGCCGACGCACCAGGCCAGAAGCTCGCCCATGACGGCGTAGGTATAGGTGTAGGCGGAGCCCGAAACCGGGGCCATGGCCGCCAGTTCGGAGTAGCAGAGCGCGGCAACGGCGCAGACGGCTCCGGCGATCACGAAGCTGATCGCCATGCCCGGACCGGCTTTTTGCGACGCAGCGGCCGTCAGAACAAAGATACCCGTGCCGATGATGGCGCCGATTCCCAGCAAGGTGAGCTGGACTGGACCGAGCGACCGATGAAGCGATTTCTTCTCGGCCGTGGCTAGAATCGCGTCGAGCGACTTAATGCGCCACATGAATTTCCCCTAATACGATTATCCCGGACCCCTGCCGGTTTGCGCTGACGCTAACCATGGAAATGGCCTTGCGCAACGCGCTATCGATCCATGACTGCGTGACGACGCTTTCGTGAACACCGCCGTTGCCGCTGGAGCGCTCCCGATGTTGCCGATCCACGCCGTTCTGGACGACCTGAAGGCCGCGCTGGCCGCCCGGCCGGCGGTCGTGCTGGCGGCACCTCCGGGCGCGGGCAAGACGACGGTGGTGCCGCTCGCCTTGCTGGACGTGCCCTGGCGCGGCGACGGACGCCTCCTGGTGCTGGAGCCACGGCGACTGGCCGCGCGGGCGGCGGCGGAGCGGATGGCGGCGACGCTGGGGCAGGCCACCGGAGAGGTCGTCGGCTATCGCACGCGGCTGCAGAGCCGGATCGGGCCGCGCACCCGGATCGAGGTGATCACCGAAGGGGTCTTCACCCGGATGATCCTCGACGATCCCGGCCTCGACGGCGTGGCCTGCGTCATCTTCGACGAATTCCACGAACGCAGCCTGGACGCCGACCTGGGCCTCGCGCTGGTGCGGGACAGTCAGGGGGTGCTGCGGGACGATCTGAAGATCCTGGTCATGTCGGCGACGCTGGACATCGCGGGGATTTCGCGGCTGCTGGCCGGTGCAGACGGAATGCCTGCACCCGTGATCGAGGCGGAAGGACGGGTCTTTCCGGTCGAGACCCTCTACCTCGGCCGCAATCCGGTCGAGCGGATCGAGGACGCGACGGCGCGGGCCTGCCTGACGGCGCTGGGCGATCAGTCCGGTTCGGTGCTGGCCTTCCTGCCGGGGCAGGGCGAGATCCATCGGACGGCGCAGCGGATCGCCGAGCGGCTGCGCGATCCGTCGGTCGATGTCGTTCCGCTGTTCGGGGCGATGGAGAAGGACGCCCAGGACCGGGCCATCCAGCCTTCGCCCCCGGGCCGGCGCAAGGTCGTGCTGGCGACGTCCGTGGCCGAGACCAGCCTGACCATCGAAGGCGTGCGGGTCGTCGTCGACAGCGGCGTGTCCCGCGTGCCCCGGTTCGAGCCGTCCAGCGGTCTGACCCGGCTGGTGACCGTGCGGGTCAGCCGGTCCTCGGCCGAGCAGCGCCGGGGGCGGGCGGGTCGGACGCAGCCGGGGGTCTGTTATCGCCTGTGGGACGAGGAGGCGACGCGGGGGCTGGTGCCGCATCAGCGGCCCGAGATTCTGGAGGCGGACCTGACGGGCCTGGCGCTGGATCTGGCGCGCTGGGGGGCACGCTCTACGGACGGTCTGGCCCTGCTGGATGCACCGCCAAAGGGCGCGATGGCCGAGGCGCGGGCGGTGCTGACGCGACTGGGTGCGCTGGACGCTGCGGGCGGGCTGACGGCGCACGGGCAGCGGCTGACCCGGATGCCGCTGACGCCCCGGCTGGCGCACCTGGTCGCGGTGGCGGCCAATGCGGGGGAGGCGAGGCTGGGTGCGATGATCGCGGCCGTGCTGAGCGAGCCGGGGCTGGGCGGCAACGACACCGACCTGCGCGAGCGGCTGCGCGGCTTCGACCGCGACCGTGGCCCCCGGGCCAGTGACGCGCGCACGCTGGCTGATCGATGGGCGCGGGCGGCCCCGGACGGCGGCGAGGCGCGGGGCGACGGCATCGACGTCGGCACTCTGCTGGCCGAGGCCTTCCCCGAGCGGGTCGCACGGGCGCGGGGCAGGCCGGGCGAGGTGTTGCTGGCGTCCGGCCGGGGCGCGTTTCTGGACGCCACCGATGCGCTGGCCGCAGAGCCCTGGCTGGCGGTCGCCGATCTGGGCGGCGGCGAGGCCCGGGACCGGATCCGGCTGGCGGCCCCGCTCGATCCCGCGACGCTGGAGGGGCGGATGACGCTGGAGGATCGGCTGGTGCGCGAGCCGTCGGGGCGTCGGGTCGTGCGGCGCATCCGGCGGCTGGGGGCCATTGTGGTCGACGAGCGGGTCATCGGACCGGCCGACCGCGCGGCGATCACCGCTGCCCTGCGCGCCGAGGTGGAACAGCAGGGGCTGGCGGGCCTGCGCTGGGGCGAGCGGGCGACCGCCCTGCGCGACCGCCTGGCCTTTCTGAGGGGGCTGGATGAGGACTGGCCCGACGTGTCCGACGACGGCCTGACGGCGGCGCGCGAGACCTGGCTTTGGCCCCTGCTGGATACGGCTCAGGCCCTCGACACCCTGCCGGACGACGCCCTCGCACAGGCCCTGCTCAGCCTCGTGCCGTGGGACCGGCACCGGGACCTCGATGCCCTGGCCCCGGCGCGCCTCGTCACGCCCCTGGGGTCGGCAGCGATCGACTATGCGGCTCACGGCGGACCGCGCGTGGACATCCGGGTGCAGGAGCTGTTCGGCGTGCGGGAACACCCGGCCGTCGGCGGGGGCCGGGTGCCGCTGACCCTGGCCCTGCTGTCGCCGGCACGGCGTCCGCTACAGCTGACGAAGGATCTGCCGGGCTTCTGGAGCGGGTCGTGGAAGGATGTGCGCGCCGAAATGCGCGGCCGCTATCCGCGCCATCCCTGGCCGGAGAACCCCGCCGAGGCCCCGCCCACCAATCGGGTCAAGCCGCGCGGGACCTGACCGCTTGACCACAGGGCCGAGCCGACGCATCGGTGGTCATCGACATGGGGATGCTGACCTTGCCCGCACCTGACCTGCTGATCGCGCCCAGTCCTGCCTCGACCCGGCGCGTCCTGTTCGCCAGCCTGATCGGCACGACGATCGAATTCTTCGATTTCTACATCTATGCGACCGCCGCCGTGCTGGTGTTTCCGGCCCTGTTCTTTCCGGGCGGCGATCCGCTGACGGCGCAGCTGCAGTCGTTCGCCACTTTTGCCCTGGCCTTCTTCGCGCGGCCGGTCGGGGCGGTGGTGTTCGGTCATTTCGGCGACCGGATCGGGCGGAAGGCGACCCTGGTCGCGGCCCTGATGACCATGGGACTGTCGACCGTCGTCATCGGCCTGTTGCCGACCTATGCCCAGGTCGGCGTCGTGGCCCCGCTGCTGCTGGCCCTGTGCCGGTTCGGTCAGGGGCTGGGTCTGGGCGGCGAGTGGGGCGGCGCGGTCCTGCTGGCGACCGAGAACGCGCCGCCGGGGCGCAAGGCCTGGTTCGGCATGTTCCCGCAACTGGGTGCGCCGATCGGCTTCATCCTGTCGACCGGGGCCTTCATCGTCCTGACCTCGACGATGAGCGATCAGGCCTTTCTGGATTGGGGATGGCGGGTGCCGTTCCTGGCCAGTGCGGTCCTGGTCATCGTCGGCCTGTGGGTCCGGCTGCGGATCACCGAGACGCCGGAGTTCAGCCGGGTGATCGAGCGGGCCGAGCGGGTCAAGGCCCCCATCCTGACCCTGCTGGCCCGTTACAAGGGGGCTCTGGTTCTGGGGACGCTGGGGGCCACCACGACCTTTTTGCTGTTCTATCTGATGACGGTGTTCGCGCTCAGCTGGGCGACGACGACCCTGGGATTCACCCGCGCCGACATCCTGCCGATCCAGCTGGTCGGGGTGATCTTCTTTGGCGCCTTCATCCCGATCTCGGCCCTGGCGGCCGATGCGTTCGGTCAGATCAAGGTGCTGGTCGCGGCCTCGGTCGGGATCGCCCTGTTCGGGTTTCTGATCGCGCCGCTGTTCGCGGGGGGGCTGACCGGACTGCTGATCTTCTTCTCGATCGGGTTCGCCCTGATGGGGGCGACCTACGGGCCACTCAGCTCGACCATGGCGCGGCCGTTCCGCGCGGCGGTGCGCTATACGGGGGCGTCGATGGCGTTCAATCTGGCGGGCATAGCGGGAGCGTCCGTGGCCCCTTACGCCGCGACGTCTCTGGCCAAGACCTTTGGTGTGCCGGCCGTGGGCCTGTATCTGGCGGGAACGGCCGTGGTGACCATCCTGGCCCTGATCGGCATGTCTCGGCTGAAGGTCGAGGACTGACTCAGACGGCGTCGGTCACCGCATAGGCCATGATGCCGGTGGCGATGGCAAGGTTCAGGCTGTCGGCCCGTCCGCGCATCGGGATCTTCACATTGACGTCGCAGGCGGCGGCGAGGCCGTCGGTCAGCCCGGCCTGCTCGTTGCCCATCAGGATCAGGGTCGGCGATGCAAGGGCCGCGTCGCGATAGCCGACGCTGGCATCCAGCCGGGTGCCGACGACGCTGCCGGGCCAGGTCGTCCGCCAGGCCAGGAAGGCCTCGGCCGTACAGCGGACGATGGCGACGGCGAAGACGCTGCCCATGGTGGCGCGCACGGCCTCCACGGAAAAGGGATCGACGCAGTCGCCGATCAGGATGACGCCGCCGCAGCCGGCCGCGTCCGCGGTGCGGATGATGGTGCCGAGATTGCCGGGATCACGGACCTGCTCCAGCGCGATCCAGCAGGCGGCCGATGCGGGGTCGATCTGGTCCAGCCGGGCATAGGCCTGGTCGAAGACGCCCAGCACGGTTTGCGGGTTCTCGCGGCGACTGATCTTTTCGAGGATGGGGTGGGTGACGACGACGATCTCGCCGTCGGCCTCCAGCGTCGCGGCCTTCGCGCGGTCCAGCAGCGGATGGGGCCGCGCCTCCATGCCGACCATCAGCAGCCGGGGCGCGCGGCCCTGATCCAGTGCCTCGCCGATGAACTTCAGGCCCTCGGCGAGAAACTGCCCCGTGGCCTCGCGCTCCTTGCGCATGTGCAGGGCGCGGACGGCCTTGACCGTGTCATTGGTCAGGGAGGTGACGAGGCGTTCCGTCACGAGGCGCTCCACCGGGCGAAGAAGGACAGGCCGATGGCGCGGGCGTCCGGGCCGTCCTCGGACAGGGCCAGTTCGCCCCAGTCGATGCGGCCGGCGCGGTTCGCGGTCGCCTCCCGCATCAGATGCGCCAGCGACAGGCCCGAGACCCGCGCGGCATAGGCGTTCAGCAGCAGGAAGTCCGCGTCGTCGGACAGCAGGGCCGCGCAGTCCGTCAGCAGGGCGGGCATGTCCTCGAACAGCCGCCAGACCTCGCCCGTCGGGCCGCGTCCGTATTTGGGCGGGTCCAGGATGATGCCGTCATAGCGCGAGCCTCGCCGGACCTCGCGCGCGACCCATTTTCGGGCGTCCTCGACGATCCAGCGGATCGGGTGGTCGGACAGGCCGGACAGGTCTGCGTTCTCGCGCGCCCAGGCGACCGACTTTCTGGAGGCGTCGACGTGGGTGACCTCGGCCCCGGCCGCGGCGCAGGCCAGGCTGGCGACGCCGGTGTAGCCGAACAGGTTCAGAATCTTCGGCCGGGCGCGGGCCCGCACGCGTCCGTCCAGCCAGTCCCAGTTCGCCGCCTGCTCGGGGAAGAAGGCCAGGTGCCGGAACGGGGTGAAGCGGCCCGTGAACCTCACCTCGCGCCACGACAGGGGGAAGGTGTCGATCGCCCCGCCCGCGAACCGCCAGCGCCCGTCGTCATCCTCGTCCTGCGCCTGCGGGTCGAAGAGGGCGTCGGCGCGGTCGAAGGCGGTCGGATCGCGCGGCTGCCAGAAGCACTGGGGCTCGGGCCGGACGACCGTGTGGGCTCCATATCGCTCCAGCTTCCTGCCCGCCCCGGAATCAAGCAGGGCATAGTCGGACCAGCCACAGGTCAGCAGCGTCTGGGGCTCGGGGGCGAAAACGGGAGGCATGGATCAGGCCTTATGCCGTCAGGCGGCCCGCCGTCCAGCCGTCGCGGGCCCGGCCACGGTTTCGGCTGTCAGATCGATGGCGTCCGGCACGTGCCGTGTCTTGTTCCAGGCGAAGGGCTCGTAGAACAGCCGGGCAAAGCCATGGGCGAAGGCCAGGGTCAGCATGGACCAGTAGAGCGGGGTCCGGGCGATGTCGGCGAGGGTACAGGGCAGGCCGGCCCGGCGGGTCCCGAGCCAGGCGCTGCTCCAGGCGGCGACGGTCCCGAAGCCCAGAACACCCAGGGACACCAGCGAGGCGCGAGGCTCCAGCCCGGCCGCGACCGCGACCAGCACCAGGGCCGCGACCCAGGCCACGGAGATCGCGTGCACGGCCGCGGCCGCGAGCGATGCCCCGACCGTCATCAGCAGGGCCAGAGCCCCGCGCCACCCGAGGGTGTGCAGCGAACGGGTGTGAACGCCGCAGGTCTGCATGTACCCCTTCAGCCATCGCGTCCGCTGCGGCAGCCAGGCGCCCAGACCTCCCGGCGGAGGCTCATGGGTCGGGCGCTGGATGACCCCCAGGGTGCCGCCGGCCCGCCACAGGCGAAAGCCCAGATCGGCATCCTCGGTGACATTGTGGGCATCCCAGCCGCCGACGGCGCGCAGCCACGACGCCCGGAAGTGATTGCTGGTCCCGCCCATGGGAAACGGCAGTCCCAGCCAGGCCATGGCCGGCAAGGTGACCTCGAACAGGCTGGCGTATTCGATGGCGAACTGGCGATCGAGGAAGGGTGTGCGGGTCCGTGTCGCGGTCCGGATGCGCAACGGCGCCTGAAGAGCCGACAGCGTGCCGGACGCGTCGGCGGCGAAGCGCGCCGCCGCCTCGCGAAGCTGAAGCGGATCCGGATCGTCCTCGGCATCATAGACGGTCACCAGCGCGCCGGTCGCGGCGGCCAGGCCGACATTCAGGGCGCGGGGCTTGGTCCGGGGATGGCCGGGCGGCGCGATCAGGATCGACATCCAGGCCGGGCGGTCGGCGTGCCAGGCCGCGTCGATGGTCTCCTGGTCGTGGGCCTCCAGCACCAGGAAGGCCTCCAGTCGATCCGGGGGATAGTCGATCCTGGACAGGCGTTCGACCAGCTGGTCGATCACCGATGCCTCGTCCAGCAGGGCCACCAGGATGGTGTAGCGGGGAAGGTCCGGCCCCCGCGCCAGGGTGCCCGGCGCAGGCCGTGGCACCACGATCAGCAAGACCCGCCAGAGGGCGACAAGCACGAAGGCCAGGTGCGCACTGCGGATCAGGATGGCCCCGGTCGCTTCAGGGGCCAGGCGTATTCCGGCGCCGGCAGCCACCAGTGTCGCCAGCAGGACGCCGGCCTGAAGCCCGGTCAGGCTTCGACGGCTTGCCCATTCCTCGAAGCGATGCGCCAAAGTGTTCAAGGTCGCCAACCGCAGGTTGCCCGACAACCCTAGGCGGCAAGCCCGTGTCGGGCAAGGCGTTGGCATGACGAAGGGATTGCCGCTATTCCAGCACGGCGGCGTCGCGCCGTGGATGGAGTTGTTCGCGTGCCGGAACTGCCGACGATGTCTTCAGCGGGGCCGGTCAAGGGTGCGCGCAAGCCCAAGGGCGAGGGCCATGCCCGGCGTGCCGAAATCCTGGAAGCCGCCGAACGCATCTTCGTGGAGGTCGGCTATGAGGGGGCCACGATCCGGCGGATCGCCGATGAGGTCGGCCTGTCGTCGACGGCGCTCTACATGCATTTTTCCGAGAAGTCGGAGATCCTGCACGAGATCTGTCGTGTCGCGTTCGCGCGGCTTCAGGCCATGAACGAGGCCGTGATGGATGAGCCCGGACCGCCGGAGCTGCGTCTGCGGCGGCTGCTGGAAGCCTATGTCGCCTTCGGGTTCGACAATCCCAATGCCTATCGCCTGACCTATCTGACCCGCCCGGTCGAGGCGCGCGACGGCGCGCAGACGGCGGCCCAGAACCTGGGCGGGGAGCTCTATCGCGCGTTCGAGGCAGTGGTCGGCGATATGGCCGCACAGGGGCATCTGAGGGGCGATCCGCGCACCGCGGCCCAGACGCTCTGGGCCGGCGCACACGGCGTCGTCTCCCTGATGATCACCAAACCTTACTTCGACTGGGTCGGCCGCGAGGCCCTGTCACGGTCGATGATCGATGCGCTGATCGCGGGCCTGCTGAGGCCCTGAGGGCCGCCCAAGGGCCTTGGGGTGACCTATTGATACGGTCGCGGCCCGTTGTAGCCCGCCGCGATGTCGCGCGAGAGGTTCAGGGGGGCGGAACCGCCGTTCAGCCGGGCCTTGTAGACCGACATGTTTTCCATCACCCGCATCATGTAGTTGCGCGTCTCGGTGAAGGGGGCGCATTCGATGAAATCGGCCGGGTCCACGCCGCCCCCGGCGACGCCACCGCGCGGATCACCGCACCGCGCCGTCCACTGCAGTGGTCGGGCAGGGCCTGCGTTATAGCCGACGGTGGTCAGCAGCATGGAGCCCGAAAACTGGCTCATCAGTTCGCCGAGGTGATAGCTGCCCAGGGTCATGTTGTAGTCCGGGTCCCACAGCCGCTCGGACGACCAGGGCATGCCCAGACGCCGAGCCACGCCCGAGGCGGTCGAGGGCAGGAACTGCATCATGCCGCGGGCGTCGGCACCCGAGCGGGCGCGGGGGTCGAAGCTGGATTCCTGACGCGTGATGGCCAGGGTGAACTCCAGCGGGGCGGCCCCGGCCACGACCGGCGGTATGCGGATCGGATACTGGCGCTCGGGCATCAGATAGCCGCGCTGGCTGGCGGTTCGGCCGACCATCATGGCCCCGAAGCCGTCGCCGTAGCCGCGCGACAGGTCCATCAGCTGGGCCAGATCGGTCGCGCCGGGCAGGGTGTCGTCCAGCTGGTAGGCGAAGACCCGGAACAGGCTCATCTCGCCGGCCTCGCCCAGGATGCGGGCGGCCCGGACGACCTCGTTGGCCTCGAAGGCAGCCGCGTCATTCTGCGTGATGACGGGATCGGCGGGCAGGGTCAGGGTCGTGATCCCGGCCTTCTCGGCGGCCAGCTGGCCGTAGAAGGTCTGAATGTGACGGGCCCCCTCCTGGTAGAAGGTCCGGGCCCCTGCCTGGTCGCCCCGGGCCTCGGCCGCGCGGCCCAGCCAGTAGAGGGCGCGGCCCTGGGTGATCGGGGTCTGTGACGCCTGGCGCAGGGTCTCGAAATGGCGGGCGGCGGTCGTCGGATCGCCGATTTTGGTCAGGGCGACCCAGCCGGCGAAGAACTCGGCATCGACCTTCTTTTCGCCGGACGGGAAGCCGTGTCCCGCCATCGCGTCATAGGCGGCGCGCCATTCGCGGCGCTCAAGGGCATCGAGGAAATAGTTGCGGCGCTCGGACCACAGCGTGGCCTGGGAATCCGGATTCAGCGGCGAGGGGGGCAGGGCCGACAGCAGGGGGAAGCCCTCGGTCTGACGACCGGCCGCGCGCAGGATGCGGACCCGCTCCAGCACGACATTGGAATCCATCGCCTGCGACGGCGACAGACTGGCCACGATCGCATCGCCGCCATAGGCGCTGCGCAGCGACAGGACGGCATTGGCGATGGTCTGTCGCTCGGGCGAGACGAGGGCGATCATGGCCCGCGTGGCCGGGCCGTGCGGGCCGACGAGCAGCATGTTCAGCCGCGCCTCGTGATCCCGCTGCTTCAGGGCGGAACCCCAGCGGGCCAGGATGCGGGTCTGGTTCGCCACGTCGAAGGACTGGGTCTGCCACCATTCCTGGATCAGCAGGCGGGATTCGTCCCCGCGACCGCGCTGGTCCAGCGCATCGGCCAGGGCGATGGCCCCCTCGACGGTGGTCGGCCGGTCCGAGGCGAAATAGGCCAGGGCGGCGTCGGTCCCCATGCCGGCGCGGTCCAGCGCCCGTTCGCCCGCCGCGATCCGGCTCTCGGCCCGGGGCCAGCCGGCCAGGGCGGTCTTGTCCCGGGCCAGTTCGGTGAAGGACAGCTGATCGGCGGAGGTATCGACCAGGGCCCATTCGACCAGCTTTCTGGCCGTGCCGTCGCCGATGCCGGAGATGGCGTTGCGCGCACCGATCACGTCGCGGGCGCGGGCGGCGGTCAGACCCTGGCGGAACAGGGCCACGTCGGCCTGGCTCAGAATGCCCGGCTGATAGGCGTCGCTCGAGGCGGAGGGCGTGCCCAGGGGCGGCTGGCGGTTCAGGTCGGCGGTCTGCGGAATCGGCGCGAGAACGGCCAGAACGGCCGCCAGGGTGGTCGCAAGCATGATATGTCCGATCCCCATTCATCCCGGTTGCGGGTTCGACCCCGGCAACCTACCCTCTCGCGTCTCGTTTCAGGCGCCTGCCGCCCATCCCCACGCAAGGTATTCTTGTTTCAATGACCGCCCCCTTGTTCAAGGGCGTGATCACCGCCCTGATCACACCACTTCGTGACGGAAACGTGGACGAAGCCGCATTCGAGGCCCTGCTGGAACGCCAGATCGCTGCCGGAGTTCATGGCGTCGTGCCGATGGGCACCACAGGCGAAAGCGCCAGCCTGTCGTCGCAAGAGCACAGGCAGGTGGTCGAGCTGTGCGTGCGCGTCGCCGCCGGGCGTGTGCGGGTGATCGCGGGCGCGGGATCGTCCTCGACCGACAAGGCGATCGGGATGGTGCGCCATGCCAAGACCGTCGGGGCCGACGGTGCCCTGGTCGTCACACCCTACTACAACCGGCCGTCGCAGGCGGGTCTGAAGGCGCATTTCGAGGCCATCGCCGATGCCGTCCAGCTGCCGCTGTTGCTGTACAATGTGCCAGGCCGGACGGGCGTCGATCTGGCGGATTCGACGGTGGCCGAACTGGCCGGTCATCCGAACATCGTCGGGATCAAGGACGCGACCGGCGACATGGGGCGGGTCAGCTGGATGCGTGCCAATATCACGGGCCAGTTCGACCTGATCTCGGGCGATGACGCCAGCTGCCTCGGCTATCTGGCCCATGGCGGGCACGGTGTGATCTCGGTGGTGTCGAACGTCGCGCCGGACGCGATGGTGGCGCTGTACGGCGCGCTTCAGGCCGGGGACCTGGCGAGCGCCCGGTCGTGGCAGGATCGGCTGATCGGGCTTCACAAGGGTCTGTTCGCCGACGCGTCGCCGTCGCCGACCAAATATGCGCTGGCGACGCTGGGGCTGTGCGGCGAAGAGGTGCGCCTGCCCCTGGTGCCCACGTCGGCCGAGGCGCGCGCGGTCGTCGATGCGGCCCTGTCCGCGGCCGGAATCGGCTGATGGCGACGTCCAAAGAGAAGGCCGCGGCCGCGACCAGGGCCCCCATTACCAAGGCCAAGGTGATCGCCGAGAACCGCCGTGCCCGCTTCGACTATTTCCTCGAGGACAATATCGAGGCCGGGATCATGCTGCTGGGCACAGAGATCAAGGCGCTGCGGATGGGGCGGGCCAATATCGCCGAGAGCTATGCGGCGGTGGAGGGGCGCGAGATCGTGCTGATCAACGCCGACATCCCGCCCTATGTGCAGGCCAACCGGTTCAACCACGAGCCGCGTCGGCCCCGGAAGCTGTTGCTGCACAGAAAGCAGATCGACCGGCTGATCGGGGCGGTGCAGAAGGACGGCCAGACGATCATTCCGCTGAAGCTGTATCTGAACGACGACGGCAAGGCCAAGCTGGAGATCGCCCTGGCCAAGGGCAAGAAGCTGCACGACAAGCGCGAGGCCTCGGCCGACCGCGACTGGGCCAGAGACAAGGCCCGGCTGCTGCGCGACCGCGGCTAGATCAGGCGGCGCGGCTCAGCGGTCGGGCGTCGACGACGTTCGGCGCGGTCAGCGTCGGGGCGCTGGTCCCGTAGATTCCCAGCGACGGCGCGAGGGCGCGTTCCGCGACCATGATCGTCAGGGTCAGGACGATGGCCGCGAGCAGGGCCAGCAGTCCGATCCGGCGTTCGGCGGCGGTGAAAAGCGAAGGCCTGTTACGCATGGTCTGCCCCTCCCAAGGCATGGATCCAACGCAAGCTGTGCGGAGATGTTCCGCCCGGTTTTCATACACCCGAACGGTCCTGATTCGTGTGTCCGGCGAACAACAGTCGCCCGTCAGGAGAGGTGAGTCAGCGGCTGTCGATGAGGGTGCGGGCGCGCCGGAAGATCGCCTCGAACATCGCCGGCGTCAGGCGGCCGGTGTTCGTGTTGAGCCGCGAGCAGTGATAGCTGTTCAGCAGGGTATAGCCGCCGATTTCGGCCTCCATGCCGTGGCCCGACGCCATGGCCGAGGCCGGAAGGCCCATGGCCTTCAGCACGCTGCGGCGCGAGACGTCGCCCAGGGTCACGATGACCCTCAGCCGGGACAGGGCGTCCAGCCGGGCCTTGAGGAACGGGCGACAGGTCGCCTCCTCGATCGGGAGGGGCTTGTTCTGGGGCGGGGCGCAGCGGACGGCATTGGTGATCATGCAGTCGACCAGCGTCAGGCCGTCGTCCGGACGGGCGTCATAGGTGCCAGTGGCGAAGCCGGTCCGGATCAGCGTCTCGTACAGAATGACGCCCGCCCCGTCGCCGGTGAAGGGCCGGCCCGTCCGGTTGGCCCCGGTCCGGCCGGGGGCGAG